>DCQT01000052.1:0-702 GCA_002323535.1 Bacteriovoracaceae bacterium UBA1511
TTGGTGATGTCATGCAAGAGTCAGCAAGAGCGGCAATGAGTTATGTAAGATCAATATCTGATCGACTGGGAATAGATGCTTCTTGGTATGACAAAAATGATATTCATATTCATGTTCCAGAGGGGGCAACACCAAAAGATGGGCCTTCTGCTGGGATCACGATGGTCACGGCACTGACCTCAGCAATCACTGGAATAAAAGTTTTTCAAGATGTGGCGATGACTGGAGAGGTGACTATTCGAGGACGAGTTCTTCCAATTGGTGGATTAAAAGAAAAGCTCCTTGCGGCCAAGCAAGCGGGTGTTAAAAAGGTTTTAATTCCGGCCAAAAATGCTAAAGACCTACCGGATATTCCAAAGGAAATTAAGCAAGGAATTGAAATTGTAGCGTGCTCGCAAACTGAAGAGGTTTTAAAACATGCGCTAAATCTTTCAAGACCAGAGACATTTATGAAAGTGGTAGGCTTAAAAGTATTGGACACAGACTCCACGCTTGAAGTGGCCAATTAAAGTCTTATAAAATTCATTATTTAGGATTTAGGGGGGGCATTTTATCAATGCTCCCTTTTTATTTGACAGAAAGATGAAAAATCTCTAAATTACACCTCACTGAAACAAGATGGGCGTGTAGCTCAGTGGGAGAGCGCTGCCCTTACAAGGCAGATGTCGCAGGTTCAATCCCTGCCACGCCCACCATCTTTTT
>DCQT01000052.1:1022-14561 GCA_002323535.1 Bacteriovoracaceae bacterium UBA1511
TTTTTTCAGTTCCAATAATGTCTATTTTTCCAATTCAAAATTTTTAAGTATCCTATTTTCATCGATTATTGATTTTAGGATTTCTAATGCACCAATTTATCTCCTCTCTGGCGACAAGTTTATACGAAAAACCAAAACGTTATATTTTCGCTTCTTTGCTAGTTTCTTTTTTAATGATTCCACAGCTATTAACTCTTGAGTCTGATTTTGGTGTTCGAATTTGGTTTAGAACTACAGACCCTCTTATTGAGGACTTAAATGAATTGGAACAAAAGTTTGGAAATGATGAAAGAGTACTTTTGGCGATTCACTCAAAAGACACCATTTTTTCAAAAAAGAATCTTCAAGTTCTCTCTGATATAACTGAAGGAATGTGGATGGTGCCTGAGATTGCTCGAGTAGACTCAATGGCCAATTATAACTACTCAGTCTCAGAAGAGGGTGATCTCTACTCGGTGCCTTTTTTAGAAAATATCTCAGATCTAACAAAAAAAGACATTGAAGAAAAAAAGCAAGTTGCTCTTGAAGATAAGATAATTAAAAACAGGTTTATATCTCTGGATGGAAAAACAGCGGTCGTTACCGCAGCACTGATCCCAAATGTTAAAGGCAGCCCAAATTATCGTTTAATTGCAGAAAAAGTCCGAGAACTTGTTAAACCCTATGAAAAAGATAGTGGCTTAACCTTTCACCCTATAGGAGCAGATGCTTATAACGATGCTTACAGAGAAGTAAGTGAAGATGATCTAAAGGTCATGATCCCCGTGGATTTTATTTTAATGATAATCCTCTTGCTGTTTGTATTTAGATCAATCGATGGATTCATGTTTCCTGTCGCCTTAGTTTGCATTGTCATTTTATTTACCATGGCCACAGGAGCTTTTCTTGGATTTAAGTATGATAACTTAAGTGCCGCAATTCCTGGAATCTTAATCGCCATATGCATGGCCGATTCGATTCACATACTTTCGACTTATTACAGAAGCCTGGATAACAATGGCGATAAAAAAGAAGCTTTGAGGGCTACGCTTCATAAAAACTTTGTTCCTACTTTTTTAACATCTTTTTCTACGATGATTGGATTTTTCTCACTCATGACAACAGAGTTAATTCCTATTCAACACCTAGGGGCTCTTTCTGGAATTGGCACAGGAGTGGCGTGGGTATTTACGATCTTTTTGATCTGTCCCATGCTGAAATATGTTCCACTTAAAAAGGGAAGAAAAGCTAAAAGAGTAGGGGTGAGTGACGAGCTAAGTGCAAGATATACTGCATGGATTGATAGAAATAAAAAAGTGATAGTATATGGAATTTCAATACTGGCGATAGTTAGCGCTTATTTGAGTCTTCAAAATAAAGTTAACAGTGATCCCTTGAAGCACTTTTCCCCTCGTTTGAAAATCGCAAAGGACACTAATTTTCTTTTGGATACTTTCAATGGCCTCGGTGGACCAAATGTAATGATTAATAGCGGTAAAGTTGATGGAATTAAGTCGCCTGAATTTATGAGAAAGGTTGAGGAATTCATCTTGTGGCTCGAGGGTAAAGACTTTGTTAATAAGGTAACAAGTATTACCAAAACTGTTCGTGAATTAAACAAGAAAATGAATGACGATGATGAGAAGTATTATGTTATTCCAAATACAAAAGAGGAAATCGCCGAGCTCCTTCTTTTATACTCTTTGGGTCTTCCTCAAGGAATGGATTTAAATAATGAAATGAGCATTGATAACCAATTTATGAGATTAGTTATTCTATGGAATGTTCATGACGCACAACGGTCACTAAAAGAAATTGATATTATGACAAAAAAAGCAAAAGAATTAGGGCTGGATATCAAAGTAACAGGAAAACTTCCTCTCTATCACAATATGGTTAATTATATTGTGAGTTCATTTTTTAAATCCTTATCCACTGCGCTCATTTTAATCTCTTTTCTTTTGTTTGTTGTTCTAAAGTCATGGAAGCTAGGTGCGCTTTCGCTTCTTCCAAATGTTGTTCCTCTTATTTTTGGTGGAGGTTATATGTATCTTGCGGGAATATATGTCGATATTGGAACTAGTATTGTTATTTCTGTTTGCTTAGGGATTGCGGTTGATGACACCATCCATTTTCTCTCACACTACAAAGAAATGGTTAAATCCGGGCTCTCTCCCATAAAAAGCTTAGAGAAAGTTTTTATTCACACAGGCCCTGCTCTTGTTTTTACAACTTTTATTCTGACCATTTGCTTTGGATGTTTTATTTTTGCAAACTTTGTTCCTAATATTAATTTTGGAGTGCTTTGTTCAATTATTTTGACGATGGCTTTGGTGATTGATTTGGTTTACTTACCTGCAATTTTACTAGAATTTAAAGTTAGAAAGTAGGTTATAGATCCAAAGGAATGTCGTATTCACTCGCCAATTCTTCAATGAGGTTTTTGAAATACTTTTCTAAAAACAAGACACCTACAACGGAGAATTTACCCAGATTTTCTCCTCCGCAGCCATTTTCGCAGGCAAAGTCATCAGAGACTAAGTCTACTTTTTCTAGTGGTTTTTTATTTTGGAACTCTGAGTACCATTGAAAATACTCTTCCAATTTTTCACGCATCGTTGATTGGATCTGATCAACCCTTTGGTCCTCAAGATTAAACATAAATTGACCGGAAGTCCTTTGCTTACCGTCAAAATAAATACTTATTTTTCCTTTTGGCTTGAGATAACAAGAATGGTTGAAACACTCTGGACAATAAATTGGTCGAAGATTACTCATGATGTTATTATATAAAAAAAATTGGGGAATTTAATGAACGGGGAAAAAAAATTCTTAGTAACTAGAGACAACTTAAAGTTAAACTTAGAGATTTTTGAGTCATCAAAAGATTCTTGGCTAATTGTCACTCACGGAGTGGGGGAGCACTTAGGAAGACACAAAGATTATGTTTTAGAACTTTTCTCCTCTGATTATAATATCGCCCTTTATGACTTGAGAGGTCATGGTAACAGCGAAGGCAAAAAAGGTTGGGTTGCGGAGTTTTCTCATTTTTACGAGGATTTATCAGAGTTGATTGGCTTTTTAAAGACAGATTATAAGATGGAAAATTATAGTTTGTTTGGCCACTCTATGGGCGCATTAATCACTGCTGGTTTTATCCAAAAAAATCAAATGTCATCTTTGCCTGAAAGAGTTTTTCTAAATGCTCCTCCTGCATCTATACCAGGTTTTTTGGGTAAAGTTGTCGACCTCGTAAAAAGTAACTGGCTCGAAAAGCTGTCGGAAAAAGGCAAAGGAATTTACCTTAAGGGTTTAGTTGACTTGAATCAACTGTCCCATGACAAATCCGTTAAAGATAAATACGTAAATGATGAGCTCTGTCTTTTAAGCTTAAACTCAGCATTACTTTTTAAAATGATAAGAGAAGCTAGGAATGTTTTTTCAAAACCATTAAATGTAGATTATCCCGTATTCTGTAGCGTGGGCTCCGCAGATAAAATAGTTTCAGCACAAGCCTTAGTTGAGTATTTTAGCTTTATCGAAAAAAATGTTCGATTTAAGTTAATTGAGGGAGGCTTCCATGAAGTCCACAATGAGTTTGATGAGTATAAAAAGCCGTATTTTGATTTTTTAAAGTCATCCCTTCGCTGATGACTTAACTTAAATTTTTATAAGCTTCTGGGCAGTAAACTTTAAGAAAGTTCATCATAAAATTAATCCCCTCAATCTTTGTTCGCTCAGAATTTTCTCTCGCCGGAGGATTGTCCTTGAAGTCTGACTTAATAAAGTGATCACTGGCCTCAGGATGAGGTTGAAGGCCTACAAAGGGAAGAGTTTTATGTCGTACAATATCATTTTTAAAAAGGTCCGAAGCTCCAATCTCCTCCATCGTTGAAGGAAGATTCTCAACCCTGTAAGAGTGAGATACGGCAAACTCTCTGGTGTCACCAGCTTCTATTTCACCAAAGCTTTTAAGAAACCTAACAGTCCTGGTTCCTTTTTGCTCAGCTTCTATCTCTTTATTTATAACAACATTGGCGCCAAAGTGATGACACATTAACTGATGGCCAAAACAAATTCCAAGTAATGGAAAGCTTTGTTCGAGCGCTTTTTTTGCCCAGTCAGCAAGTTCATGATGCCAAGGGAGATCCTCATGAACATGGGACATCGAGCCAAAGATGAAACCACCGTAAAAATGATCAATGTTTTTTAAAGTGCTTGTACCAAATTCATTCGCAGAATGATAACTACAAGGGATTCCTAGTTGCAGGAGCCGATTGTAGCAGGCGATAGATGGCTCATCTGTGGCGCAGTCGATAACGGCAAAGGTTTTTATTGGAGTAAGTTTTTTCATGACAAGGATTTACAATGAGATTTTAAGTTTTGGCAAGTACGACTTTGTTTTAAGGGGCTCAAAAGAAAAGCTATTTGGTATTGATATGATTAATAAATCAGAGTCAGTTTCTTCATGACTTAAAAAAGAAAATTATATCCTGCAAATTTGAAAAGTGTTTTTTTAATTCTTTGGAGTATCAATCTGAATTTCAAAAAAAAGTTCTAATAAATCTTACTCAAATAAATTACGGGTCAACGATAACTTACGGAGAACTGTCTCAAAAGTTGTTTGGGTCTAAAAGATTCTCTCAAGCGATTGGGCAAACATTATCAAAAAATAAATATTTAATATTATTTCCCTGCCATAGAGTGATAGGCACCTCCAGAATAGGAGGCTTTAAAGCCTGAGTTGAGGTAAAGAAATATCTTTTGGAGTTGGAGAAAAACTAGTTTAGTTTTTTTTCTCAAGATTTCTCAGATGATTAATCCTTACTGCTGCAGGTGGGTGTGAGTGATAAAAATTACTGTAAATTTGATCTGGAGTTAGATTTCCAAGGTTATGCTTGTATAAATTCAAAAGTCCCGAGATTAAATCATTGGCATTAGTAGTTTTTGCCGCATATTCATCTGCTTCAAACTCATTTTTTCTAGAAATAAAATTAAAAAACGGTGTAAGGAAAAAAGAGTACAGAGGAAATACTAAACTAATTAAAATTAATTGTGTTGGAAGGTAAATAGAGTTGAGTCCATGACCTGTCAGAAATGCAGAAGAATTTAATGCTAGATGGGTAAGGTAAAAAGATAAAAAAAGCATGACAAAAGAGAGTGCGATGCCTTTTAAAATATGATTTTTTTTACTATGTCCAATTTCGTGAGCAAGTACACTTACAATTTCTTTTGGGGCCAGTTGATCTAAAAGTGTATCGAAGAAAACTATTCTTTTTTGTTTTCCTAAACCAGTGAAATAAGCGTTTCCATGTCCACTTCTTTTTGAAGCGTCCATGACAAAGATGCCTTTTGCTTCAAAGCCTGTTTTATCGAGGAGTACTTTTATTTCGGTTTCGATATTTTCGTTCTCAAGTGGTTTGAACTTGTTAAAAAGGGGAGCAATAACGGTTGGGTATAAATAAACAAGCAATAATTGAAAAGCAGCTATTGTTATAAAACTATAAACCCACCATGTTTCTGGATAAGTCTTTAAAAAGGTCATAATCGCCATGATAATTGGCCCACCTATAAGAGCAGAAAGTATTATTCCTTTTACTTGATCTGTAAAAAAGAGTTTGTGAGTTGATTTATTAAATCCAAACTTCTCTTCAATAACGAACTGATTATAAATATCAAATGGTAGGGATAGTACCTGGTTAATTATTCCAAAACTAAAAAAAATAAGTAGTTCATTGATCCAAAGAGTCTTTGTTACGGAGTAGAGCTTGGCCGTTAGCAAATCAAGTCCCCCGAGCATTGTCCAAGCAAGAAGGATAAATAAGTTAAATGTTCTAACTTTTTTTCCAAAAGAAATCTTTGTCAGGTTGTAGGAGATATTTTTTTTATATTCTTCCTCAGTAATTACAGTAGAGAATTCAGGTGGAATGGATTTTTTGTTTTTAAGTATTGAGCGAACATTTCTTAAATCAAGGTAGTTTTGAATGATAATTTTCATTCCCAAAAAAGAGAGAAAAATTTTTGTATATAGTGATAAATTTGCCATAATATTTCCTCTATTAACTGGAAAACTAGATGCCTGTCATTCAGCAATACAATTTTAATAACTTACGAAACTTTTCGTATCTTATCTACTGCTCTAAATCAAATATCACCGCTATTATAGACCCTTTTGATGGATTTAAAACTAAAGAAATTATTGAAAAAAATAATCTTCTTCCAAAATATATTATAAATACACATAACCATTGGGACCATATTCAAGGTAATGAGTTTCTAACAGACTCGTATGATCTTGAGGTAATTTATCAAAAAGGCTTCGAGCAAGACTTTCAAGGAATTACAAAAACGGTCAATGAGGGGGATCTACTTGAGATTGGGGATGAGTATATTCTTGAATTTCAACGCTCCCCCGGACATACAGAGTCGCACCTGGCGATATTTTTAAAAGACAGCTTAAACTCAAGTATAAAGGCCATCTTTTCAGGTGACACATTATTTAACGCCGGCGTAGGAAATTGCAAAAATGGAGGTAATGTCCACGATCTTTATCAAACAGTTGTTAATATCTATGATGAATTAGATGATGAGGTTATTGTCTACCCGGGACATGACTATCTTATAAATAATTTAAAATTTGCTAAGTCAGTCTCTGAATCTGATGATATCTGCACAATTCTTAAAAAGAAGTCCCAGGAAATCAAAGAGTACAATGAAGAACCTCTTTCTATGGCCGTCGAAAGAAAAATCAATCTATTTTTGAAAGAAAAAAGAGAACAATTGAAAAATCACCCTGAATTTGCCAAAAATGAAGATGAACAAATATTTATTAAGCTAAGACAGCTTAGAGATAAATGGTGATAAACCTAAGGAGAAAATATGGCATTTCCAAAAGTTGGCAACCTTGCACCGGTATTTAAATTAAAGGATCAAAACGGCAAAGAAATTGACCTTAAAAGCTTTCGAGGCAAAAAAAATGTTGTTGTTTACTTTTACCCTAAGGCAATGACACCAGGCTGCACTGTGCAAGCTTGTGGAATAAGAGATTATAAAAAAGAATTCTCTAAAGTTAAAACAGAGGTCCTTGCTCTGTCTCCAGATATGCCAGAGAAGCTCTCTCGTTTCGAAGATAAGCAAGGCCTAAACTTTACCCTGTTATCTGATCCGGAACATAAGGTTGCGGATAAATATGGAGCTTGGGGCCCGAAAAAATTCATGGGCAAGGAGTATGACGGAATCTTAAGGACAACATTTATCCTAAACAAAGAAGGAAGGTTAGTTCACGTCATGGATAAGGTTAAAACAAAAACTCATCATGATGATGTTTTAAGTTACATCAAAGAGAACTTGTAATTATCCAAGAAGATTTAAATTTTTCAAAAGAGGGCCTCTAAGCTCGACAACACTTGGCTTTGGAGTGTCCTCTTTTTTACTGCTAGGCCAATTACTTGTTGGTTTACTCAAGTCTTTAGTCAGCTCCCCTGGGTGTTGGACAGACAAAAATAATGATTTCTCGTCAGGTGAAAAGCACAAGCCAGTTAATTCAGCGTCATTTGGCGCAGATGCAATTTGAATCGCTTTTCCTGCATTATTGCCACTGGCCGGGATAACATATAAACCATTGTTTCCAAATTTCTTATATGGGGCTTTGCCAATTTTAGAACCAGAGATGTCGCAGGTCAGATAAAGGTTTCCTTTTGAGTCAAAGGCAATGTTGTCAGGGCAAGAGAAGTCTGTCCCTCCTGCATAAAAAGTTTCTGATTTAAACTCTAATGGGTTAGTTTTGTCTTCAGAAAGTCTCATGATTGATCCATGATAATTTCCTGCTTTTTTGTTATTGCTTAAGCAAACATAAACATCGCCTGTTTTTGGGTGAACTTCGATGTCCTCAGGTCTGTCTAGAGGTGTTGCACCTAAAATTCGAGAGGTTTTTCGACAGTGAGTTAATGCCTCTGTTGTCGATTTGTAATGCTTCTTAAGGATGGGTGAAAGCTCCAAATCAATTGGTATCCATTTTCCAATATTTGTATTTGCTACATATAGAGTTCCATTTTCTAATGATGATTTGTCGCTGGAAATGAATTTATATAAAAATTCTCCTGCCTTATCATCACCACTGTAGCAAACAGTTTTACCCTGCTTAGAAGTAGTAACGGTAGCACACTCATGTTGGAAACGGCCGAGGCTTACGAGTTTCTTGGCTGCACCTGTTTTTGGATTTATTTCGACTACCCAACCATAGTGCTCTGGTGGGTTATCGTAAAACTTTTCCCATCCATTATCACTTTTGCTTCTATTCGTTTCCCCGTGCTCTCTTTCGCCATAGAAGTTGTCGTAATTTTCTTCACAGGTAAGAACACTACCCCAAGGAGTTGTACCTCCTGCGCAATTAGATAACGTTCCCATTGCAAAATTATTTCCGGCAATGGATATATTTTTACTAAATGGGATCATTGTTTGACCGGTGATTCTTCGATTGTATGGTGAGTCTTTAACAAGTTTCCATTGGCCATTTTTGAGTTTTTTAATTTCAATGATACTTCCACCAACGTTGTACATCTCTTGATCGATTTGAGATTTCGTTTTTTTGTCAGGATTCATTTCTCCATGGATGAAGAGTGGGTGAATATATTCGTGATTAGTCCATAGAAGCGCAGAGTCTTCTTTAAGAGGTACAATGGCGTTGTAGTCATTATTAAAACCAAAACGATCTTTTTTAGATATTTGATCACCCCAAGAAATGAGAGTACTTTTCTTCAATAAAGGCGTGATTACTAGATCATCTAAACTACTTGGAAAAATACTTGGGTCATGAGTAACCCGTCTAACGTTTGAGGCATGAAGTGGAGAGGTAACTGAAACGATACCTGTTGCTCCCAAAAACTTTAAAAATTCCCTTCTATTAAAGTTGGTCATAAACTACCCTTATTTAATCAACTACGTCTTTTTGAATAATATTAATGTCAATAGACTTTTTGAGGTAGTTAAAAACAGTTAGAAATTCATTATGTAAAGAAGAAGTATAGCTGATACTTAACCGTCTTTTTTGGTCCCCTTCTTTGTGGTCAAGAGTAGAGTAAAAACAAAGTCCCTCGTTTGCCTCAAAAGTAAAATATACAAAAGAGGAGTCTTTTTTATCTACCTCAATAGTTAGATTAATTAGTTTGTCTGTCATTTAATTCCCTAAAATATGCCTAGTTTGACTTAAAAATTGTTTAATTTAGAATTTAATTATCAGTACTTATGGATGAGTACTATGAGAATTTGTAATATGCAAACTTTTAAGTCAGGAGGACTTCATAAGTGGCAAGCTTGTCTCGGAACCCTTTATCTCGCTTTTTTATTTTTTTAGGGATTACTCAATTTCTTTTTTCCTGTGCTTACTTTGGAAAAGAAAGAAAAACTGGAAAATCTGAAAGAGAAAGCCATATTGAAAAGTATAAAGCTCTGGAAGAAAAGTATAATGAGCTCTTATCCCAGTCAACGCCTGAAACACCTCATTCTCAAAGAGAGGATATACACGCAAATTACAAAAAAATTATGGGGAAAAAGGTTAATAGAACCCTGGATGGCAGCTCCTATAATAGGGGCAAGGTCGCAAGAGAGTTAAGGTCGCTTAGTCGGCTTCAATTAAAAATCAAAAAACAAAGGTACGGCGATGCAGTATTGCTCGCGAAAGAGCTAGAAAAATCTAATGTTGAGCAAATTCGTGCTCAAGCCAGGTTTTTCTTGGCCGAGGTAATGCAAGCTCAAGGAGAGAGTTTAATTGCGGTTCAAATCTATGAAGAGGTTGCGATATCAATGCCCTTTTCTATTTTTTCAAAAAAAGCGATTGAAAGAGGGAGTGAGGTTTCCAAGTTAATTGGGGACCCCGTTATAGTAAAAAGGTTTAAAGCGATGAAAGCACCGTTTGAAAAAGCAATAGGGAGTTTTAATTGATAAAATTCTTTATTATAGCTCTTTTGATTTCCTTTACTTGCTACTCTCAAGATAGCGTAGATTTCTCTGATTTAGAGTTACTTGAGGACAGTGATACAAAAGATGTCGATATAGAGGACTTGGGTAAGTCTATTGAGTCCAAACCAACCTTGGAGGTTTCAGAAAGAGAGGAGCTAGATGAACTAGAGGAACTTCGCAGTGATGTTGGTGAGGAAATAAAGAAGGAATTGACTGATACTCTTGAGGTCAATTTGGACGACAATTCATTTTCTTCGGAAATAAAAATTATCGACGTAAGTGAGGACGAAAAAAAAATATTGTCAGAGATTGATTTAATTAAAGCAAAAATGTCAGATGATGAATGGAATAGCCTAATATCAAAATCAACCAAAGAGAAATATGTTGTAAAAGAAGGAGATTACCTCTGGAAAATATCTCAAACATTATTTGGTTCTGGTTTTTATTACGCAAAGATATGGTCTCTTAATCCCCAGATAACAAACCCTCACGAGATAGAGCCTGGTATGGTTTTAATTTTTGAGTCTGGGGATGAAAATTTAGTACCTACGGTCAAGGTCGGAGAGTTTAAGGAATTTGGTAATTTTAAAAAGTCTTCGGAGAAGGTCACTGATCTCCAAGAATTTGGAGACGAAACTGTTCCAGCATGGCTTACAGAAAGAGAAAAGCTTAAGGCTGATGGGGCTTATTTTCAGTTCCTATCAGAAGATACTTTTGACGATTTTGATAATTTGGCAAAGTTGAAGTTGAATGAGGAGTTTCGAAAGTATGCACCACCTAAAAAGGATATTTTAATCCCTCCGCCATCAGAAGAGTATGACGAGGTTGGGTTTGATAGAAATGCAAAAATCAACTTTAACTATAAAGAAGGTTTTTATTTAAATACTTTTGTCTCAACGAATATTGTCCAAGATTTTGGCTTTATTCATGCCGCTAGAACAGAGCCTACGTTGATTCGTCCATATGACAAAGTTTTTATACATTTTGATAAAGCAGTTGATGTAAAGGCAGGAGATAGGTTTTCTGTTTATAAACCAGAGGGGAAGGTTTCACATGAGGTTTCGGACCGAAGTGGTTATAGGTACTCAATAGTGGCCCAAGTGCAAGTTCTTCGAAAATTGAAAAACCTGTGGGAGTGTGAGGTCATAGAACTTACTGGAGAGGCAAGAAGAGGAGACCGAGTCACTGTTTATACGCCAAAAATTGATAAGCTTGTAAAAACTTTTAATGATCGAGCAATTGAGGCTGCAATTATTGACTCCTATAAAGATCTTGCAAAAAATATGATTTATGGAGATGTTGTATATCTGGATAGAGGTAGAGCCGATGGGGTTGAGATAGGAAATGTTTTTGAAGTTTATTCATTCTATGACAGAGGAACTGGAAAAAGAATCTCAAAGGACCCATCCTACAAAATAGGTGAATTGTCAGTAATATCTATGACCGATGATTTTTCTACCGCTTTAGTGACGAACTCTTCTGACGAGATAGATTTGGGTTTTCTAGCATTTTCGAAAAACTCTTTTGATGCGGCCAAGGATAGTGCTTTGGGTAAACTTAGTAAGTCTCAAACAAGCAGCACGTTTGATAGCCTAGAGAACTTAGATGTTGAGGTCGGTGTAGATGATTTATCTGCAGAAGTTTTGAAAAGTGCTGAAAACATAAGGCTAACTGATGAGGAAATTGAGGAATTGGAGCGACAAGAACTTGAAAAATCAATTCTTAATGACCATGAAAAGGACCTAAGGGATTTAGAGCGTCTGGAGCAAGAGATTGTTGAAGCGGAGCAAAAAATGTTGGAGGCCAAGCTTGATGAAGATAAAATTCTCGAGGAACAAAGCCTGGATAAACTTGAAGGTGACACTAAAGTCAGTAAAGATCCAAATGATTTCGCTGCACTAGATGAGATCGAAGAGGAAGTTGGGCGCCAATATATGGATGAAGATATCAATAATAAAGACAATCCTTTTGGCTTAACTGAATTTGACCTTGAAGAATTAGATGAGTTAATGAATACTGAACTTTAACTAAAACATAAAATCAAATACTTATTATAGGTCTGGGGCAAATGGCAGCAGAAGCATCAACAAAAGCAACGAAGAAAAAAACCACAAAGAAGAAGGTTGCAAAAAAAGCGACCAAAAAGACGGCAAAAAAAACGACAAAGAAGGCAGCTAAAAAAGCCACAAAAAAAACGACAAAAAAGGCGTCCTCCACCGCAGTCAAGGATTATGATCTAGTCGTCGTGGAATCCCCCTCCAAAGCAAAAACGATAAAAAAATATTTAGGCAGAGGGTTTCAGGTTGTTGCTTCAAATGGGCACATAAAAGATTTACCAAAGTCAAAACTGGGTGTTGATATCGATGACAATTTTAATATTGACCTTGTTCCGATTAGTGGTAAAGGCGATAAAATTAGCCGAATCAGAGATCTTGCGAAGGGGGCAAATAGTGTTTTTCTCGCACCAGATATGGACCGTGAGGGAGAGGCGATTGCCTTTCACCTAAGTGAAGAGATTGGTCGAAGAAAGGGTATTTATCGTGTTGTATTTAACGCCGTAACAAAAACTGCAGTAAGAAATGCAATTGAAAACCCAACTGAACTCAATACTTATATGTATGATTCTCAAAAAACGAGAAGGGTGCTTGATCGGCTGGTTGGTTACAAAATTTCTCCAATCCTTTGGGATAAAGTTCAACGAGGTATTTCTGCTGGGCGAGTTCAATCTGTGGCCCTACGAATTATATCCGATAGAGAAATCGAGGTTAAGAAGTTTGTACCAGAGCAATGGTTCACCATTAACGGAGAGTCGTCAAAGGATGGAAAGGCTTTTGAGGTTCGATATTATGGTGAAGAAAAAACTAAAAAAAATGAGCTTAAAGATGAAAAAGAAGTTCAAAAAATCTTAGATAGTTGCAAGGGAAAAAACCTTAATGTTATCGAGGTGAAAAAAAGAGAAAGAAAGCAAAGTCCAACGGCTCCTTTTACAACTTCTAAGTTACAACAAGAAGCATCCCATAAGCTTGGGTTTACTGCTAAGAGAACTATGATGGTGGCCCAAAAGCTATATGAAGGAATCGAGATTACAGGCCATTCTCTACAAGGTTTGATCACTTACATGAGAACGGACTCTGTAAGAACTGAACCAGAGAGTTTAGGTAATTTGCGAGATTACATTAAAGATACCTATGGAGTTAAGTATCTTTCTGAGGTTCCTATAATATACAAGGGAAAAAAGTCTAATTCTAAGGTTCAAGATGCTCACGAGGCAATTAGGCCAACAAATTTAGAGTTTTCTCCTCAGCAAGTTAAAGGAGACTTAGACCCGGATCAATTTAAACTCTATGAACTCATTTGGAATAAATTTATCTCCTCGCAAATGTCTCACGCTGTTATCGACCAAACAACAATTCATTCAGAGATAAATGGGCATCATTTCAGATCGACTGGGTCCATAATTAAATTTCCAGGCTTCAGAACTGTTTATCTTGAAGCGGCAGCAGAAAAAGCCAATCAAGATGTTTCCAAGTCAAAAGATACAATACTTCCTGAAATATCAGAGGGAGATAGTATTAAGTTTTCAAAGCCTCTTGAGAAACAAGA
>DCQT01000034.1 GCA_002323535.1 Bacteriovoracaceae bacterium UBA1511
GAGAAAAAAAATTGGAGTCAAAAGCGCTATGGAGCTTGATGGTGCAAGCGTGTGTACTCAACAAGGAACAACAACTGAGCTTAATATGGCCGATTTTTTTCGCGCGAATCGCTTAAAGTTAAAGCCAGTTGTCTTTGAAAGTAACGAAGAAGTTAACCAGTCATTTATTAAAGGGCGCTGTGATGCTTTAACGACTGATCGATCTGGATTGGCCAGTGAACGATCAAAAATGAAAAATCCCAGTGAGTTTACTATTTTACCTGAAGTCATTTCTAAAGAACCCCTTGCTCCAGCAGTAAGACATGGTGATGACCAATGGCTTGATGTGGTGAAGTGGACTATCTACGCACTTATTGAAGCTGAGGAACTCAACATTGACTCGAAAAATATCTCAAGTTTTTCTAAATCAAAAAACCCAAGGGTTAGAAGGTTTCTTGGGATTTCTCGTGGAAATGGAAAGGCCTTAGGACTTGATGAAGCGTGGGCGAAAAACACCATTTCTCACGTGGGGAACTATGGTGAAATTTTTGAGCGCCATGTGGGGAAAAACTCACCACTAAAATTAGATAGAGGATTAAACAATCTTTGGTCAAATGGTGGGCTTTTATACGCTCCGCCAGTGAGATAAAATATCTTAGGTGAATATTAATAAAAAACTATCTTCTAAGATTTTCTCTGCGGCAATTTTAATTATTGTCCTAGGGTCATTTTACTCTTTATTTTCCCAGCTTCAACACAACTTAAGTGCGCAAAACGTGGCCACGGGTTTTGGTTTTCTTGAGTATGAGGCTGGCTTTGAAATTAGTGAATCAATGATCTCCTATGATAGTTTTGATACCTATAAAAAAGCACTCACCGTTGGCTTTTTTAATACACTCAAAATGGCGGCAGTAGGATGTGCCTTTTCTTTTTTACTGGGCCTTATTTTTGGAGTGATGGGAATTTCAAAAAAGCATGCCCTTAAAAACTTTTCTGAAACTTATATTAATATTACAAGAAATATCCCACTGCTTCTTCAACTGTTTTTTTGGTATGCCTTATTTACAGATATTTTTCCTTCGGTAAGAAATGCTCATTCTTTTTTCGGCATTCTTTTAAGTAATAGAGGCTTTTACTTTCCGGTATTCTCTTCAAGTGTTGTTAATTATCTTTTTGCTTTCTCGATTGTTTTATTAAATCTTGGAATTTTCTATTTTAGTCTTGTAAAAATTAAAAAGTACAAAGGACTAAGTTTTATTCTTTTATCAATTGTTGGAGTTGTTGGGTGTATCTTTATTTTTTCAATAATCTTTCCAGTTAGTGCGCCTAAGCTTCAAGGCTTTAATATTTCCGGAGGAAAAAGTTTATCTCCAGAATTTTGCTCGTTGTTTTTAGGCTTAACTATTTATACCGGTGCATTTATGGCAGAAATTATTAGATCTGGTATTTTGGCCATCGATAAAGGACAATGGGAAGCGGGAAGAAGCATCGGTTTAAATGATTATCAACTCTTAAGATATGTGATCATCCCCCAAAGTTTTAAAGTCTCTCTGCCGCCATTAATTTCTCAATTTTTAAATTTAACCAAAAACTCCTCATTGGCCGTGGCCATTGGCTACCCTGATTTTGTTTCTATAGCGAACACATCAATGAATCAAACAGGTCAAGCAATTGAGCTGGTTGGACTCATAATGGCCATGTATCTTAGTCTCTCTCTTTTAAGTTCTGGGGTGTTAAATTTTTTCGGGAGATCTTCTCGTGCTTAGGCAGTTGAAAAAAAAATATTTTATTGACCTAGGGTCAACTCTGGCGTCCACATTTATTTTATGTATCTATCTTTTCGTCGGTTGGTATTTTTTTAATTGGCTAATTATTGATGGAGTTTGGGTTGGTGATGCCAATATTTGTAAAAATAGCTCTGGTGCGTGTGTTTCATTTTTAAAAGAAAAATTTACGTTTATTCTCTTTGGCGTCTACCCAAGAGAGTATTTATACCGCCCAATTTTAGGAATTGTCCTTTTGGTTATTGGTTGGATTCATTTTACAAAAAAGAAAAACTGGAACAATTTATTATTTGTTAAGTTTCTGGTTTTGATGATTATCTATTTCGTTCTCCTTAGCGGATTTGGAGAAAATAAGGTGGAAACATCCAAGTGGGGTGGACTGCCGTTGACACTTCTTTTGTCTATTGTAGGTGTTGCAATTAGTTATCCGGTGGGAATTTTATTAGCACTTGGAAGAACCTCAAAACAGGCAGTTCCTAGGTACCTATCAATCGTATATATTGAGCTTATTCGAGGAGTTCCTCTCATTTCTATTTTATTTATGTCCTCCGTTTTAATTCCTCTTTTTTTACCGGATGGAATTACTATTAATAAACTCTTTAGAGCTCAACTGGCGATTATCTTTTTTTCTTCCGCCTACTTTGCTGAGGTTGTCAGAGGAGGGCTTAACTCTATCCCCAAAGGCCAGTGGGAAGGGGCAAAGTCAATTGGACTCAATTACATTCAAACAATCAAGCTCGTCATTCTACCACAGGCGTTGGTTAAGGTTATTCCTCCCACAGTAAATACAATGATCGGAATGTTTAAAGATACTTCCCTTGTCATTATTATTGCACTATTTGATTTAATGGGGACCACAAAGGCCAGTATGACCGATAGTAAATGGCTTGGTTTTAGTGTGGAAGCCTATTTTTTATGTGCGGTTATTTATTTTATAATTTGTTCTCGGATGGGACGGTTTTCTAAAAAAGTTGAAGAAGAGTTTCAACGGAGTCACTAATGATTGAGCTTAAAAATGTTAATAAATGGTACGATGATTTTCATGTTTTAAAAGATATTAATCTAAGAATTGAAACTGGAGAAAAAGTCGTTGTTTGTGGCCCTAGTGGTTCCGGGAAATCAACCTTAATCAGATGTATTAATAACCTTGAGGAGTATCAACAAGGAGAGATCTTTGTCGATTCAATAGAAGTTCAAGACCTGCAAACCAATATTGAAAAACTTCGAATGGATGTGGGAATGGTTTTTCAACATTTTAATTTATTTCCTCATCTTAGTATCCTTCAGAACCTGACTATTGGCCCAATGAAGGCAAAAAACATTCCTGAAGAAGAAGCAAAAAAAACGGCCCTAAAGTTTTTAGATAAAGTAAAAATATTGTCAGAGGCAAATAAATATCCAGATCAATTATCTGGCGGCCAAAAGCAGCGTGTGGCCATCGCAAGAACTCTATGTATGGCGCCAAAAATTATTTTATTTGATGAGCCTACCTCTGCTCTAGACCCTGAGATGGTTAAAGAAGTTCTAGATGTAATGATCGATCTGGCAAAAGAGGGCATGGCCATGATTTGTGTGACTCACGAGATGGGTTTTGCTAAGAGTGTGGCCGATAGAATTATTTTTATGGATGAAGGGCGAATTGTAGAAGATGCTACTCCTGAAAACTTTTTTGAAAACTCCACTCAGCCAAGAGTGAAAGAGTTTTTAAGTCAGATATTGTAGTCATTATTTTATTTGCCAAACATAAAGTATCCTTGTCAGAATTTAGGTTCTGATTTTTTTCAAGGATGAATATGTCAAAAAAATTAATTTCGATTTTTATTTTTATTGCGTTGGCGTCAAATGCCTTTGCTTCCATGTTTCATGGTGATCATGATCACTCAAATGTACCTGAGGAATTCAAAACACCAAAAACGATGTTTGCTAATATCCAACTAAAAAATCTTAAGCGTGAAGTGTCGGTGCTTAAGTCATTGGATGTGGATATTTTAGGGGTCAACCTTAAAGAGAAAAATGTTGATGTTCTTTTAACAAGTAAACAACTTGAAAATTTAGAGCAAAAGAAATTTATTATAAATATGGTGACGGAGAAAAGTCTTTTAAGACGTCCCGACCAAGAATATAAAAACTCTGAAGAGATTGCTGCGTTTTTAACCTCCATGAGTGAGCAGTACAGCTCAATCTCTAAATTAATTAAAATTGGAGAATCCGTTGAAGGCAGAGATATTTGGGCGATTAAGATTTCTGATAATCCAGAGTCTGATGAATTAGAACCGGCGATCTTATTTAATAGTATGCACCACGCTAGGGAAGTGATGACTCCGGAGGTGGGGATTGATATTGTTGAGTATCTCTTATCAAACTATTCAACAGACTCAAGGGTTAAAAATTGGGTTGATTCAAACGAGATTTTTGTTGTTCCGATGCTTAATGTTGACGGTAACAATAGAGTTTGGACAAGAGATTCGATGTGGAGAAAAAACACTCAAGGTGGATATGGAGTTGATATTAACAGAAATTACCCTCACCGCTGGGCCAGCTGTAACGGTTCAAGTGGATCGCGTTGGTCACAAACATATCGAGGTCCAGAGGCAGCTAGTGAGCCTGAGACAAGAGCGCTAATGGGATTAGTGTCTAATATCAAGCCTGTTTTTAATATTTCATATCATAGCTATAGTGAGCTTGTTTTATATCCTTATGGATGCCCTGGTGAAAAAACAGCAACACACGCGCTTGTTTCAAGTATTGGACAAAAAATTGGTGAGCTTCTTGATTACACGCCAGGGACTCCTTGGGAGATTCTTTATGGAGTTGATGGGGGAGACGTTGATTGGATGTACGCGGATGAACAGGTTATTCCATACGTGATTGAACTGAACTCCACAAGAGAAGGGTTTCAACCAAGCTACTCTAAGTGGAGAGATAAAACGGTGGAAAGAAATAGGCCAGCTTGGATGCACCTTCTGGATCGGCTAGAGCAGTCGGGAGTAAGAGGTCTTGTTTATGATGAAAATCAAAACCTCACAGATAAATTTACTGTAGAGGTTTTAGACTCTAGAGGGAATAAAGTTCAAGACTACAGAGGAAATCCTGATGGGAGCTTTCATATTGTATTGGCTGAAGGTGACTACAAGCTAAATATTAAAAGAACAGACTCAAGATCTGTAAAAGTGGAGACACTAAGCGTCTCGTCTAATAGAGAGGATATTGAAGTAAGATTCTAGTCTTTAAAATTTAAAGCTGCTCTTCTTGGCCAAGGGAATTGAAAAAATCAATAATCTCTTGGCCATCTTTTTTTAATAAATCTACAATTTTTTGTTTATTAAGAGCATTACTTTCTGGCACTAAAAACCTTTGATTTATAAAGGTAATCTCTCCAGATATTTTCAGTGGTGTAATTTTTGTTTTTATACAAGTTTTAAGCTCAAGACTAAATTGTTTTTCAAACTTAACTTCTTGGTGAATGAATTTTTCGGGTTTGTCCTTTTGAGATATGTGAAATGATAGGGTTTGTTTTTCTGTTTCAGGTTCACCCTTTATTTTTGTGGCAAAAATAAAGTCATCGACATATTCAATATTGATTAGTTCGTTTGTTTCCACATCAAATGAGCAATTTCTCTTGGGAGCTCTAGTCTCAGTATCAAATACCTCAAGCCGAGAAGCCCCTAGTGAGTAAATGTAAAAGGGGTTTTCATCTTTTGTATAAATTTCCCATTTTTGAAGAGTTTGATCGATAGAGTATTTTCGAAATTCTACTAGCTTATTTTCCTTAAAAACATTTAGGCTGTTAAGAAACAGCTTTTCATCTACTTTGTACGCCATGGCCAATGTTTTAGTGTCATCTTTTATATTTATGTACTCATTTTTCTCTTTTAAACGACAATTAAAGTACATCTCTTTATTTAGTGTTGGTTCGATAATGTTTACGGGATCTATCATTGAGTCTGATGGGCAGGATAATAGGTTAGATGACTCATCAGCTGGCATCCTAGAGTGTGCACTCGTAATGAAAGTAAAGCTAGTAATAAGAAAAACTAAAATAATGAATAAACGCCACATAATTAACTACTTTTTTATCTTTATTTAATTAGCTAGCAATCCAAGTGCCAATATTATCTGTGAATTTTTCTCCTTTCTGAGAAAAATTGTCTAAAATATAGACAGGTATTAAATATTTTTCCTTTGATTAAAGTGGGTATAGATGTTTATTGGATTGGCCAAGGTTTTAAAAAACTTCATTGTTTCACTAATTTTTTTCACTTCTTTTAATGGTTTTTGTTTGAACTCGAAAGCTATTGATGATTCAGAATTAAAGAATAATCAATTTATTGTATCTGGGCTTTTTGGTGGAGTCGTTTGTAAGGAAAATAACTTGATATATAAAAAACCAGTGATCACCCCATGCACAATAAGAACGGGAAAAAATTCTTTTCTTGAAATGAAAAAAGAAAATGGTGCAAAGATTGTCGTTGGACCTAATACTGAAATAGAGTTTCAACCCAATTTAATTGACATAAAAAATGGGAGTTTTCGCGTCTTGGGAGAACATGAAATTGCAATTTCTGGCTTTGGACAGAGGTTAAAAAGATCAGTAGGTGACCAATTATTTTTTACTTCAAAAGTTTTTGAGGAGCTCGAGTTTTTAAGTCTTGAAAATAAAATTACATTTTATGAGACTCATATTATGGACGGTATAAAAAAAGAAGGAGAGACTAAGGTTCCAGCAGGGTCTTGGGCGAGTATCGGTGGACGTTTTGGAAAGACTCTAGGGGATTTTTACGAATTATCTGATGAGCAGATAGAGTACTTCAAGTCTTTTCTTTTACCACAACAGTCTTTGAAAGTACGTCATGAATAAAAAGTCCTTCCTTTTGGAGAAGAAAGTGGATAATCACTGCAGGTAACACCGCCAGTTCCAAAAACTTAAAAATTAGCTCTCTTGCAAAAATCCTTATTAAACCGATCGGTTCAAAGCTGTGATATCTATATGTATGAAGCTTGAAATACCTTTTACCAATAGTTGCTGTTTTATACTTATAGAGGAAGTAATAGTATCCAACAAAGACGGTTAAGATATTGATCGATTGAAGGAGAAATTGTGCTATTTCATAACGATCTTGGTAAGGAGAGAAACCGTATGTGCCACCGCTAATAACATGGAATATATGGTCAATGTAAAAGTGAATTGGAGTAATTATTAATCCAATTATCGTATAGTCTATAAGGCTCGCGGCTACTCTTTTGAGTAAGTTTTTCTCTGGACTAAAATAGGCAGACCAATCAATCGGTTTTACTTCCCAGGCAACTACTGGTGTGATGTAAAACTCCTCTTCTTTTGGAACTTGTTCATTTATCGCTTCCATATTCTATTATCGGCATAAGGCCTTGTTAGTTTTATTCATTTTTCTTCTCTGGGTAAAAATGATTAAATAAATATTGTTTTTTACACGGGAATTTTTATGCTTGAGATCTTAAAACAATGCTTTACCAAAAAGATGCTTATTCAATTTTTTATGGGGGTATATTCTGGGCTTCCATTACTTTTAGTGGGCAGTACATTGCAAGCATGGATGAGAGAGCAGGGGATTAACTTAAAAACAATAGGAATTTTTGCCCTTGTTGGAATGCCTTATACTCTAAAGTTTTTATGGTCTCCATTTATTGATCGATTTAAGTTACCAATTCTCGATAGAAGAAGAGGCTGGATGGCAATCACTCAAATAGTTCTAGCGGGTCTTTTATTTTTTATGAGTTTACTCAACCCCTCGGAGCAAACAATTTTATTGGCAACTGTTGCCTTCCTTATTAGTTTTTCCAGTGCTACGCAAGATATTGTTATAGACGCCTATAGACGGGAGGCATTGACTGATGAAGAGCTAGGTCTTGGATCAAGCCTTTATGTAAATGGTTATCGAGTGGCGATTATCTTATCGGGAGCGATGGCCCTCGCCATGGCAGAGTCTATGCCTTGGTCAAGAGTTTATCAAATAATGGCCCTGATGATGGGCTCAGGAGTTGTTTTTACTTTCCTTGCTTCTTCTACGGAGGATCAAGCCGCCGAGCATGCACCTAAATCAATGAAAGAAGCCGTGATTGGTCCGTTTATGGAGTACCTGAAAAGAAAAGATGCCATCACCATGCTGCTTTTTATTTTATTTTATAAAGTGGGTGACTCCATGGCCGCTCACATGTCTATGCCACTTTATATTGATTTGGGTTATTCTAAATCAGAAATTGCAAAGATCGCTAAAGGTATAGGGATGGTCGCCACGATAACTGGAGGAACTCTTGGTGGTGTAATGATGATACGGCTTGGCGTAAATAAAGCCTTATGGATTTTTGGATCTTTGCAGATGGTTTCTACTGCAGGTTTCAGTGTTCTTGCCAGCATATCTAAAAGCCTTATTGGTTTAAGCACTGTTATTGGTGTAGAAAACTTATGTTCAGGAATGGGAACGACGGCATTTGTTGCTTTTATGGCGTCTATCACAAATAAAAAATTTACAGCAACTCAATATGCTCTACTTACATCACTCATGGGGGTTCCTAGGGTCATTGCCTCTGCACCCACAGGTTGGATGGTTCAAAATATGGGCTACCCCATGTTTTTTATTTTTTGCACCTTAATTGCAGTGCCAGGACTTTTACTACTAGGTAAGTTCGCCCCTTTTAATGAAAAAAAGGAGCAGACAACTTTAGAAGCAAAGGAAGCCTAAGCTTTACTTTCTTCGATTCGCTCAAGTCCAATATTTAAGCCGCTTAAAAAAGCTGAGATGATTGGATTTAGATAATTAAAAAAACAGTATGGTGCATATGCCAGAGTGGAGACGCCAAGCACAGAGGCGTGGAACGCACCACCTGAATTCCATGGTACTAAAACAGATGTGACAGTTCCACCGTCCTCAAGTGCTCTTGATAAGCATTTAGGGTGAAGATTATACTTTTTAAAACTCTCTCTAAACATCCTGCCCGGAAGAACAATCGATATGTATTGATCACCGGTTGTAAGGTTTGCAAAAAAGCAACTAGCTAGAACCGTGCCCATAAGAGTACCAGTGCCTTTGACCATCTTTAGTAAGGCGTTAGCAAGTGTTTCAAGCATTCCTGTAACTTCCAGAGCGCCACCAAAAACCATCGCACAGATAATTAGCCAAACAGTTGAGAGCATAGAGCTCATTCCGCCACGAGATAATAGTTCGTTGATTGTCGCGTTTGGGCTTTTTATCGTGACTCCATTGGCGAGAACATCTGTAATGTAATAATAGGCAGAGTTTTCACCAAGCGATGAAAGAAAACTTTGTTGGAAAATAAAAGTGGTGGCCACGGCCAACACAGAACCAAGAACTAATGTTGGCAGTGCGGGAAACTTTTTAAAAACCATTAAAATAATAATTATTGGAACAATCAAAAGCCAGGGGGTGATGTTAAAGGTTTGATCAAGAGCGCTTTTAATCTCTGAAATCTTTGTCATGGCGGAGAGTTCACCACTTTTACCTAGTCCTAAAAAAAGAAAAATAATGAGAGCAATCAAGATTGATGGAAGGGTTGTGGTAAGCAAGTTTTTTATGTGTGTAAACAGGTCTGTCCCGGCCATCGCAGGTGCGAGGTTTGTTGTATCAGAAAGAGGGGACATTTTATCACCAAAATAGCTTCCTGAAATAACCGCACCGGCAACCATCTCTGGTGGAAAGCCAAAGGCTTGCCCTATCGCCATTAGAGCAATTCCGACTGTACCAGATGTTGTCCAGCTAGATCCTGTGGCCAAAGAGATAATGCAACAACTTAAGCAAGCGACAGGTAGAAAGAGGCTAGGTGTGATTAACCCAAGTCCATAATAAATAATCGTTGGAACAATTCCTGATATGATCCAAATTCCAATTAGAGAGCCAATCATGAGTAAAATTAAGCAAGGGGCAAGACTTGAGGTGATACTTTTAACCATACCCTCCTCAATTTTCTCGTAATTAATTTTAAGAGAGGAGATTCCAATGATTGTAGATACAGCAGCGGCAACGAGAAGTGCAAGCTGATTCGGGCCTCCGGTAGAGCTATCACCAAAAAGTATGACGTTTATTATCATTAAACTAATAAGAGAAATTAACGGTATAATAGATAGAAATAATCCTGGTTTTTTCATTTTTTTTCCGGTTAAAAAGAAGTATCTAGTTTTTCAAAACCAGGGAAAGCCGTCAAACAATGATGTGTATTTTGAAGGAGATGTTGTAATGAAGGAATTAAGTCCAAAAAAGAAAGCCGCATTATTGGGGTTGCTTTTTGTTGTCATCGTTCCTTGGATCGCGGTATTTGTCCTCGACTTTTTTTTCATCGATCGCTTACCTAAGCAAGTATATGCTCATAAAAAAGATTTTTGTTTTTTTCTTCCAGAGAATTGCCAGGCAGTGCCAAGGACTTCTGGAGATTTAGATTTTTATTGCAAAGAGGGACAAAGTGCCAATCTTACTTTTACTGAAAATGTTGAGGAGTACTTAAAAAAGGCGACAGTGAAAAAAACAACTGAAGCTCCTGAATTAAAAACTTTCGATATTAGCTATGAAGGAAAAATGTACAGGCTCACAGCTAAAATTGTTGAATCTAAAAAAGAGATTTATCCAATTGATTGTGACACGAGCATTGCGGCTCCAAAAACTCCGGCAGAGTCTCCTAATGAGTTTTGATAAAGCTTGGGTAGTGGTTGGCCTTTTAAAAATTGATCCTTTTCTAAGTTAGAGGTGACCTCTTCCCAAAGCTCCTGATCTTTACTTAAGCCGCCACCAAAAACAATGTACTCTGGGTCAAAAGAATTAATAATGTTTAAAAGGAATTGGGAAAAGTGGGCTTTATATCGATCTCGGTAATTATCTATCTTTAAAATATCAGTGGCATACTTTTGCTCACCTGTACTTTTATGATAAAAGTTTTCTACAGATTTACCACTCAGGTAGAGCTCCGCACAACCACGTCTTCCGCAGTAGCAATCGTCACCCTCTGGCTCTAAACATGTGTGTCCAAGTTCTCCGGCTCCACCTCGGCTTCCTGAAAACATCTGTCCATTAATTATAATTCCACCACCACAGCCTGTTCCAATAATAATACCAACGCCAGTCGCTGTTGCCGCATGATTTTTGCCAACTCCGAGCCTTGCTTCTGCTAAAGCAAAACAGTTTGCGTCGTTTGCGGCAAATATTTTATTTTTTTCGACTCCTAGCGTTTCACTAAGATAAGAGTCGATAGAAACACCTACTAAGCAAGTTGTATTTCCGTTGATCATCATTTTTGATTTAGGGTTAACACTTCCAGGAAGACCCATTCCAATACCAGAGACTTGAGAAATATCAATTTGATGGGTTTGAAATAAGTCTTTTAAAAGTAGACTTATATTATTGAGGATGTGCTTACTTCCTTTTTCTCGTTCAGTAGGAACACGCTCTCTGGCAACAAGTTTATTTTGTGCATCCAAAATGGCCGCTTCAATTTTTGTTCCACCAATGTCAATTCCTACGCTAAAGCTCATCCCTAATAACCCTTTTGAGTATTCGGACTATAATATAGGAAAAAACTCAAAAAAAAAGGCCTTCTTTTGAGAAGGCCTTGATAAAAGTTAAATGAACTTAATTTTAGTATTGAACGAATACTTGATCAGTGCTTTTTAGATGATATCCAGCGAGGTCTCTAGCGTTAAGAACGCTAAATTTGCTCTTGATCTTGAGCGTCGCAGAAACATCAACTCCATTGTAGAAGTCCATATTTGGAAAATACTGATACGGGTCCACCTCTATGACACTTCTATTTGGATTACGCCTTCCGTCACGAAATTGAAGGTCTCTTCCCCGAAGCACAACAGTTCTGGATTCATGGGAGTATCGATCTGTTACTCTCAGCTCAAGTTCTAGTGGTCTCGCCTTAAAGATTTTCCCAACTCTGATTTTAAGCATTGAATTTCTTAACCTTGGAACGATGCGCATTTGTTCAGAAAATGGACTAATAACATCTCTTTTTGGAGTAACGATCACTTTATAGTCAGCATTAATTTCGTAAAAATTAGGTCTGGAGTTTACGTTTTGATTCTTTTTGGCCAGGAAAACCAAGGGTTCACCAGAACTTTGATCTCTCACATCAACTCTAAGAGAACGTTGGTTCAAGCTTATATCGAATAAACCTCTTGTGTATGTACTATCAAAAGTTTTATCAACAAATCTAAAATTTACATTTGCGTGAAATCGTTGATCAGGCTTTCTTACTCTAACAGACTCAGTTCTTGGGCAAGAGTAAGACACTGTTCTATAACGAGTCTCCATTCGACACCTTTCTCCTCCTCTTGGTGGACGTGCAGGTGGCCGTGAGCTTGTATAGTGATGTCCTCCACCGTGATGCGGTGGCCCAGAGTAATGACCTCCAGAACGTCTTGGCCCGCGCCTACCTCTTCTATCCCGCCTATTTTCCGATTCGTCATAATAGTGGGGTCTTCTACCATGGGTCGTTCGACAAACTCTGACCTGGTAGGGCTCTTGTCGTGAGCAAGTTGATTGAACTGTTCTTGTTTCAGTCCCCCAAACTTCCTTAATATCGCTCAGACGAACATTTTCTGAGGTGTTTCCACCATGATAGACAAAAGAGTCTCTTGATAGTCCATGACTTGCGTCGGCCGTAAAAGTCATGGCCGTTAAAAATGAAACAACACAAAGATTTTTCATTATCTTTCCTCCGGGAGCGATACAGGTTTATTCCTGAATGAGATTAATATGAGGGACTGGAGGTTTTTCGGCAAAGGAGATTTGAGTAAATGAGTTAAAAGAGGCAGTTTGTAAGAAATTGTAAAAAAGGAAAAAAAATCTAGATGGTTTGAGGAGTCAAATTGTCTCCGGGAAAATATTTCATTCCCCGGAGAAACTAATTTACATTTTAGGAGCTTGCTTTTCGTCAAGTATCGGTTGTTCAGTGTCTTCAGCTATATCCACAT
Source organism: Bacteriovoracaceae bacterium UBA1511 (assembly GCA_002323535.1). GTDB lineage: Bacteria > Bdellovibrionota > Bacteriovoracia > Bacteriovoracales > Bacteriovoracaceae > UBA1511. The sequence continues at coordinate 12,721 of DCQT01000034.1, forward strand.
GATTGTACTTTTTGACATGAATTTTATTCGCTCGTCCACTTGGATCTTTATCTGCTTGCCACTTTGGTATCCATCGTTTGATTAAAGAAGGTGTGGTTGGGTGATCATAAGTTTCAGCCCAAATTCTTCTAATCAAATAAGCTTCTTTTGTTTCTGGAGTGTTGTGAGGAAATGCTTCTGCTGCAGAGGATATTTCTTGGTCAGACACATTTGCCTCAGCGTAGGCTTTTAACTCGTCAATCCAGCTATATCCAACTCCATCGCTAAATTGTTCTTTTTGGCGCCATAAAACTTCATCAGGAAGGTATGGTTCTATATGGCAATCAAAAGCCTTGCGAAGAACATATTTTTCGCAGCGCTTACCTTCTTCAATTACTTTATGTTTTGGGTGGATACTCATAGCGTAAGAGAGAAACTCTTTATCTAGAAATGGTACTCTTGCCTCAACCCCCGCACCCATTGTCGCTCTATCCGCTCGAAGTACGTCTGATGTGTGAAGCCTTTTCACACGACGAACACATTCATCGTGAAATTCTTTTTGGCTAGGTGCTTGAGAAAAGTAGAGATATCCACCAAATATCTCATCAGCACCTTCTCCTGACAGAACTACTTTTACACCAAGGGATGCAATATATTTACTCATAATAAGCATCGGAGTGGCGGCTCTTGTGGTTGTGACATCATAACTTTCAGTTTTATAGATAAGCTCTTTTAAGGCTTCTAAACCCTCTTCCACGGTAAAAATAATTTCATGGTGTTCCGTTCCTAGGAAGTCTGCCGCTTTTCTTGCTTTTGCTAAATCAAGAGAGTTTGGATCCATACCAATAGAAAAAGATTTAACTTTTTGTCCGGTTTTTTTTGCTTCACGAACAACAATCGAAGTAACTAAGGAAGAATCAAGGCCTCCTGAAAGTAACACACCAAGAGGCGCATCACTCATTAACCTTTTCTTCACGGCACTAGATAAAAGTTCCTCTAGTCTCTCTGGTCCTTGAACTGGATTAAAGTCTCCAGAGTAAAATTCAGGTTTGTAGTATTGAACAAAACCCTCATCTGAATGGTAGTAGTGTCCTGGAGGAAATATTTTTATGTCCTCGCAAACTGAGACAAGGCATTTCATTTCAGAGGCAAACCATAAAGAGCCATCGCTTGCTGTCCCATAAAAAAGAGGCTTAACCCCCATTGGGTCACGTCCGGCAAAAATTTTATCACCACTTGAGATAACAAAACTAAATACACCATCGAGGTGGTGAAGTGATTCTGTCCCAAGTTCTTCAAATAAGTGAACGATAATTTCAGAGTCACTTTTAGTTCTTGCTATTTGACCTTTAGTAAGTGTTTTTCTTAATTGCTCATGGTTGTAAATCTCCCCGTTGTGGATCATCCATGTTTTTTCAGAACTTCCTTGTATGGGTTGTTTTCCCGTGTGAAGATCAATGATACTTAGGCGCTCATGACATAATATTCCACCAGAGGGGAGATGATTTAAAATGACGTGGTCACTTTCATCAGGCCCTCTGTGAGTAAGTAACTTCGATTGAGAAATAGCTTTTTGATAGTCTCTGGTGCCAAAAGCGGCTAAAATTCCACACATTTTTGAGATCTCCCTTATTAATATTCAGATTTTTCGGAATATTGATGAATAAAATATACCAAAAATGTCAAAAAAATAAAGTTTTTATTATAAAGTATTTATTTCCGTGTAAAATGTATGGTTTTGAGTGGTTTTTAGTGTAAATTGTACGAATGTAAATAGACTGCTGGTAAATTTTTGAAAAAAGGACAAATTGCCTTATGGACGTGGGTAATTTCGTCCTACATAATTGTTCATATGAAGACCAAACCAATTTTGTTTTTGCTCCTATTTTCCTTTACCTGCCTGGCCGAAGTTTCAGAGTTGGCCAGCTGCTCCCAAAAATATATATCTAATGAGGTTAAAGAGGAAAGACATTATAAAGTTCTAAGGGACGGTGACCGGTTATTTAGTCAATACCGCGAGTCAAAAGTTGATCAATATGAGATATCTGACGATGTCACAATTAAAATTTTTGAAGACGCAGCTCTAGATGATTTTTTTAGAGAAGAAGAAAATAGACTAATCCTTGAAGCTTTTGATGCACCAAGATCAAAGATAAAAAAGGTTTTCTTCTTTGGAATTGAGCAACAAGACCTGCCTGAGGAAGAAAAGGGAATCAGCAAAAATAAATACTTGTTTGAGTTGTGGTTTGGGCAAAATGAATACTCAACAACTAAGATAGCTTTGGTAAAAAGTGGTGTCACTTCATGTGACAAACCTAAAACAATTTGGCCTTTCTTAACAAAAAAGTTCTAATTAAAACTAAATATGCGTGAGTTTAATTTAGAAAAAATTTTGAAGACCGTGTCTTCTAAAAATCCTTTTCCTGAGGAAGCAAATAGCTTTAAATTTTTAGATATAGAAATAGGAGCAGGCACCGGTATGTTTGCACTAGATTATTCATTAAAAAATAAAAATAGAGCTCTAATAAGTGTAGAAAAAACTAGCGTAAAGTTTTTGAAGTTTAAAAATGCATTTAAAAAAGAAAGACGAGAAAATCTTTTTCCTGTGCATGATAATGGTATAAGCTGGTCCGCTCATCATTTGAAAAAACAAAGCGTCGATCGCTTCTTTTTTTTGTACCCTAACCCAAACCCCAAGCCAGGTGACTTAAATAAAAGGTTTTACGCAATGCCATTTATGGGCTTCGTAATAAGCCGGTTGAAGGACAGCGGTGAAATTTTTTTTGCCACGAATGAGTTATTTTATCGTGATGAAGCAATAACTTTTATGACAAAAGAGTGGGGCTTAAGACTAAATCATAATATTATTATTAAAAAATCTGATAATCCAATTACACTTTTTGAAAAAAAGTATCTCGAGAGAGGTCAGCCTTGTTACCATTTTTCATTTATTAAATAGATGTTTTATTAAACATTTATTTAATTTAACTAAATTATTTTTTTTTAAAATTTTAATACAAGGAGATGGTCTTTTTTTTAAAAGTTGATTACATCTCTTTTGGCTTACTCTTTTTTTATAGCATTCCATCTGTATGTGCTGAGTTATTATGATCTCTTGCTGGTTCGTTAATCTAACTTTTTTCTTCTGTTTTCTTTTGTCGAACTTTTTTTTAAGTCTAAGTTTTTTATAATAAAGGGCCCGTTTTTTTTCGGAAGGAGATAAAAGGGTATCGCTCTTTTTGTGCACCGATTTATGCGCACAGGCTGAAATTAAAAGCAGCAATATAATTTGTTTAATCAAGTGTGATTCTCCCGATTTGATGCCTAAAACCTATGGCAAATTCAGCTTGTTTAAAACTCAAGGTACACAACTAAGTATCCGATAATATATTAAAGCATGAATCGGAGGTACTATCAAAGTATGAAAATGCTATTGGTTCTCACATTCATTTGGGGATCGCTTTCTCACGCGCAAAAACCTGACGCGACCAACTCGTTGCGTTTAAAAACCAAAAACCTTAATTTGAAACATTTGCGAATACCGCAATCCGCGGGGGCATCAATGTTACCCAAGGGAGTTAAGAAGCAAAAGAGAGTGTCAATTTTTAGACGCCCAGCTAGTATATCGATTGAAAAAGAGTCTGGGTCAAAGTTTTCATTTTCTGCAAATGGTGCTTGCACAGAGGCGGGTGGAATGACCATTTCGTATGATGATCCAAGGTACAGTGATTGCATCGCTCAAAGAAGTTTTGCAAAGAAAATTATTTTTGATGACCCAACTAAATCAATAATGATGAATATAAATATCGATCAATTTGGATTCTAATCAGACCTTTTTAGGCTTCTCTAATCTTATTTTCTATGTGAGACGCCAGCAGCATTCTAGTCTCATTTATTAATTCTGGAGTCATTAAAAATGCTACGTCAGGGTGTTTTGGAATTAATTTAAATAAAACCATCTCTAGAAAACAAAATATTGTTTGAACCTCAAGATAAAGCTTCGTGAAGTAATTTCGATCTTGTTTTTTCCAATAGTCTAAAAGGTGATGAAGGTCTTGATGTCCTTCGCAGCTAGAGCAACCCTCACAGTTCGCATCGTTCGCCAAGTAGTTTAAATGATTTGTAGTATGATCGTTAATAAGTTCATCTCTCATTTGAGTATCTGAGGCAAACTTTGAAATCAGCTCAAGGCAGTATTCGTGGTTTGATTGAAGAGTAGAAAACATCTCCTCAATAACGGTCGTATGTAAGGCAGTGTAAATAATATCTGAGGTTAAAAAATAAAGAAACTCTTCCTCATCTCTTGCTGATTCCTCTACTCCTCTCAAAGCTGTAATTGCTTGGATGTAAGGGGAAAGATTCGTTTCAGATATTTCTTGGAAGTAGTCCCAAATATAGTTTTTATTGCTTTGAGGGGCTGAAGCAGGTTGTGTATCTTTTTTCTTCTTAAAAAAATCCATCATAGGAAAACCCTTTCTATAAGTAGTGTATATGGTCAATACTAGCGTGTTTTAAGAGTTATATCTTCATGCGGAAAAAAGTCACAAAAAAACCCTAACGTATGGTTAGGGTTTTTTTTATATTTTTACTTTGCTTTAGTGCACCAACTTGGGAACACTCAATTAAAATCGTTTAGTAAATTAAATTAAACATCCCGGTGGGCTATCATGATTTGACCAGTGATTTGGTGACCCGATCACTAATTCAAAATACTTCATAAACACCTCTCTAGAAAACGTTCTGCATTGTTTAAAATAATACACTGCCCTCAGCAAGTTACACAATTAATCAACACTTTAGGTTTATGCTGTTATTGATTAACAGGCAGTTAAAGATATTATTACTAAAATATTGTCACAAAGGGTGTTTTATTTTTTATCATTCTATAGGTAAAGTTGTCATCATACTATGGGGATGGGTTTGGGATAAGCTCATGAATCTCATTAACTAAATTATTCATTTCCGGCGAAAACTCAATCTCCGTGGCGTGAATATTTTCGATCAATTGCTCTTTGGTTGTCGCGCCAATGATGGTACTTCCCATAAATTGACGACTGTAGCAAAAAGCCAGGGAGAGCTCTGTTAGAGTGAGGTTTAATGATTTTGCGAGGTCATAATATCTTTTAGTTGCCTTTGTGGCGTTGGGATTTGAATACCTTGAGTATTGAGAAAAAAGATTGAGTCTTGATCTAGGCGTATCTTTTCCTTCGATGTATTTACCAGATAAAACTCCAAAGCCCATTGGTGAGTAGCTTAAAAGTTTGACCCCCTCTCTAAATGAAATTTCAGAGCAACCAATTTCATAAGTTCTATTTAAAAGTGAATAAGGGTTTTGAATAGTGGAGACAATTGGTAGATTAAACTCTTTTGCTATAGATAAAAAACTCATGATGCCCCATGGGGTTTCGTTACTTAAGCCAATTGCCTTAACTTTTTTTTGTGAAATTAATTCACCTAATACTTCAAGTGTTTCTCTTATTGGAGTCGTTGATTCTCTAGTGGGTTCTTTAAAATTTAATTGTCCAAAAAAGTTTGTGGATCTAGCTGGCCAGTGAATTTGGTATAGATCAATATAATCCGTTCTTAGTCTTTTAAGACTTCCTTCAACAGCCTCAAAAATATTTTTTTTATCAAGTCTTGGAGACCCATTTCTAATCCATTTCATCATTGAGCTCGGTCCGATGACCTTAGTGGCCATGACAATTTTATCTCTATGGGTATGAAACTTCTCCCATTTTCCAATGATTTCCTCAGTTCTATTATAAGTGTCTCCTTTCGGAGGAATAGGGTACATTTCTGCGGTATCGTAAAAGTTAATCCCTCTTTCAAAGGCGATATCCATAATCTCATGGGATTCAATCTCTGAGTTCTGCTCTCCAAAGGTCATTGTTCCCAGGCAAACCTCAGAGACGGATTGTTCAATGCCATTAATCTTATTCATTTTCATTTATTTTTCCTTACGTAAAATTTGATACTTAGGGGGTTTATCTCCGCTTTAAACAACATAAAAATTTCTCGGTCATTAACTAATTATTGACCGAAATTTTCGGATGGCTACTATGCTCTAAGTGTAAAAAATTATTAGGTTGAAGGCCAGGAGAACCAGTTAATGTCCACCCATAAACACAGCATTTCACCATACCCATACGCAAAAAAATCAATGAGTATTAATAAGCCTGGTGTTTATATTAATGGCTTTGAGTTTGACGGAACTGTTTGTTTTAGAAAAGGAGCAAGTCTTGGACCTAATGCATTTAGAGATGTTGGGGAGGGGATAGAATCTTACTCACCATATCTTGATATTGACCTTGAGGAAAGTGATTCATTGTTCGATGTTGGGAACCTTGTAATTCCGAGAAGCGAAAATGTTGATGAAAATTTTCTTTGTGCTCTTAAAAATTTTGAAGAGTCTGTGCAATCAGTCGATCTAAAAAAAGATAATATTAAACTTATAACTTTGGGTGGAGAGCACTCAATTTCTATTGCACCAATTAAAAAATACCTACAAGACTACTCTGACCTTGTTATCATTCATCTCGATGCTCACGCAGATCTTAGAGATGGCTACCTTGGACATCACTATTCGCATGCTTCAATTATTCGGCGCTCACTAGATTTATTTTCATCAAGTCATTCTCTCATTCAATACGGTATTAGATCTGGAACAAAAGAAGAGTATGATTACATGATAAATAATAAAACAATCTGCCGCTCCCGAAATGAGTTTCTTGAAAGAGTAGAAATGATCGCTAAAGAGCGACCAGTATATTTAACATTAGATTTGGATTATTTTGATCCAGCTTATCTACCTGGCACTGGTACACCTGAGGCTGGTGGAGAAGACTTTCATAGTTTCATTTCTTTATTAAAGATTTTAAAAAATAAAAACTTTGTAGGCGCTGACATTGTAGAGTTAGCACCCAATATTGACCCTACTGGAAATAGTGCTGTTTTCGGAACGAAAGTTCTTAGAGAGATTAGTGCTGTTCTTCTTAGTTCATTTTATAACTCTCAGGGAGAAGATTAATGAACTGGACAGCAGAAGATTCAGATAATTTCTATGGAATTTCTCGTTGGGGAGAGGAATTTTTTGGGGTGAACGACAAAGGCGAGTTAACCGTTTTTCCAGTGAGGGATGATAAGAGTATACAGATATCTCTACAAGACGTTATCAATGAAATGAAAGATCAGCATGTAAGATTTCCTGCCGTTATTCGTTTTCAAGATGTTTTGAGATCTCGCGTAGAGGATCTCAATAAATCATTTAATAGCGCAATTAAAGAGTTAAACTACTGTGCAGATTATCGTGGCGTTTATCCGGTTAAAGTTAATCAAATGAGAGAGGTCGTTGAGGAAATCGTCGATGCGGGTGATCGTTATGCTTATGGCCTAGAAGCAGGCTCAAAAGCAGAGTTGATGTCGGTTTTATCAATGGACCAAAACTTAGAATCTCTAACTATATTGAATGGCTATAAAGACGAAGACTATCTACGCTTAGCAATGATTGGGCGTCAGATGGGACGAAATATTGTTATTGTTGTGGAAAAGCTTTCTGAATTAAAACAAATTGTTCAGCTTGCAGAAGAATATTCTGTAAAACCATTTATTGGAATCCGTTCACGCCTTGGTTTTAAATCAAGAGGAAAGTGGGAAGGCAGTAGTGGTGACAAAGCAAAATTTGGTTTAAGTCTGAGTGAGATTGTAGAGGCAATTAAATTCCTTAAAGATACAAGATACTTAGATTACTTAAAGCTGTTTCATTTTCATATAGGAAGTCAGGTGCCGAGTATCAGTTCTATCCAAGATGCCATCACTGAGGGGGCAAGAACTTTTGTGGAGATTTCAAAGCTTGGCGCTCCTTTAGAGTTTTTTGATATTGGTGGCGGCCTTGGGATAAATTACGATGGATCAAGTTCTGAATCTGACTCCTCGATAAACTACACATTATCGGAATACGCTTCAGATGTTGTCAGAACTTTAATGAATGTTTGTGACCAAGCGGAAATTCCTCATCCACATATAGTTAGTGAAAGTGGGAGAGCGATAACGGCCCATCATAGTTGTGTTATCACAAAAGTCATTGGTGAAATTGACCCAAGTTCAGGAGAGGTTTCTTTAACAGCAAATGAAGTCAGTGAGGCAGCATTAAAATATACAAAGTATATTGAAGACTCTATTGGAGAAATGACATCGGAAAACTTTGTCGGTGTGTATAATACAATTTCAAAAATTAAAGAGGAAAGCTATCATGCTTACAAGCTAGGGCTAATAAGTTTGAAAGAGCGCGCCTATATTGAAATGCTTTACTGGAAAGGTTCAAAAAGTGCGCTGGACTTTAGCCTAGGTGATGATCCAAGTTCTGAATTTAGTTTAAGTTTGGAGGGCAGGCTAACAACTCAGTATCTTTGTAATTTTTCTGTTTTTCAATCAACAGCTGATAGTTGGGCAATTAAGCAGTTACTACCGGTTGTGCCTGTAAATAGGTTAAACGAAAAGCCAACTGTTAGAGCTAGTTTAGTTGATATTACCTGTGATTCAGATGGAAAAATTAATCAATTTTATTGCGAGGGCGAGTCCAAGAACTTTACTCGCTTTCATGAGTTAAATAAAAGTGAAGACTACTTTCTTGGAATTTTTCTCACTGGTGCATATCAAGACGTTATGGGAGATATGCATAACTTGTTCGGGCGACTTAATGAAGTTCATGTTTATTGTTACGATGACGACCCAAGTGATTTTTATATTGAAGAGATTATTAGAGGGCAAAGAGCATCAAATGTTTTAAAGACGATGCAATACAATCCTGAAATCATGGCCCATAAAGTCAAAAAACAAATCGATAGAAAAATTGCAAAAGGTGTAATATCACCTCGTCAAGGTGTTAAGATGATCGATTTTTATGAAAACTCACTGCATGATTACACTTATCTAAAAAAATAAAATTAGACTATATCAAGTTTTTGAAGTCTCTTCTTCAGTTCGCGATCCCGTTGTTGGCTTCTTTCTTTTTTTTTGTTGTAATTTTTTTGGTTGAGGGTTTCTTCCTTTATATGTGTAAAAGACTCCTCATCTGTCGTTAATTTTTTATTTGAAATAGTTGTCGCACTTGCTTTAGATGTTCTGAAAGATCGAGAGCTAGCGCTTTGTCTCAATATTTCGTGAAGGTGTTTGTATATAGGTGCTACATTAAGGGCCATTGGTAATAATATCATGTTTGCAACTTGATATAAATAGTCTGGAATTTGTAGTGGAATATTTAGAAATTTCGGTAGTTTAATCTATCTAAATTAAATTTAGTTGTGAGATAATTAGAAAAAATTAGGAGACAAAATGAATAGCGAAACAACTCCAATTGGGGAGCTGACAATCAGGACTCTTGCTATGCCTGCCGATACCAATCCTCACGGTGATATTTTTGGTGGTTGGGTTTTATCGCAAATGGATATTGCAGGCGGTATTTTCACGAGAAAAGAGACAGGCCAAAAAACAGTAACCGTTGCAGTTGATGCCATGGAGTTTTTGCGTCCTGTTTTAGTAGGAGATGTTATTTGCTGTTATTGTAAAACAAAAAAAGTAGGTAACACTTCGATGAGCGTAGATATTGAGGTCTGGGTATCACGACAATTTGAACACGATAGAATTAAGGTTACGGAAGGAACTTTTACCTACGTTGCTATAGATGCCACAAGACGGCCGGTAAAAATAAGACGGTCAATTCAAGAAAAGGAATAGTAGATGATAATTGAGGCAAAAGACTTGGTGAAGTTCTATGGATTAAATTGTGCTCTTAAATCATTCTCTCTCAATGTACCAAAGGGAGGTGTTTTTGCATTGTTAGGCCCAAATGGAGCAGGAAAGACCACTTTTATTAAATGCCTTTTGGGTTTGATAAATATTGAAAGTGGTGGCCTCAAAGTTTTTGGGGAAGCTACTGATGGGGAGAATTTTAAAAGAAAAATATCTTATCTACCTGAAAGATTTTCTTTTCATGGTTTTTATACAGCCTCACAAGTTGTCGAACTTTATGCAAAAGCAAAGGATGTGCCGAGCGATGAATTAAAAGAGCAAGTAAATACTGCTCTCATTAAGGCTGGTCTAAATGATCTCAAAGGTAAAAAACTGGGCGAAATGTCCAAAGGACAACGACAGCGAGTAGGCATTGCATGTTTAATGGTTGGTGACACTGAGCTAATAATTTTGGATGAGCCTTTTTCAGGTCTTGATCCATTAGGCATAAGAGATCTAAAAAAACTGATTATAGATTTAAAAAACAACGGTAAAACTATTTTTTTAAATTCTCACATCTTATCTGAAGTGGAGAGTCTATGCGATTATTACGCAATTATTAATAAAGGAGAGCTAATAGAGCAAGGTGAACTCTCATCAATAATGAAAAGTGGGTCTCTTGAGGAGCACTTTTATCAACTCCTTTCTTCAAAAGGCTCTATAACAGAAGATCTGTCAGAGGACACCCATGAATAATATAAAAATACTAATTGGTGATACTATTAAAAAAGAGCTTCGCTCGAGGACTCTTCTTTGGCTATTTATTCTTAATATTTTTCTGATCATTTTTGTTAGTGGAGGAATAAATTATATTACAGATATCGTGGCCGACTTTGGAGCTCCCATGGAGCTTAAAAACAAATCTATCCACATTATTAATTTTTTCGTTAGTTTTTGGAGTGGAATTATGGCCATCATTTTTGGAGGTAATTGTGTTCGATCTGATGAAGATGAAGGGGTCATTGGACAGATTCTATCCTTACCAATATCTAGAAAAGAATATTTAATAGGTCGAGCTTTGGGTGCCCTAATTATTTCTCTAGGCTTTTATTTAGTCCTTAATCTGTGCTCACTGATTTTTGTGATGATCAGTGGTGATGATTTTCCCTTCCTATTAACTTTTCCTCTAGGGCTTGCAGCTAACTTTGCCTCTATATTTGCATTAATTGTTTTGAGTATGTTCATTTCACTGTATTCAGGTAAATTACTGGGGTTTTTAACGACTATCTTAATTTATGCATTCTTAACATTGGCCGAATCAATTTTTTATCATAAATCTATTTCCGAGTTTGTCACAGAAATGGGCTTGTTTAAGTTTTTGTCCTTAGGCATGTATGCGATTTTTCCTCACATTAGTACGCTTGGCAATATTGGGAGTAAATATTCAGTCGGTTCAAACTATGAGGGGTTTAATTACCTTTTTGAATTCTTGCATTACTCTGTATCCTTAGGACTTTTACTTTTTTTATTGAACTTTTGTTTTTCAAAAAAAGAAATATAATACATGCAAAGTATTGATAAAAATAAGGTTGAGAAAGACTTTATAGTCGGTGTCTACTATCAAAACAAAAGTAAAAGCTTAGAGAATCTTTTTAAAGATTATAAAAATAATTTTATTTTTTCTAATTCCTTAGACCAATTTTCCTTATTTCTCTGTGACAAGATTCTTGTAGAAGATAAAAACTATATAGATCTTTGGAATAACTTTATCGACGTAGATTCTATTGATAACTTCCTACATACTTCTGAAAAAAAACAAAACTATTACGGGGATGATTATTTTTTTGTAAAGGAGAATCTTATTCAGTTCTTCTCGTCACCACCGGTAGATTTGTATTTTAGTCTTCGCTCCTCGGGGCGGTCACACTTTCGAAAATTTAAAAGTAAAGGCTTATACTTACCACAAGAGATGTATAAGGATTCATTGATTAGGGTCGCTGATTTAGGTCTTTTTTTTAGAGCATGTTCAAAGAAATTATTATCATTTGTTCAAAAAGGTGACTTGCTAAACTTTTTAATAATGAGTGGAAGAATTCTTGAATTTAATAGAATGAATCTTCTGATAAATAAAAAACCACTCTCTTTATTTGGAATTAATTTATGTATTAATAAATCTCTTCAAATTTTAATAAGTAGGGAGGATATAACCCCTAAAGAGTTTCTCACCCTGTCAAAGGAGTACCTGCTTAGCAGTAACCATGCAGATGTAGAGCTTTTACTTTTATGTTATTTTTGCCATTACGCTGGGCTAAACACCTCGAGCTCGTTCTCTTCTTTGTTTTTGAACTCTTTGTTTAAGGAGCCAAGTCACTCCTTTATAGACACGAATTTTCAACTCGAAAATATTTCCTCTCTCAGTTCGAAAGAAAAAGAGCTTATATTGAATCATCCCTATATGATTTCTTCTATACTCAAGGCTTTAAAGCTCGGAGATGAGTTATTTCACAACTCCATAAAGTACCATCACGGCAGTGTTACAGGAAAAGGTTTTTCAGATAGTTTTCGATCAAATATTTCACACGAGTATATAGACTTTATTGGAGCTCATAAAATTATTCAAACATATTTAGAATTAAGACCTAATGAGCCTATCGATTTATCTTTAGTAAAGGTTAAAGAAAATATCTCGAGCAGTATTTTAAAAAGCTCGATTGATAAATTAATTTCTAAAAATAAAAATTTATTTTCTAATAGTTGATCTCTGGTTTTTCTCTAAAACTTTCTTACGAACACGAATGTTTTCAGGTGTAATTAAAACCCACTCATCATCATCAATCCAATTCATTGCCCAATCGATAGTTCTTTCTGGAACAGGAGGAAGAATTATATTTTCATCTTTTCCGGCCGTTCTGACGGAGCTTAGGTGTTTTTCTCGAACAACATTAACATTGATGTCGTTTTGTTTTGTATGTTCTCCAACAACTTGTCCCTCAAAAACGATTTCGCCAGGAGTGATAAACTGCTTTCCACTTGATAGAAGGTTAAACAATGCATAACCAGTTGCCTTACCAGCTCGGTCAGCAAGGATTGCTCCATTTTGTCTGGATAGTAAATCCCCTGCGTATGGTTCGTATCCAAGAAATTGAGAGCTCATTAAGCCCTCGCCACGAGTGTCTGTTAAAAATTGCCCTCTATAGCCAATAAGTCCTCGCGATGGGATTTTGAATTCCATTCTAGAACGCCCTTCACCAAGAGGAACAAGTCCTTCCATGATTCCTTTTCTTTTTGAAAGGGTCTCGGTAATTGTTCCTACATCACCCTCTGGAATATCTAGAACACATAATTCGAATGGCTCATGCTTTTGCCTATCGATTTCTTTGTATAAAACTTGCGGACGTCCGACCATTAGCTCATACCCTTGACGTCTTATCTCCTCAAAAACGATTGCTAGTTGAAGCTCTCCACGACCTTTTAAAATGAACTCTTTTGGATCGCTCGTAGCCTCATATTTTAATGCAACGTTGTGACGACAGGCTGTTTGCAAGAACTCTTCAAGCTTTCTTGAAGTAAGATAATCACCTTCTTGCCCAGAGTTTGGGCTAGTATTAATAGAAACAGTAACACTTACAGTAGGTGGATCTATAGTGATACGATCCAATGGTTCAACTTTATCAGCAGAAACAATTGTGTCACCAATTTCCCCATTATTTATCCCACCAACAAGGACAATTTCTCCAGCACTCGCTGACTCAACCTCTTTAGTGGCAAGGGCATCAAATACTTGAATGTTAGTGACTTTAAATTTCTTGTTTTTCTCATCACTATCACAGTGAACAAATTGTTGGTTTCTGTGGATACTTCCTCTAGATATTCGTCCGATTAATTGTTGTCCTAGGTAGCTTGAGTATGTGAGGTTTGTCACAAGTAGCTGAAGCCCTTCTCCTTCATCGATTTTAGGCACAGGGCAGTAATCACTAATCATATGATCAAGAAGAGGAGTAAGGTTTTCTTGAGCATCATCTAGTGATTTCATGGCGAAACCTTCTTTTGCTGACGCGTAAAAAATAGGGATATCAAGATCAAAGTCTTCAACTTCTAGATCACTAGCAAGAGTTAAAAGAAGATCTTCAACTTCGCTGACAACCTCATCAATTCTTCTATCCGGACGATCAATTTTATTAATAACAACGGTAATTTTATGACCAAGCTCTAACGCCTTGGTTAGAACAAATCTGGTTTGAGGAAGGGGCCCTTCAGAGGCATCAACAAGAAGAATAATTGAGTCGACCATTAAAAGACCACGTTCAACCTCTCCACCAAAATCAGCGTGCCCTGGTGTATCGAGAAGATTAATTTTTGTTCCTTTCCAGATAAAAGAGCAGTTTTTCGCCGTAATTGTAATACCACGCTCTCTTTCCAGGTCGCCACTGTCCATAACTCTATCAGCAATTTCCTCTCTAGCATCAAAGGTGTTTGACTGCTTAAGAAGCTCATCAACAAGAGTCGTTTTTCCGTGGTCAACGTGGGCC
>DCQT01000103.1 GCA_002323535.1 Bacteriovoracaceae bacterium UBA1511
AAGTCTCAAAAAACCTTATCGACGGAGCAGAGGCAAAAGGGATTATCTCAAACAGAAAAAAAGTGGTCATCGATGAGGATGACGATAGTTTGTACTTTTGGAACTTTGATTAGTTTATGATCTCTAAGGACTTTTTCCCCGCTTTTCCTGGAATAAAATTTATTTCCTCTCCTAAGGTTGTCTTGTAGGTGTTTGGCCTTGTCATTTGAAGGTCAAGATGTAGGTTATTAGTTAAAACCTGACTGATAAAAGAATTAAAACTTAATTCACTAGATTCGCGAACTTCCAACAGGCCATAGTTATCCGCTTTGAACCAACACTTTGCTCCCTGACAAGGTTTCACAAGTTCAGCAACCAACACATTGGCCGTTTTTCCACATTCACTGGATGAGAGGTCATAGAATTTAAAGCCTCCAAAGGAAAAGGCACACTTGGGTGGTAATTTTTTGGGGCGTGCATAGTTTATTCCACAAGCAAAATTTTTATATACGCAGGTGTTTTTTCTTGAGAGACGAAACTTATGCCCTTTGAATCTAAAGTGGTCACTAATTTTAATTTTTGGAGCTTGCCTTAGAAGAAGAGTTGTCGTTCTTGCCCATCCATCATTTTGTTTAGTGCCTCCATCAAGTCTATTAACGTGTCTTCCTCCGGCACTTAAAGTGAAAGATTTAGAGTTGTAATAAATTTCGGGTGTTTGATGGTTGTATTTAGTAAATTTAGGAAGCCAATCAGTGCTGAAGAACTTGTGAAGAATTCTTTCATTGATTTTGAAATCCGCAACGGCAGTAATTAGCATAAAGTTTTTTCCATATTTCACGTAGGGGATGTTATCAATTTTTGTATAAAAATCTGTGATGCCAGTCAGGTACGCGTGCCTGGCCACTTCTCCATCACCGACAATTAGATCATCTTTTGTTTCATAAACTATTTGTCTTCTAAAAGGAACATTTCTTATCATTCCCGCACTTTGAGTAAGATAAATTTCCGTTAGGTGATCAAGTATATCTTGAGCAGCAGCTTTAACCTCAAGGTTTTTTGAAAAACCTGCGAGATTTGTTATAGGCATGAGCGCGTAGCCTTGATAAGGTCTCGAATTGTATTCATCGAAGTGTTCTTCTTTTATTTTTTTTAGATGATCCACCCACCATTGATGAAAACCATTGAGGTCATTATCAATCTCTCGGGGAACAGGTTTGTTACGTTGGCGGTAAAAATCAGCGCGAAGATCATTCGTTAAATACCTGGCACTTTCTGTCATAAGGATATGATTCTCTGTATCTGTTATTTTTCCACAAATACCAAGTCTAAATTTTTTATAATGTTTATCCCCAGCAGTGTTTAAAAGTTGAAAGATTAATTTCTCATAAGCCTTGGGAGGTAGATAATTTTTATCCTTAGATAAAAAAGCAAGTGGAACGAGATAAGTTAATGCAAAGTCCCAGTCTCCCTCTCGTTCACAAAGGTAAGGAATCGCGACAAAGTTTGTGCCAACCTTTCCATATGGTTTGAATTCTGAGGATAATATTTTTTTTCCAATCATCTCACCATCAACTTGATGGTAAGCCCTTGCAATGGCGGGGAGTGAAAAATACTTTTGGGTATTAATCTTGAGTGTATCTCCAACAGGTTGTTTAAAAAAATAATTGATAACGGACAATTTTCTTTTTTCAAAAGTATCAATTGAATTTTGAATTGTTGTTGCAGAGGGAATATCTTTAAATAATTGAGCGTTAGTATTAACACTTATAAAAACTAGAAAAATGTAAGTGATCGCACGCAAACTCATAGAAGTCCTTTCAGTAATTTTGCTGAGCTAATTGTACGTAAAAATATTCTAAAGAGAAAATTTTAGATAATTTTTTTTTGGTGGTTGAGGTTTTTACTCGGTTGGTTTTAAAACCCCTAAAACTTCAAAGTGGTAAGTGCTTGGAAATAGGTCTAGTAGGTGAATTTCCTTGAGAACATAATTGTTTCTAATTGTTTTTATGTCACGGAAGAATGTTTGTGGATTACAAGAAACATAGACAAAACCACTGATTGTTTTAGAAGTTTCTGGGAGGAAGTCTTTTAAATTTTTTAGCCCACTTCTGGGTGGATCTAAAATAACAAAAGTATCCTCTTTATAATGATCTTTTACAAAATCAGGAGCTTTATTTGAATAAAGATTACTCTTCACAAATCGTTGATGGCCGTCCCATTCGACGAGTAAACCTTCTTGATGATTGTCTATGACAATACAAGGGGTCGGTGAAAGTCGCTTTGAAAGATTGCCACTACCTCCAAAAAGATCGAGAACTTGTTTATGTTCAGTGTATTTAAATATCTCAAATACAAGCTTTTGAAGGTGGGTATTCATTTGCCGATGCACCTGAGTGAAACCTCCATGAGCGTAAGGGCCATTAAAGACTAAATTTACCTCTCCTTGTGAATTAATAATTAATTCAACATGACCCTTTTTGGGGGACGATCTTGGCACTAAACTAAGCCAGTGGTTGTCTTTATAGATTTCTTTTAATTTTTCTTCTAACTTGGGCATTAGAATTTTGCAGTCAGGGACGGGAGTAATTTTTCTTTTATCAAATCCAATGAATCCAATGAGTTTGGTGTTTAAGTCATAGTGAAGCTGAATCCTATTTCTGTAACCAAGGCGTTTAGAGCTTGAGTGAACATGAATTTCAGTGGTAGGCCCACCTTTGGTATTCTTATTATATTGTTGTAGCATTCGCTCTAACGACTTCTCTTTAAAAGTTAATTCATTTTCATAACTTGTATGAAGAAAATGGCAACCGTTACATGAAAAAAAGTGAGGGCATTCTGGAGTTACTCTTTTACTAGAGTGTTCTTGAAGGTTTGACTCTTGTTCCAAGTGCCCAAAGTAAATATTTTTTTTAAATCTATCTACGTTGGCCACTCCCTTTTCCGAGGGGAGAGTTCCTGAGATAAAATAAATATCCTCTTCGTCTTTGAAAACTCCTTGTCCGAGGGGATCAATATGTTCAATTTCAAATTTAATAGATGTTTTTTTTGTCATTTAACCTTCAACTAGGGATTAACTTTCATTCCAGTAGGGGAAAACCGCGGTAGCTTGGCGTTCTCATTTATGGTGAAGCCTTGATTAACGATCAATTTACCTGTTTTTTTGTCTACTATAGCTTCAAAGCTTTGGGCAAGTGCGTTTTTATCACGTGTTCGAACTAAGAGAATCAATTTGGTAGTAAGCTCCTTTTTAACTTCAATCTCATGTTCAATATCCGAGGACAGAAATTTAAGGTAGCGTTTTTGGTAGAAGTTTATTTGATTTTTGTACTTTTTCGTTAAAGGGTCTGCTTCGTCCTTAACTAACTTTGATTCACCATGAGATTTTTTTTTCATGTCATGATGATTGTGGTGATCATGATGGCCATGACTATGGTGATTTTTAAATTCCTTCTTTTTTTTGTCTACGTTGCTATGGCCTTTGCTTGGGAGGTGTTTACTGGTAATATTTTTGTCATTACTTTTTTTAAAAAAGTAAAGCAGGCCAAAGGCCATGGAGATGAAGAATACAAAAACAATTTTTTTGTTATTTTTTTTCATCAATCCACCACGGTAAATTCAAAGCCTAGAATTTTAAACGGTTTTTCTCCTGAGAATTCATAATCAAGATAATCATCCCCATTGTACTCATTCTCATTAAACCAACAGTCTTTGCAGTTGGTAAACCTTGCTCGCGCCCGGCAATAAAATTTTGTTCCCGGCGTAATATTTTTGTTTACTTCGAGTAAAAACAAGTTGTGAATGCCAAAGGTTGGGTTTCCATTAATATCTAATAGAGTTTCTGCCCAAGTTGAATTTGGATCAACTTTTGAGTGCCAAGATGAATCCGCGCCCGGTATAACTCTAATGATACAATCATTTGTATCACTACCTCCTCCTAGGCACGCACTTGATTCAAGTCCTATGTGATCCGCATACTCTTTTTGGGATCCCCAGTAGGTGGCGTTACCCTCTGTGATTTGAATAAAACAAATGGGTGAGAGTGTCTCATCTTTTGGTGATGGTTCACTTGTGCTCAAGATATTTAGGCCGTGATCTTTTGTCACATGGTTACAATTTCCACGGACACTACTCGTTTCATCAAAACCGACGCCTCCTTCAAATTCTGTTGGCCAATTATCTGATAAAGTGCCACAGGGCTTTAGGTAGTTATTTTCTAATTTACCGTGATCCCAATCACTGGCCAAAACTTGAAGACCTCCAAGAGTAGTGTTGGAGTCGTTATAGACATTTAATGAGATACCAACAACCTCTCCTGGCGAGACGAAACCATTTCCATTATTATATTTTAAGTCTGGGTCTGTGTGCTCTGATAACGCACCAATTCGTCCACTACTTAAAAGAGCATCGACAATTTGTCTTATGTCATTTCCTTTATCGAAAATAAAATAATTTACCTTTCCCTCTCTCGAGTCTACTTTGAGGAGATCTTTTGAAACCATAATACTTTTTAATCGATTTTGTTTATCAACAATATTATTCGTTATTGCTCCAGTGCTTCCGTCGTGGCCTTTTGAGTAATGATTTCCGTCTTCGTTATAGTTATCAAAAAGAAGTAAACCATAACTATCTAAGAGTTTTTCTAATCTATCTTTTGAGTACTCACCACCGTCACATCTTTTACTACCTGGCCTAGAGTAATTCGCAATGAAAAATCGAGAGAAGGCCTGAAACAACCTCTTGAAGTTGACTGGCCTTACCTTCGAAAACCACTCGAGTGAGATAGGATATCCATCAGCATTATTATTTTTTAAGTGATTTACAGAGCCCTCATCATAAAAGTCATTTCCTGTCGTGGATAGGTCTCCTAGGTAAGAATATGTTTCAGAGAGAAGGTTTATTAAATCGTTACCTGCAACGTCTTTATCAATTTTGCAAAATTCTTCCATATCTTTTTTTAGTGCAACTAAAAAATGACTAGCGATCATTCCTCCAAAGTGAACGTCTTCAATCACTTCTGATGGTGTATCAGGCATATAAGTCAAAAATTGAGGGTAGGCGAGTCTATCCTCTTCATTTGTTGATATTCCTGTGGCGTGCTTAGAATTATCCTCACTTACTGGACGAGAACCACCCTCGCCGGTCAGGGCACTTGAATTAAAAATATAGTCAAAGGCTTCATCGCGATGGTTTGTTGCATGCCCATAGTAATCAGCAACTCCCTCGTTTATCGCTCCATTTTCATCATAAAAGAAATAGCCAATATCGCTTCGGTAAGGAAAGTCTGTTGTCTTTGCTATTGTACGCATATTTAATTGAATTTGAGAAAAGGTATGCCCAAGTTCATGGATAATAACACTAGGATCGTGAGCTACTTTTACCTCTGGATATAAAGAGCTAAAACCAAGGCAGACGCTAAAGTCGGCGATACTAAAACTGGCATTGTCTGGTTGAGGACAATTAGCATAAGTTTTTAATTTTGTTCCCTGGTAAAAATGAGCGCCAGTCTCATATAAATTTGCCGGTAGGGCGGTCGCAAAATTAAGTGACGGGTCAATAGATGGTTGGGCGACGGTATTAAAGTAGGTCAATAATTTTTGATGGTAGTTATTGATAAGTTTTTTTTGATGATAAAAAGCATTTACTTGAGCAAACTCATTACTGTTGGCATCAAAGCCCCAACGGCGCTCAACACTTGCTAAAGGGGTGGAGTTTATATCTGCTTTAACCTCATGGCACAACGTGATTTCTCCTACGCCAGAGCTATTACCCGCACATGATTCCTGGAGAATGGGGTTTTCTGTAATGACTAAAGGATCGCTTAAAAGAAAATTTAAATTAGGGGCAGATGTTAGTGGAAATGTAAGAAAACTTGGGGCAAGCCCGAAAGGGGAGTCGAGAAGTACACGTCCAGTGTTAGGGTCAGGAAGAGTTGCTGGCCCATTTTTTATCGCTTGGGTTTCGTCCCTGCTGCCATCTCTTTCTTCCGCTCCAATACCAACCACCTCAAAAGGATTCGTGTTTTCCATACATGAGGAAAAGCATGCAACTAGTGCAAAGGCAATGGAGATTTTTTTAAATTCCACCACTCGTTAATCCTCCAGGAACTTGTGGCTGTCTTTGAAGTTGTCCAAGTTGTGATTCAGCTCCTGCTCTGGCAGACCGCGCTTGCCCCTCACAGGTTCCTCCGTTTAATATCTCTCCGATTTTTGACAGATCCCCAGATATTTTTCCTGATTTTGCCACTGAGTAAGCGGCCTGTAATGATTGAAGTTCTTCTTTT
The DNA here is from genome assembly GCA_002323535.1 of Bacteriovoracaceae bacterium UBA1511. Taxonomy (GTDB): domain Bacteria; phylum Bdellovibrionota; class Bacteriovoracia; order Bacteriovoracales; family Bacteriovoracaceae; genus UBA1511. Next base: position 6,260 of record DCQT01000103.1, read on the forward strand.
GGAGACTCAAGAGCGCTTAGGAATTTATCCTTATCGCATGTCGTTCCTTTTGTCTCTTTGTCTTGGCTTGTTCCTGTACTTGTCTCTATGTCACTTGCTCCCATTTTAAACCAAGCTTTACCACCTCCTGGAGATTGGATGGTTGCAGAGCAGCCGGACTTAATATTAGCTTGAGAAAGAAGGTCATTACACATACTGCTATTCTCACTTTTTTTCTCTGGCACTATTTTTGTTTTGCTCTCTGACTTTATAATGGCCAATTCATCGTCTTCGAGGTCTTTAAATGGTGTATTGGTGTTTTTTTGACATAAACCACTTAATGTAAAAGTTGCGCCAGGCTTTCCTGATTCGCTGTCACTGTCTCCACAAGTTGCGTGAATAGTCCCTGCGACAGCTTTTAATGTTGGGTTTAATTCAACAGTTATTTCAGAAATTTCTTCGGCCAATGATTGAGCTGCATTATTACAGGTAGGTTTTTCTGATCCTCCTGAAAATAGATTTTTGGCCTTGGCACATAACCCTGAAATCTTTTGATTCATTTCAGCTTGCTTTTTTAGTGCTTCTTCAATTTGTTGCTGTTGTTTTTGAGCGAGTTGATCAGTGGCCTTTTTTAAGTTATCTACATTTTTTTGACAACTCTCAGCGACCTTATCAAATTCTTTAACAATGGACTGTAGTCTTTTGGTGACTGTTTCTCTTTCTTTTTTTATTTCGGCTTGAGCGTCTTTTAGGTGGCCTTCAAGCTTCTTTTTTATTTCATCTATTTTTTTTGGAAGTTCATTAATATCAGGAAGTTTTCCATCTCCTAATAGTTCAACGCCGAATGAGTTTGGATCAAGTTTAGGCGTTGCAACAAAGAGATCCTTAGGTGCTTTTCCTAATTTTTTTGTTAAGCCAGTTAAGAGGTTTCTACTTTGGTTAACAGATTGGTTGACTAGGTTTAAAAGTGAATTTTGAGTTCGCAGGAGGCCTTGGTATTGCTGATTGTATTTATCTGCCTCAACTGCAAGTTCTCGCTGTTTTTTCTTAATTACATTTTTTACTTTTTGATCACATTGTTTAACTAGTCCTGCACATTTGTTGGCCGCAGGAAAACAAAAGGTTGGACTTTTAGTATCGAAAGCGGCACCGCCTGCACAGCTACCTGGATTTCCGCCGTCAGGGTTATCATCACATTTCATGATTGCATCGAATATGGCATCAGGTGAATTTAAAATAAAATCTTTTTGGGACTTTATAAGCCTTGCATTATTTCGTCTAATGTCTTCAAGTTCTCTTTTTCCATTAGGCGCATTATTAAAATGTCTTTGACAGTTATTTGAAGCTCTCGCAAAAAGTTGTTTTGGTGACTCTCTTAATTCTCTAGATGTAGTGGTGTCTCTAAATCTTATTTGAGTTCCTGGGAAAGCATTTTCAAAATCATTGATCGCCGCTAACTTGGCAACATGATCTGGTGTGTTCTCATCACCCTTAGCACTAAGAGCATTTTTTAATGCTGACTCCATATCCTCTCGTCTGTTTCCACCACCGAGACTCTCAGGAACATCAAGTCCTTTTATTATATTACTTGCGGATAAACCATTTCCAGACCCATCATTGCCGGTAATACAGTTACTTAAAAATTGATCCTCGAAATCGTTAATGTCTCTAAATGTTCCTGCTCTTTTCATTTTTGTTTGGAGTACTGCACTTTGTTCTTTCATCGCTTGCTCTAGTCCTCCAAATTGTGTGAGGCCAGTAAGTCCAACTTTACTTAAGGCTAAAGCATCTTGAATATCGGAAGCTAAATCAGTTTCTCCTCTTTGAAATTCTTGATTCTCGGAGGTGAACTCCAAGAGTCGATCCCTAATTGTGGCGGTTACTTTTTTAAGATCTTTTTCTATTTTTTTGGAGTTTCTTATAAAGTTTCCGGCCTTATTGTTAACGGAGCCTCCGTTACCTCCGCCATTTAGTAAATTATCCACACCAAGAAGTCCGCCTCTGTTACTATTTAATGCGTCTTGATTCAAGGCGATTCCACAAGCATCATTTTTAAATAAATCACTTATTGGGTTTGCTTGGTTCGCGAGCTCTCCTTCGCCTCCGCCATTGAGTTGTTGGTGGATATTTTTCACACGCTTTTTT
>DCQT01000019.1 GCA_002323535.1 Bacteriovoracaceae bacterium UBA1511
TGCAACATAACCGTCTAAATGATCTGTTATGCCTGCAATAATAAATAAAACGAGTGCAATCCAATTATTTGGATCAGGTTCAGGTGATGCCAATATTAAGACAGGAAAAATAAGAAATATTCTAGAGATAGTGAGGTAATTAGCCATCGAAACTACTTGTGCAGCTGTTTATAAATTGACTCTGCTGTCATTCTACCGATGCCAGAAACTTCAGATAGATCATCAATACTTGCACGTTTAATCTGCTCTAAAGATCCAAAATACCTTAACAAAAGTTTTTTTCTTGAATCGCCTACTCCATACAACTTGTCGATAGAGGAGCTAAGAGAAGACTTAACACTCTTACTCTTTTGTAGAGAAATGGCATACCTATGTGTTTCGTCTCTGATTTCTTGAATGAAATTATGAACTACAGAACCCTCTTTAACTATCTTAGATTCACCCCCGGGTAAATGGATTGAATCAAACGATGCCTTCCTCCTTATTCCTTTCGAGATGGAGATTATATTCGAGGGAGAAAATCCCATCTCTTTCATTTTTTTTTGCACTTGTGTCAAATGCACTCTACCTCCGTCAATAATGATTAAACTTGGAATCTTATTTTTATCTCCAGTGAACCTTCTCTCTATCAACTCAAGCATTGAACCTATATCATTGCCTGAATTTTGTTTACTTATGTTATAAGTTCTGTAAAGGTTTTTGGCCTTACCGGATTGACCATATACCACGCACCCAGCTAAAGCGTGATCTCCGGAATGATGGCTGATATCGTAGGACTCAATTGTCTCGATTTTTTTTATCTTCAATTCTTTAGTCAATGCGTCTAGCTTATAGTCGATATTGGGATCTGTTTTGTCCTTTTTAAGAGTAAATTCAGTATTAGTTTTACAAATTTCTAACAGGCCTTTATCTTTTTTTGTAGGTCTAGTGACAATAGATATTTTTCTTTCATGAAATTTGCTTAGGGCCTTTTCAATTAGATTCTTGTTTGCAAGCTTCTGACCCACAACCAGAATGGAGGGGCAGTACTTTTTTGAAAAATAATGACGACTTATGAAACTTTCCAAAGTCTCATCCTCTTCAATTCCTCCTTCAGGAAAGAAGTTCTTATGTCCAGTAACCCAACCTCCATTTACACTGCTTACTCCTATTTTAGTCTTCCCTTTTGAAGTTGATAAATAAATAGCATCCCTATTCTTTTTAAAACCTGCAATACTTTGTGCTCTTTGAATGTCTCTTAGAGCTGATATTCTATCTCTGTAAACCGCAGCTTTTTCATATTGTCTTTTTGAGGCAAAATCGTCCATCATATCGTAGAATTCCTCAATTAGATCTTCCGATCTGCCAGAGAGTAGAAGGTCAGCGCCCCTGACTTCGTTTCGATACTCTTCTTGGCTTATCAAGCCAACACACGGTGCAGAGCATCGACCTATCTCATACTGAAGACAAGGCCTACTCCTGTTCTTAAAATAAGTATCAGAGCAGTTTCTAAGTTTAAAAGTTTTTTGTATCAATTTCAGCGCATCTCTTACGGCATAAGAATTTGGAAAAGGGCCAAAAAATTTACCATCATGTTGTTTCTTTCCCAAGAAAGATTTAGCAGAAGGAAATGCATTATGAGTTTCAACTTTTATCCATGGATATCCTTTATCATCCTTAAACTGGACATTGAATTTTGGCTTAAAATTTTTGATTAAATACTGCTCATATAATAAGGATTCAAGCTCAGTATTTGTCAATGACAGTTCAATAAAACTGGCCTCTTCAATGAGGTTATTGATTTTTTTAGGTCTTGAAGAGGTGCGGAAATATGATGCGAGTCTCTTATTAAGAAATTTAGCTTTACCTATGTAAAGCGGGCTCTTTGATTTATCCAGAAATCTGTAAACACCAGGGGAATTAGGCATTTCTTTAATAAAGTCCTTTACTTCCCTCTCAGAAGAAGGAATAGCATAAGGAGATTCAGTGAAAATCTTTTCTACCATAAATATCCTCAAATCTTATGATGTCATCCTCACCAAAATAGGACCCTGTTTGCACTTCTATTATTTCTAAAATCTCATCCCCGGAGTTTTGCACCCTATGCTTTTCATTTACATCAATCGAAATTGATTCGCCTGGAAATAAATCAACTGTCCTGTCACCTAAAGTTACGGTAGCTTTTCCTTGAGTTATATACCAAGTTTCAGATCTGTGTCTATGCATTTGCATTGATAGCATTTGATTAGGGTTTATTGATAAAATTTTCACCTTCGAAAATTCAGTCTCTAACAATACTTCAAAAAATCCCCAAGGCTTTTCGGTCCTTGGATAGTCTCCTTCGGTATAAAGTGTAAGTCCATGCTCTGGATTTTTTTGTAGTTTCACTAATGAGTGCCACGAACCTAAATCTGTCCAGCCTGCCTTTAGATTTGCTACATAATTGTTTTTATTAGTCTCAACAAATGCTTTATCAAAAGAAATTTCTTCAAGTTGAGAAAATTTAATTTTACTAGGATAGAAATATAATTGTTCAAGATTTTCTTCAGATAATATATCCATCATAATTGAGTACATATTAGGAAATCTCAATTCAACTGTTTTATCTAACCATTTGCCATCAAAACAAAAAATACCTGAATTCCACAGGGTATCGGGTTGCTTGATTAAAAGCTTAGCTTTTTCAAGAGTAGGTTTTTCAATGAAAGCGCTTATAGTTTTTAAATTATTATTAGATGGAACCGTCGAAATATAACCATATTCTGTTGAAGGATTTGTTGGTTTTACACCGAATAACATCAAAGCCTTTTTTTTAAACTGGTTTTGAACGTTCGAACATGCTTCATAAAAAGATTTATTGAGTGGTATGTAATGATCAGACGGCATAACGATATATCTTTCAAAATTCTTTGCCTTATTTGAAGTTAATACGGGTAAGGCTAGTGCAGCAAAAGTATTTTTTGATTCAGGTTCTAAAAAAACTTTCTCTACCTCCAATCCAGTTTTGGAGAGAGAGTCTTCAACGAATTTTATGTATTTTTCCGAAGTTACAACAATTGGCTTTTCAAAAAGATCACGATTATTTACTCTTTGCAGAGTTAAATCGAAAAGGGACAAGTCACCGAATAATGAAATAAACTGCTTAGGTCTTTCATCGGTAGACAGCGGCCATAATCTTTTACCTGAGCCTCCAGCTAAAATAACTGGTCTGAACTTCTTAGTTTTCATAGATTAATTATAAACTAGGATTTGGGTAGAACACTTGAAGAAAAGAAAGGTTTAAGAAAATCCTTGTCACTTTTTGCATTCGAACTTAATTGCTTTCC
>DCQT01000036.1 GCA_002323535.1 Bacteriovoracaceae bacterium UBA1511
CCCACTTATCTCAACTTTTCCATTGGCAAATACTTCACCATTCAAATAAACACTGGGGACTCCTTGTATCCCTCTTTCTTCAATCGTATCCTGAAATAATCCACCATCAATCATTTCAGTCTTAATTCGAGGGTTCAGTAAAGAAAATTGGTTAAGGGTTTGAACTATTTCTGGACAATTATGACAGCTTAAACTTACAAAAACCTCAAACTGCAAGTCTTCGTCAATACTTTCGATTGATCTTTTAATATTTTCATCAAGTTTTATTTCTGATCCTCCTGATTGCAAGATTGCAAGAATAAGGGAATTGAATTCATGTCCGGAGGGAATTCCAGAAAAAGAAATTCCCGTTGGTTTTTGACTAGATCTTATTTCAAAAGTAATAGGGCTTCTAGAAGACTCTAAATCATCTTCCATGAAGTTTAGCTTTTCAGAAACTCCAGATATGCCCTGTAAGAAATCACATAGTTCCTGTCGCTTAGGATGTTCACCATTTTGGATGACCAAATCTACTGAGTTTTTTAAATTCTCTACGTAGCCCTTAACAGATTCTAAAATTTCTTTCGATAGAAGGTTGGATGACATATAGATTAATAAAAGCGCTCAATTGAGCGCTTAAAGATAATAGTTTTTTAAATTTTACCTACTAAATCAAGAGAGGGCGCCAACGTTTTTTCGCCTTCCTCCCACTTAGCTGGACAGACTTCATCTGGATGTTCTCTAACATACTGGGCTGCTTTCACCTTTCTAAGAAGATCTTTAGCATTTCTACCTATGCCCTCAGCAGTTACTTCCATCGCTTGAATGACTCCATCAGGATCTACAATAAATGTACCTCTGTCTGATCTTCCCTCATTGTCTCTAAGTACTTCAAAATTTGTTGAGATTTGGAAAGTATTATCGCTAATCATTGGGTACTTAATTTTGTTTATCGTTTCCGATGAATCGTGCCAAGCTTTGTGGCAGAAGTGGCTATCGGTAGAAACAGCATAGATTTCTACATCCATAGACTTAAAATCGTCATAATAATCTGCAACATCTCCAAGCTCAGTTGGACAAACAAAAGTAAAGTCCGCCGGATAAAAGAAGAAAACAGACCATTTTCCTTTTAAATCTTCGCTATCTACTGTAATGAATTCGCCATCTTGAAATGCATCAGCAGTGAAAGGTTTAATTGTTGTGTTTATAAGTGTCATATTATTTCCCTAAGTTACAATAATTTTAATATACTTTTATGTAAGGATAAATAGTATAATTTCTTATATATTGTTCAATTAAATAGATCATTAAATGAAGGTTACATTTAAAGAAATCAAATACGCTATTGCGGTATCAAAGCATCTTAATTTTAGAAGAGCATCGGAAGAATGTAATGTTTCAATATCTTCTTTAAGTAGCGCCATAAAAAAGCTTGAATATAAAATTAATTTTGAGATTTTTGAGAGAAATAATAAAAAAGTTATTGTTACTTCAATGGGTCGAGAGTTCCTTTCAGAGGCTGAAGAGATAGTCATTCGGATCAGGGAATTAGAGAATCTTGCGGATTCCAAATCTGACTCACTCTCAAAAAACATTTCTTTAGGAATTATCCCAACAGTAGGTCCATATCTTTTACCAATAGTTTTGCCTGGTTTAAAAAAGAAATATCCTTACACGAGGTTAAAAATTGTAGAGGCTCAATCACATTCATTAGTTAAGAAAATTAATGATGGTGATATTGATATTGGAATTATTGCCCTGCCCTACTCTTTAGAAAAAATGGTTACTCAAGTATTTTGGAAAGAAGACTTTTATTGGATTTCTCATAAAGACAATAATAACTTTAAGGAATCAGTAAAATCTGATGAAATAGATAGAGATGGCTTAATGTTGCTTGAGGATGGACACTGCCTTAAGGATCAAGTGGCTGATTTGTGTAATTTAACTAAATCGTCTTCGCTGAATATGAGCGCATCGAGTCTTAATACTTTGGTTGAGCTTGTTGCCGGAAAAATGGGCTCAACTCTTGTACCAGAATTATCTTTAAAACAACTAGTTCATAAAAATAAGAGGCTTCAAAAAGCACATCTTGACGAACCCGGTCCACATAGAGAGTTGGCTTTTGCTTTTAGAAAAGGATTTAAGGGCCAAAAGGACGTAGAGCTGCTAAAAAAACTTTTTTATAAAGAGCTATCAAATCATTTCAAAAGAAAGCCTTCTTTAACAGATGCTTCGATAAATATTGCTGGTTAGCTTTTCTGTAAAAGCAAGCTTCCAATTTATTGTTAATTTATTATGTTATTAACTTGGGTATTATTCCCAGCTGAGCAAGAATACCAAAGACAATTAACAATATAATGCTTGAAAGTATTTTAAGATTATTCTTTTGAATCAATTCAAATAAGTTTTCTAAAATTTTTCTAGCCAACTTATCAGCTTTATCCATCCATTTGATTGCTTTTCTTGTCCATGTATCAGTCATATCGATTAATAAGAGAAAGATTGCTGCAATAATAAGCCACACAAGACCATTGAGAACCATGTCGATTAGCCATCCAAAAATTAACCAATTTATTTCCATCCACAAGTCCTAAACACTAATCTTTATTTGCTCCACCATGGCTGAGTCTATTTGAACAGTGATTTAATTTTATTTAAAAGAGAGGTTGTCTTCATCTTTTAGCTTTCCTGAGCCTTTTAAATAAAAGTAATATGTAAGCACGCCGAATAAAATAAAAAGGTCTCCATTTTTGATAAATTGATATAGAGAGAAAAGTGTTAAGTCACTGCTCATATCTACTCGACAGACACTGAGTGTTCTCGAAAAGAAGATTAAGTTTTACGTTTGAAATAC
>DCQT01000030.1 GCA_002323535.1 Bacteriovoracaceae bacterium UBA1511
AGGTGTTGAGGCTCAAACTCTAGCGAACGTATACATGGCACTAGAGAATGATTTGGAGGTTGTGCCAGTTTTAAATAAAATTGACCTTCCTCATGCAGACGTGGAAAGAGTTCGGGCTGAAATTGAGGATGTTATTGGTATTGATGCAAGCGAAGCCGGTCAAATTTCTGCCAAATCTGGTCTTGGAGTTGATGACTTATTTGAGCAACTTGTCAAAGAAATACCTGCACCAACAGGAGACCCAGAAAAGCCCCTTCAGGCATTAATTTTTGATTCTTGGTTTGACCCCTACCAAGGTGTAATCATTCTGGTTCGAGTTTTTGAAGGAAAGCTATCAAAAAAAGACAAAATCTTTTTAAAGCACTCAGATAAAGAATATGAAGTCTTGAAAGTTGCCGTAAATACACCATTTTTTACAGAGTTAGATCATCTCGAGGCTGGTGAAGTCGGGATGCTCGTTTGTGGGATAAAAAATATTAGAGATGTTGCGGTGGGAGATACAGTTGTTCATGGAAAGAAAAAAGACACCCCAAATCTTCCTGGATATGAGGAAGTAAAGCCGATGGTTTTTTGTGGTGTTTTTCCTGTTGATAGTCCTGACTACGAAATTTTAAAAGAATCTCTCGAAAAGCTGGCATTAAATGATTCATCATTTACTTATGAACCTGAAACTTCGGGCGCTTTAGGTTTGGGCTTTAGATGTGGTTTTTTAGGCCTTTTACACATGAATATTATTCAGGAAAGACTTGAAAGAGAGTTTGGACTTAATCTTATTTCAACCGCACCTTCAGTATCCTATAAAGTTATTATGAACTCAGGGGAGGAAGTTGAAGTTGATAACCCTTCAAAACTTCCTGATCAGACGCTGATAGAGCAAATTCAAGAGCCAATGGTCAATCTATCTATTCATGTTCCAAATGATTTTGTTGGCCCAATGATTAAGCTTTGTGAAGAGCGTCGTGGGCAGCAGCAAGAAATTAGATATATTACGGAGGAAAGAGTTCAGGTCATGTATAAGCTTCCATTGAGTGAGATGGTTTTTGATTTTTATGACAAGCTTAAAGGTATCTCTAAGGGATACGCGAGCATGGATTATGAGTTTTCTGAATTTGAAAGCTCTGATCTTGTGAAAGTAGATATCTTACTTAATGGTGATAAAGTGGATGCCCTGTCACTTATTTGTCATCGATCGAGCTCCTTTTATAAAGGGCGAGAATTGACGCAAAAGTTACAAAAAATTATTAATCGTCAACAATTTGATGTGGCCATCCAGGCAGCTGTTGGTGCTAAAATTCTAGCAAGAGAAACAGTAAAAGCGCTTCGTAAGAATGTTTTGGCGAAATGTTACGGTGGTGACATCACTAGAAAAAGAAAACTTCTTGAGAAACAAAAAGAAGGAAAGAAGCGAATGAAGGTCGTCGGGAATGTTGAACTTCCTCAAGAGGCATTTTTGGCGGTCCTTAAGGTTGATGAATAATGCTTGATAAAGAAATTCAAAATACCCTTGATGAGTGTATGAGTTACTATACAAGTGAGGAAAACCTTGGTTTTTTTCATGCTGCAAAAAAAGAGTTTATTAATTTAACAGGGATGATTAATGAGGAAGATGATGATTTTGAACATCGTGTGAACTCATTTCATGACTGGTTTCTCTTTCATTATGAGCTTCCGGAAATAAAACGAATAACAATAAAAAACTTTCTTCTTCACAACAATAAACCTCGCAATGTTGAAAAAGGCATACTTGAGGCTGAGTATTCTATTTTCGAATTTTTGAGGGATGGAAAGGGTGAGTCTTCATTTAAGAACCTCTTATCTGGAAAGGAATTCTCTATTAGAGAGGGAATGTCTAAAGGGACTTTTGTGAAGGGAGATATCTTTTTATCTCATTTGATTGGAGCACGTGATGATGTCTTTTTTTCAAGAGGTATTTGTTTAATTCCCAGAAGTTTGAAAAAAACAATTGCAAAAGAAGTTGAAAAAAATGACCTTTTTAACATGAGGCACGCAAAAAATAGATTTTTGTTTACTCTGGAAAAGTTGAAAAATAAATCTAAGAGCTACTCACATATCCCCGCAGAAAAAATATTTGTTTTTAATTAGATTCTAGTTGAATTGTTTTCGCTATCTTATCTTTTTTTTTTGAAAATAAAAGATAAGGAATCAATCCTAGTATGTTGTTTAAAAGAATCATGATCCAAAAAGTATTGAATAAATTCGCGCCATTATTCAATTGAAAGTATCCAAGGATCTTTTCAAAGGCTGCATGTCCAACACCCATTCCCCCGGGGCTAATTGGAATTGCTGTTATGATCATTCCCACTGGGATGACGCTATATATATCGAGGAATTCGACGGGGACTTCATAGAACGGTGAAGTTATGTGATAGAAAGCCATGATACCTAGGTTGTGTGAAATAATAGAAATCCCCACGCAAGTAAACAGTGTCTTTTTTTTCTGTGCCATCATCCAAAAGCACTCATTTAGGTGAATCGTTTTCTTTCCTATGAGCGGGAGTTTTGAGCAGAAATAGCTGAACTTTTTTTGGTAATTTTCAGGTAGAAACATCAAGGAGAAAAAAGATAGTGCGCCAACCAGAAGTAGGAGATTAAAATGAACAATAGTTTCCAGTCCCGGGCCAATCGATGTGAGTCTTTCATAGCGTAAAATGCTGATAGCACCCATTAGTATTATCAAGCCTAGTAGTCCATAGATGCGATCCATTAAAACGGTAAGGACCATACTAGTTTTTGAGATCTTAGAGTCTATTTGTTTTACATATAGCATTTTAATTAGGTCTCCTGTCACAGCTCCAGGGAGAACTGTATTAAAGAAAAGACCTATCCAGTTAATGCCGGCCAAAAAAAGAAAATTAATTTTCTTTTTTGTCTGCGTGGCAAGGATTAATAGCCACCTGAAAGAGTTACTTAAATTTTGGGATACGATCAGAATGAGGGTTACGGCCATTGCTCCTGGTGTCAAAAGTAATCTACTCAATAATTTAGTATCTATTTTTCCTTGATATACTAAATAGGAGAACAACCCTACAGAGAATATGATTTTCAAGAAGTTCTTTAACATAGAACCTAGCCTTTTTTATAAATTATTAATAAATTATAGTATTAAAAGGAATTTATGAAAGTGAAGAAAACTTCGCCTAAACTTAAATTATTTGAAGTTAAGTCAATGAGGGGATATCGCAAATGTTAAAAGTAACGATGATTGGAACAGGGTATGTAGGTTTAGTTTCAGGGACATGTTTTGCAGAGCTCGGACATAAAGTTAATTGCATTGATATTGACCCTAGAAAAATAGAGGTTCTTGAAAATGGAGAATCACCAATATTTGAGCCAGGGTTAAGTGAGCTTTTGAAGAGAAATATAAGATCTGAAAGAATTTCTTTTTCAACGAATTATGACAGTGTGTCCAACGCCGATCTTGTTTTCTTAGCAGTTGGAACCCCAACTGCGGACGATGGTAGTGCCGATCTGAAATATATTTTTGAGGCGACAAGAATGGTTGCTAGGGTGATCAAAGAGGGAGCTACGATTGTTGTGAAGTCTACAGTTCCAGTCGGAACTTTTCAAAAAGTTAAAGATATTGCTCTGGCAGAAACGGATGTAAATTTCAAAATCGTTAGTAACCCAGAGTTCTTGAAAGAGGGGGCTGCAATTGAGGACTTCATGAAGCCTGACCGTATTGTTGTTGGTACCGATAATGAGGATGGCTCAAAGGTAATGAGAGACCTGTACAAGCCAATTACTGACAAAGGCTTTCCTTTAATCGAAATGAGTAACTCCTCAGCAGAAATGTCTAAGTATGCAGCGAATTGCTTTCTAGCTACAAAAATTTCTTTCATTAACGAGATTGCAAATCTGTGTGAAAAAGTTGGAGCCAATATTGATGAAGTAAGAGAGGGAATAAAAACAGACCCTAGGATTGGTAAATACTTTTTGAACCCTGGCTCTGGTTACGGTGGAAGCTGTTTCCCTAAAGATGTTAAAGCATTGATTCATCTTGCAAAAGAAAATGATATTGACTTTAAGATTGTTAAGTCAGCTGACGATGTTAATAACTATCAGAGATGTAGAATTGTTGATCGAGTTCTAGAGATATATGGTGATGATCTGAAGGGCAAAAAAATTGCCTTATGGGGACTTGCGTTCAAACCTGAGACAGACGATATCCGCGAAGCGCCAAGTAAATACATTATTGATCGTTTGGTCGCAAAAGGTGCTAGCGTAGTCGGTTATGACCCTATTGCAATGGAAAACTTCCAAAGTTACTTAGATGAGGAAAATCTAGATCAGGTAAGTTTAGTTTCAACGAGTATGAGTGCTATAGACGGTGCAGACGCACTGATTTTAGTCACTGAATGGAGAGAGTTTTCGAATCCTGACTTTTCCGAAATAAAATCTCGTATGAATGGCTCACTTATTTGTGATGGAAGAAATCTTTTAAGCAAATCAAAAGCCTTAAAAGAAGGGCTCGTCTACTTTGGTATCGGAAGGTAGGCTTGATGCCAGATGAGTTTCATGGCGCAATCATTCAGCTTTGCTCAGTCTTAGATTATGAAAAAAATCTAACTAAGATTAAAGGGTTTATCCGAGAAGCTAAAAAAAACGGCGCAGAAAATATTTTTCTCCCTGAGGTTTTTTATTCCATGTCGGATGGGAGAAAGCCAACTCCTCATTTGCTCAGTCCTGGTAATGAGCATGAGGAAAATGTTTTAAATTTGGCAATGGAAAATAAAGTGAACCTCATTGGAGGCAGTTGCGCGACAAATATAGGTGGTAAGATATTTAATCGAGCCTATGTAATTAATAAAAACGGTGAAATTGTTAATACCTACGACAAAAAGCATCTTTTTAAATGCTGTTTTGAGAATAAAAAAGAGAGTAAAGTAATTAATATTGATGAAGGAAGAATTTACTCAAAAGGTTTAGAGAGTGAGGTTTACTCTGTAGATGACGTCTGGAAAATTGGCTTAAGTATTTGCTTTGATTTAAGGTTTTCTAGTCATTTTTGTCAGCTAACTAAGATGGGAGCAAACCTTTTGTGTTGTCCATCTGCATTTACTAAAAAAACAGGCGCTCTTCATTGGCATATCCTGAATAAAGCGCGTGCGATTGAATCTCAAAGCTACGTCGTTTCAGCAGCTCAAGTCGGAAAAAATAATTCAAGTGTAAATACTTTTGGCCATTCCTTAGTCGTTGACCCTATGGGAAAAGTTTTAGTGGACCTGGGAGGGGAAAAAGAGGGAGTTGCAAATTTTACACTTAAGAAATCTGCTATTATTGAAGCCAGGTCTCAAATTATGATGGATTGATAATGAGAAGAAGAATACTTGCGATTGATGATAATATTGATATTCGAAATTTGTTAAGGCACGTGCTCTCAAAAGAATTTGACCTTGTGATGGAAGATTCTGGGGATACTGGTTTAAAATCAGCGGTCAATTTCAAACCTGACCTTATCATACTAGACCTTGGCTTGCCTGAGATGGATGGATTAGAGTTGTGTGAGAGGTTTAGAAAATTACCAGATCTAGAGCATACACCAATTATAATTTTATCCGGCCAAACGGGGGCAGAGATACATGCAAAGGCTTATAGTCTCGGTGCAGATAATTACTTGGAGAAGCCTTTTAATTCAGAGGAGCTCTTGGCATTAATTAACTCAAAGTTCAGAAAGTCGATCATTGTGCCAAAGAAAAGTGCGGGTCACCTGACGCTGGACTTTAAAAAAAACGTTCTTTTATCTCATGGTGAAAAAGTAGATTTAACACCAAAAGAATTTAAGATTCTATCTCTTCTTTGGGACAAAGCAGGAGAGGTCGTTTCGAGAGAAGATATTTTATCTTATGTATGGGAGGGGACTCACGTTTCTCACAGGGTCATTGATAATCACATTACGGCCCTGAGGAAAAAAGTTGGTGCCCACTCTATTGCAGTTGAGAGTATTTATGGAGAGGGGTATCAGTTAATGATTAATCTTTCTTAGAGCACTAAGCTTCCGTAGGACTTTAAATTTGTTTTGAGGTTAATGTTTAATTGGAAACTAAGGTAGTCCAAGAGGTCGTGGAAAAAGCTTTTGGGA
>DCQT01000042.1 GCA_002323535.1 Bacteriovoracaceae bacterium UBA1511
TCCTCTATCTTTGCATCGCCGCTTAGAACCTTTTTTAAGTCAATCTCATCATTAACACCCTCGTCATCTTCTAAATATTTATCTCTTTTATCTAATTCCTTCTTTACTGCTTTATTCACCATTACAGTTTGAAGGATTTCACCAGTGACAATCGCTGTAAATGCAGCAATCTCGGCGACTTCCCCCCAGCCTAAACACTTAATTTTATCTTTAGCAACAGCATTATGTTTTGCCCATAGAGCTTTAATGCTTAAACATTTAGTTAATTTTGCTGCGCTTAAAAAAGCTATCGTCATCAATATGGCTTGTTCCCAAGCGACTTTACTTTTATCACCTTCGTTTGCACCCATGCCATTATAGGTATAATCACATGTTCCATCATCATTACTACAAGCTTCATCAAGCTGGGCTGCTAGCCGTTCTGCTTCTTTTTGTTCTCTTTTTGAGGGTTCGTTATCTTCTTCCTCTCCTTCGGTAGAAAAAGCATAAGTAAAATAATTTCCTTGAGTCACAGTGGTAATCGACTGAGTGTAAAAACAAAAAATTAATAAGAGTGTTAAAAGTTTTTTCATTTAGCTTCCTCAACAAGAACTGGATAAGCACTTTTAAAATACCTAATAGAAATAACCTTAAAGATATTTTTACCCGCGCCTTTATTTATATCCGCTCCACTTAAAGAGTATTTATCTACGTTCGCCTCTTTAATTGTATCATCAGTGAAAATTCCATCTTTCGACTTTTTTTCTTGCTGAAAATTAAATTCAAACCCAGAGGCATTGGTGGTTTTTCCCGACGAATCTTTTTTTCCTGCTGCAGCGACTTTTTTCTTTGCTTGTTTGAGAACCTCATTGTCTTTTTTAGACTTTTTCGTCGGGTCAACGACCGCTGCTTTGACATTATTTTTTTGAAGAATTTCATTAAACTTTTGTTTTATGGTCCTGAGTGCTTGCGCGGCGAGTTTTTTAAAATTGGTTGGCTTTTTTCCGTTCTCTACTTCAAGTTCATTAATTTTTCCAAAAAGTATCTTTTGAATTTTCTCCAGCTTACTTTTTGCGGATGAGATTTTTTGCCCAAGTTTTAATGCGTTTTTTGAAAGAGTCTTTTTATTTGCAAGTTCATCACCTAACTTTGAAATGTTACTCGTTGTTTCCGCAACAATTCCATTTAGTCCCAAAGCCTCACCAAGACCACCAGTAAAATTACTTGCAGAGGCACAGCCGCCTTTACCATCACCACCAAACGTACAAGGAGTTGCCTCATCTTTGAAAGCATCACCAAAGTCTTGGAGAAATTGAGATTCAAAATCTCGACCAACTTCTTTTTCAAGTACAAGCCGATCATTAACAATTACATTGGAACTACTGAGACTACTTGTCATGTTCTCAAGAAAAACATCCAGATCATCTATATTTTTTTTAACCTTACTCGCATCAATCGCTGTGACTGCGACATTCATTGCACTTATTGCAATTTCGATTAAACCTCTTATGACTCTATTTCTTGACGTATAAATCGTTTTTTTAAAAAATTTACCCCATACTTTTTTCAGAGCAAAAGCGGCACCAACTCCTACACCAGCACCAACAATAGAAGACCAAATTCTCGCCGCTTCTAAATGGTCAACTATATTTTTTTTACGTGCGTAAGCGTTCATGATGAAAAAAGAAAAAACATAATTTATAACATCATCAATTTTATTTTTTTTTGAATGCCATTCTATTTTATCACAATCAATTAAACCATACTCTCCAAATTGACTAACTCTTTCCACGTCTTTATATGCTTGGTAAAATCCAAGTTCAGGGGCTATAGGTGCACATATAGCAACAGCCTCCTTTGCAACCGCTGTTGCTGCAGCCTCCGTCTTGAAAATCTCATTTAAAGCAATACAAAGTGCCATAGTGTCTTCATCAGGCATATTTTCAAAAGTTTCGTTGGCCGTGTCTGCTGTACCTTGAGCGATTTGCCATTTTCCTATAGCTTGTCCACAAGCCGCACCAACCGTGGCTGATAACGGGTTACTTGCCGCTGCAACTGCTTTTGCTGAAGCAGTGGCAGCAGCGACTTTCTCGGCCGCTTTTTGCACCATTTTTTTTGAGAATGCGATTCCCTCAATTATTGTGCTTGCAAGAAAAGATACGAGAGCAACTGTATATGTTGCGGTTTTAATATCTAAAGCTTCTTTTTGGGCCTGCATAATATCTCTAATAAGACGCAGCGGTTTTACTTGTTGTTCACAGACTGGTTCACTTTCATCATTTGTTTGAGTTGTCTCATCACACTTTCCAAGATTATCTCGAACCTCACTCATCACAAAATCAACACTTTCATCTCCGCTTAAAAACTTCTCTACAATCGACTCAGCAGATCCTTCATCTGATTTATCACCAGTGAGTTCTCCTAATTTTTTTTTCATTACTTCTTGAATTTTTACGGATTGTACAATTTCTCCCGTGAGGATCGCCACTCCGGCAATAATTTCTAAACCAGTCGACCACCCCAAACATTTTTTTGGAAAATTTGTCATGCCGGTCTTTATCTTTACCTCTACATTTACTGGCTTTGCGCAAGTTATTAATCTTGAGGAAATATCAAAAATTAAAACCATCATTAATACTTGCTGAATAATAATGAAGCCAATATCGCCACCAGGAGAGCTACCGACACCTTGATATTTAAACTCATCTTCAATTTTACTTAGATCAACTTCCTCTTCAGGTGCTTCGGTGCCTTTATCTGATGCTGCAATGGCCTGGTTAAAACCAAAAAATGTATATGGCGAGCTTATGGTGTGACTGAAAAAGCAAAAAATAATAAATAAGGTAAAAAATCTTTTCACTTTGCACTCCCCATTAAACTCGGATAAGCACTTTTAAAATATCGAATCGTAATGAGTTTAAATAAATTTTTATTTTTTGATTTGTTTACATCAGCATCTGTCAGTGAGTATTTGTCCGTGTTTACTGAGTTAATTGATTTATCTGAGAACACGCCTTTTTCAGATGCTTTATGAGACCCAAAGTCAATTGAAAACCCCGAGGGGTTATTTGATGAAGAGTTATCTTTTTTTGCCCTAACTCCTACTTTTTTATTTATGTTTTCTAGAACTTTTTCACTCTTTTCTTTTTTATCAGTGATACTTCCAATAGATGCATTTGCTTCTTTTCCAACTGCCTCAAAAAATTTATCTTTGATCGTTTGAAGAAGGTCCCCCGTATACTTCTCAAATTCGTAGGGCTTTTCCCCCTGCCTCATCCTTTCTTTATTGTATTCTTCCATCAATTTATTTTTTATTTTTTCTAGAGGACCTTTTGCCGCGGCGATCTTTTGTCCCAACTTCAATGCATTTTTATCTAACTTATTTTTATTTGCCAGGGCGTCGGAGAATTTTCCAACATTGCTCGAGTTCTCCCCTACGATTCCATCTAAATCTAATCCAGAAATCACATCATTTATTAATGGTGATATTTTAATACATCCACCCTTGCCGTCAGCTGCCTGAACACATGGAGATTTTTCTTTGGCAAACGTTTCATTGAATTCTTGTAAAAATTGATCTTCAAAGGATTTATCTATTTCATTTTCTAGAACCATTCTACCAGTTGAAAGACTTGTACCAGAGGACAAAGCAGCATCTATTTCAGATGTATAATAATCAATCTCTCCTATTTCGGTGTTAAGACGTTTTATTAAAAGACCTGTCCAAACCATATTGCCAGTGACAAGTAATGATTGAACTCCATGTAGTACGGCACGTTTTTCATTTGAAAAAGCCCATGCATCTTGTGCTGCTTCCAATACTTTTGAAAATGCAAAGTAGCCGGCCAAACCTCCAAGAAAAGACCCTGCTAAGCTGAGGACGACTCTTCCCACTTGTGAGGAGTCAATACCACTTTCCCCAAATCTTTTTGCATGGGCTTGATTAGCAAAGAGTCCGATAAACTTCTCAAGAGTTTCAAATTCACTTTTTGGTTTATTCTTACCAAAAGGTGTAAAACCAATTAAAGAACACTTTGATGTTTCATCACCGATACTAACTCCCGCAGTATCAATTACAATTTCCGCCGTTTCAGAGGCGACTTGTTCAAATTCTGCGCAAGCTGTCTTTTGGGACTTTGAGGCAACACCGCAAGCAATGTTTAATGGAGATAATGCGACACCATCGAAACAAGATGCGGCCGGTATTTTCTTTTTCATTTCATTTAAAATATAGAATTTTCCACAAGTGGACAAAAAAGGTTTGCAAGCAGCAACGCAAGGAAGCGCCACGCATCCGGCACCAACAACGCAAGCCGCAGAGGCCGTATCTGCAGCAGCACAAACTGCAGTACTTTTTGCTACTTCTGCCGCGTCCATCGCTATTGCTTTTAGTGCTGCCACAACATCAGCGATCGTTGCAATAATTAGTGCCGCTAAGGCAAAACCATAAATACCAAGCTTTATTTTCGCAGCTCGAACCTGTGTTTCAAGTATCCTTCTTAACGCCAGTAATGGGCCTAGTTGTTCATTTTCAACACACTCTTTTGACTGCTCAACACCATTAGCTTCTTCGTTTTCACATTGCTTTTTAAGGCTTCCTAAATCCCCAGTGATTTTAATAGAGTAATCATTTTTCCCACTTTTTTTGTCTTCATCATTTAGAGCTCCTCTTAGGATGTCTTTATGATTTGATTCATCAAGCTCTTTTTTAACTTTAGTTGTTACCATGACCATTTGAATAATTTCAGCAATTATTAGGGCAACCATCGTTCCAATTTCAACGGCTTCGCCGAAACCAAGACATTTAATTTTCTTCTTTGCAGTAAGGTTAGGGCCAGTCCATTTAGCCTTAATTCCTATACATTGAGAGATTTTCGCCACAGTTAGAAATGCCATAGTGCTTATTAAAATTTGCTCATAAGCAATTCGCCACTGGTCTCCTGTCGTTGATCCTTCCCCATCATAATCATAAGCACATCCATCATTACCTGAACATGAATCTGAAACCTCCTTAAGTATAGATTCATTTGCCTTCGAAGTTGAAAAACTAATTCCAAAAGTTCCTGGTGTTACTAAGGACTGAGTATACAAGGAAAAAATTATGATTAGGCTAAAGATTTTTTTCAATCGACCTCCTCAACTAAAACAGGGAGTGCCGTTTTGAAATATCTGGTCGTGATCATTTTAAAAATATCGTCTTTAGATCTTTTTGAAATGTCCCCTTTGTCAATTTTATATTTATCTGTTTTTTCTCTTAGGGCGTTAATACTGTCATCTGTTATCCCAGCATTGGGATCTTCTTGTCTGTCGAATTGAAAAGCGAAACCATTGTCTGTTGCTTTAACTTTGTCATCCTTTTTTGCGGCCAACTTTTTCTTGGCCTTTTTCACAGCATCTTTTGAAGGCGATTTTTTTGCACCTGACCCAACAGGTTTTAAACTTGCTAGCGTGACCCCTTGCTCTTTTAAACTATTTTCGATTGCTGTTTTAAGTCCTTGAACCCCCTTTGCCACCTCAGCATCAAAGTCTATTGGATCAAATCCGTTTTTTCCTCTAAGGTCATTAAGATCATCTTGTGCTTTCTTCAATATTCGTTTTAAAGGTCCGCGCTTGGCGTTCAAACTTTTTCCTAATGCCAAAAGTTTTTCTGATGCCCTATTTGCTCCAGAGATCTCATTAGAAAAATCTCGAATATCCTCTGTTGTTTGCCCAACAAGCCCATCTAAATTCAGGCCATCAATTGTTTGTGCAAACGCATTATCCTGGCTTAAACACCCTCCTTGACCTTTACCATCCGGCGATTCTCCAAAAGCACAAGGTGAGGCATTATCCCCAAAAGCTTCATCAAAATTTTGTAAAAATTGCTGCTCAAAGTCCCTTCCGACATCATCGTCAAAATCGAGACGTCCATTAGACTGCTTGAATGTTGACCCTGTCTCAAGAGTAGACAAGGTACCTATTAATTTTTTTAGTTGTTTTACTTTTTTTTCAAGTTCCGAAGCTACTGCACTTGTTAACCCAGAACTAGTTGCTAAGAGAGCGGTATTTATCCCGTTAAAGACTGCTCTTGTTGTAGGACCTTTATGGAAAAAATCTTGCTTTGTCCATGATCCCATGTAAAACGCAAGTGCCCCAACAACCCCTCCAACCGAAGCCGCAATTGCATTAAATAGGCGAAAGTAGTGATCAAATTCACGGTTATTATCTTCGGCCAATGCCTTTGTCGCAAATAAGGACACATATTTTTCAAGGATTGAATTTTTAAAGTAATTTTTGTTTTCCGCAAAAGGTGCTGTATATGCATCACAAGTTGCACCCCCTGGTATAGCGAGGTTTAAATTCAAAGTGAGGTCTTTTAAAAGTTTTTTGTCAACTGCAGATAATATTGGCTGGCATGATTTACAACTATCTATATTACAAGCTCCTAGTCTTTCGACTTCCCATTTTTTTATTAAAGAGTTTTTAGGAATGGTGCATTTGGCATTGAAGACACCAGACAGTGGAGCCGTTGTCTTTACGGCTTCACATTTGCCTTTAATTGCAATGATCGTCGTTATTCGCTTTGTAATTGCGGCACAACACTTCGCCGTTGCAAGTGCGGCGACCTTGGTCGCTGGTGTGGCGGCTTTCGCTGCTGCCTCTGCCTTACAAAGTCCTCCAACAGAAACGAGGCTAGAGTTTTCGGCAAGGAATTCAGCCTCATCAGTTGCAGCGGCAACTGTTTCTAAAATCATTGCAGTTGTTGTCATTATTGAGGCAATACCATACGTCCACGTTTTCGCATTGGCAGCGGAGAGCTCTCCTTCATAAGCTGAAATAAGTCTTTTTATTGGTTTTACTTGATAGTCACAAAATTCATCATATTCTTCTTTGGACATGTCACTAGCTTTATTAGAAATGTCATCACAAATATAGCTTTTTTCTTTAATGCTTTTAATATCAAATTCTTTTTTTAAATCCTCCGTAATATTTTCATAATTAATAAGCTCCATAACCTCGCCAACTAAAACTGTTACCATCGCCCCGGCCATCATTGCCGTTGACCAGCCTTGACACTTACAACCAGCGGCGGCGGCAGCTATACATCGGCCAATTCTCAAAACTCCATTTAGCACGACAGAAAAAAGTGTAATCTGTTGAAACGTTACGTCCGTGGCATCTTTAATATTTTCTCCATCACTATCGGTTGCATTAAAAGTACATTTAGATTGATTAACATTTGAGTCTTCTGCATTTCCATCGCCAGATTGATCATCGTTTTGGTCATCAGCAGGTGTAGTACAAGTAAAACCGCCAATTTGATTAGCGTTTGCCACATTGAAGTGAAGACCTAGTCCTTCAAATGATAAGTTTAAAATTGAAAATATTAATATAAAGCTTAGTATCTTTTTCACTTC
>DCQT01000018.1 GCA_002323535.1 Bacteriovoracaceae bacterium UBA1511
TGTATCTAAATTATATATTGAATGAGAATAATTATGAATAACGAGTATTTTGATCTTCTTTTAAAAATGAAAGATAAATCCCCCGAGCCAATGTCACTTTTCTGTTCAAAAAGTAATGAAGGCGGCATCTTTACTCCATTTTGTCTTCTGGATGAAAACAAAGTCAAAGCACAGCCAGTCTTTCTCTATGAAAGTCTTAGAGACCATAATTCAGAAATATTTAAAGGTCATGACCTTAGGCTGATTAAAATGCAGGCTGGTCTCGGAAGTAGCGTAAAACGAGACGACATCATAATGAAATATGACAATAGAGAAAGCTTAGGATCGAAAGGAACTGATCTATTTTTTCCAGTGGGCGAAAATAATTTTAAAAGCGTTGTGAGCTTACAAGTCCTTCAAGCAAACTACCTAAAAAATTACCTCCCATTTTCAAAAGTGAAGCTTCAATTTCTCGTCAATGAGGAAACGAGTAAGCAGGTTGCTAGCTGTATTGACTCATTGGATACTTCTATTAAAAAGGTGATGGAGCCGGAGATCTCTCAGAATATGATGCCAACCATTTCAGAAGCTGGAGAGCTTACTAGGGAGCGAGTTGCACCTGCCGGACATGGTTTTATTGGCTTTCGTGAAATTTATCAGGCACTTAGCTCTGAGGCAGATGAGATAGTATGTATTGGTAATGGAGAGGATCTGAACTCAACACCGGATGAAAAGATTTTAGCTCATGTGATAAAAAATGAAATTCCAGTGGTAATGATTACCACGACCAAAACTTCTGCTGACCTAAAAGGTGGACAGATGGGTATTAGAAAAGAAGGAGAGCATGAGATTATCTCTATTTTTGAAAAGGCTCAAGCAGAGGAGTCTGGTCAGCTTGAATATTTCGAGAAACTAGGACTTAGAGAGCAAGACGGCGAGAGCTTTTTTAATACAAATATGGCCATCATTAACACGAAACCCCTGAGAGATGCCTTTCGAGGTCTTGATATGTCTTTTGAGGATTTCATAGAGAAAATAGCGCCAGAGGTAATTAAAAACGTTAAAATTCAAGATGGTAAGAGGTTTACCCAACTAGAGTCCGCGCTTGGGTCAGTTTTACTGAATATGAACTCTTTTTTTATAAAAAAGTCTGGGAGAAATATCCTTCATCTTTGTAACGTGGGAGTAGAGAACCGTTATAGGTTCTTTTTACCCATTAAAAAAAGGGAAGATTATGACTTTTATCTCGAAAAATACAAAGTCACGACGCCACAATACACTCTAAACCCAAAGGGCTAGAATCTGGTAAAAATTTAAGACTCTATAGATTTTAGGCAATTGTTTTTGTAACAATACAATAATGAAAAACAAGCAGCTGTCCCATTTTCATAAGACTTTTGAGGAATCCTATTTCTATAAGGATTATCTCATGGTTCTTAATGAGTATAAAAGTCTAGGAATAGATATTTGCCCAAATGTTTGGTTTTCAACTGAGTGGTTTTGCCCCGACGGAGTAGAGGGACTAGGGGTTCCTTTCTATTTAAATTCACCAAAACTTATGAAGTACTTTGAGAGTATTGGTGTATTAGTGGAAGGTAAAACCTCCATAGAGAGGAAAAAACTGTTTAGACATGAGTTGGCCCATGTCACTGATAATGTTTTTGGCTTGAGAAGATTTAAAAAGAGACAGGCTCTTTTTGGTTTAGCTAGTGAGCGGTATCCTGAATACTTTTACCCAAAAAGAAGTCTAACGAAAGGACGCTCTTCTTTTTCTCATATAGATAGCTTTTATTGGCAGTCTCATCCGTGTGAGGACTTCGCGGAGACTCTTAGTTTCGTCGTAGAGAACTGGTCGAAAATTGAAGGGCACTGCGAGGACCCAAAGATTGAATATATTAAAGAGTTAATTAATTCTGGTGAAGCCTTTACTGACAAAAAGAAATTATCCTTAAAAAAAACAGAGATTGAGTCTATAAAAATGGATAAGCGCTCGGTTGATGAATATATTAAAGAGTATTTTTCTCAAGTTAATGTCGATAACCGTAGAAAAATCTTCAGCGCTTCGGGAGAACACAGTTTAGAGGATATAAATCTTGAAAAAAAACCTTGGGCAAAACAAGATCCTTGGATTCTTGATAACTTTAGGCAAATTATCACTTACCAAAAGAACTATTTAGGTCGAAAAGCAATTGTGTCGAAAAAATCTAAAAGAATGATTGAAACAGGAAATGAATCATTTTTAAAAAGTTTTGATCTAAATAAGGTTTATATGTGAGTCAACGTTTATCAATTGCTGTTGTTGTTCATCATGAATTGATTCCTGATCTGTCGATAAAAAAAATTAAAAAGTCTAATCGATTGTCATTTCCTTGGATAACAGAGTGGGATGTAGCGAATTCTCTACTTAGGTTAGGTCACGAGGTTTTATTTTACCCAATCGAAAAAAAAGAATGTATCAATGATCTTATAAAAGATGTATGTAAGTTTGATTTAGTTTTTAATTTGTTAGAGGAAGTGGAGTCTGATCCAAAAAAAGATTTTATGCTCCCGAAGATCTTGGGGGAAAAAGGAATTCCTTATTCTGGCTGTAATGCAAAGGAGTTATCATTTGGAAGAGATAAAATATTAACAAAAAAGAAGCTCGTTAGGTTTGTCCAATGTCCGAGGACATTAAGTCTGAGTGACCCTAGGTTTCCTTTAATTTTAAAATTTAATAACGAGGATGGGTCTTACGGAATTTTTAAAAAAAATATTTGTGCAGGCCAAAATGACTTTTTAAAACGACTTGAATTTTTAAAAGAACATTATGAAGGTGAAATATACGCTGAAGAATTTGTACCAGGAATTGAAGCGTATGTGTCCTTGTTTAAAAATAGTGATGGAGAGATCATCACCTTCCCACCCAGAGAGTTAACA
>DCQT01000083.1 GCA_002323535.1 Bacteriovoracaceae bacterium UBA1511
AATCTGCCTTTAAATAGGTTTTTTTGGGCATTGAACAAACAATACCCAACTTAATTGGTAGTATTTTAATATGTGTCTATGATTACGTAGTAAGCCATTGAAATTATTGGTTTTCAGGAGGACTTAAACTAAAAAATATTAACTGGGCTTAGCTCATGTCTAGATTCAATTTACAAGCTCATAGTATTAGCTAAGTCACTAATAAAACGTAAAGAACACTTAAAACTATAAAAATTATTTAAATACTAAAAACTAAATTTATGGGAAACGACAAAAATATATGGCGGAATTTAAAAACTAATTCTTTTCACATGAAAAACACTGTTTTCTCTAACGAAGGCTTATGTGTACTTTTTAAAAGTCTAAAAACGCTTCAGCAAGCTAATAAAAGTGCTATTACAGTACTCATAAAAATTATATTTAGATTTAAATCGATTTAGACACACGCGAATTTTTCATATTAAAAAATTTAAAATTCGTAGAACTAGAATAGTTATTATTAAATAAAATAAATTTGAAAACCTGATTCTGAGGCACGTAATAGATTTCCCCTTAAGCCCAAACCGCATGACACCCCTCACAAGCAATAGACAAATATTGTTTACATCATTGGCATGCTAGTTGCTCCCAAAGTTAAAAAGATAAATATCTTACGAGAATAATGAATGCTTAAAAGGTTTAATTTGATAAAACAATATACATGTCCAATATTATTTTTATCGCTTTTAGCGACATTTCCCTATATTTCAAGATCTGATGAAAACGTTGAGCAACTTAAAACAGCATTAACAGCAATAAAAAAAATTGAGCCTAGTGTACAGGACAGCTGCACCCAACAAAAAACCAAAAGGCAAAAAGAAGAGTCCATCTCGACAAAGGTGGTAGATACGCTTTTTAGCTTTATCTCTAGTAAAAACTCATCTCAACCAGTTCAATTCTTTTTATTCGCAAGAACGGGGATCAACCCTGATGGTTCACCTAAATACACACCTATGACGAAACAAAGATCAGATGTTAGGGCCCTAGACTCTTTTTTAAGAGGTCAGACCTCTGGCAGTAAAACTATTCTTAGTATGACTGACAGCGAATTAGATAGTTTTTTTTCGAATAACACATTATTGACCGCCACTGAACAAGAAGATGCAAAAATTATTTTAAAAATGACAAGTCATAATTCAGAGTCAGATATTTTAAGAGAATTAAAAGAATTAACCAAAGGTTTTTCTTACGAGAGAAAACTTCAATTATTGGCCTCCATTGGTAATAATCTTTTGGGTGGCTACGACAAGAAGAGGACAGAAAAAGCAACTGTTAATTCAAAAGGAGTGGTCACGACAGAGAAAATGTTTGAGGCAATGAGAAGGTCCCTTATAACTGGAAATAAAATAGATGCGGGAGTTTGCCGTGATATGCATCTCTCCATGGCAAAAATGGCAAGAGCAATGGGACTAAAAAATGCCTATGGTGTTACGTATTCCACAAGGAATTCAGGGCACTTAATTTTAACAACGACGCCTGAATCTTATGGAAAAGTAAGTACAATTAACTATGGAAGAATTGAGCACTCAAAAGGTGTTTCCGGTGCGGGCGCTCTAGAACTTCAAGGAGGAATGCCAAGTTGGTCTATGGCATTGTATATAACCAATGGAACTTCTAATAAAGACGTCATCGCCATACCCACAAGACTAGGGCAGGCCATAAGTGTTGCCTCTGGTGCAGAAGTGGATAGCTTATTTTTTGGAGCACAAGATAATGGAAATGTCCTAAGAACTGGTGTTCGCTCCGACTATGGAGATATAATTTTTAGCCGTCAGGAGCTGACAGATGGAACCCCCGGAGAAGTATCAGGTGTATTTTACCATCTAAAGAAAAAGCCTTTTTCATTTTTAGATCTGAATACGGCGATTGGATATGTTGAGTCTGAAAGAGAGGCTGGTGAAGAGAACCTTTACGAAAGTGGCATGTACTTTAGAGCATCTACAACTCTAGGCCAACGGATACCACTTACCGAAAAACTTAGTTTAAAACCATTTATCACACACCATCATGCATACCTAAGCAGTTGCCGTAGGACCGACTCTAACCCCGACTGTGTAGAGGATGACCTAACTTTATCTAAGGAAGATAGAAAAAGACCCACATCCCACACAACAAACGTAGTTGCAGGTGCTGATATAAGTTATAAAGATGATGATCTTACAGCAAAGTTAGGTTACCAGTTAAGATTGCAAAACCTCCTTGAGGATGCAAGAGACTCGGACTCAAAGAGAAGTTTTAGACCTTCACAACATAAATTTTCACTTAATGTTGATTATCTCTCAAAAGATTTCAACCTAGGTGGCCACGCTAGTCTCATACTACATGACCTTCAAGACCAAGTGGTCAAAACATATCAATCAGGTGCCCACATTACTTACAACCCGCTTGAATTAACAGTGATGGGAGAGGCACAAGGACGCATAGACACACCAGGTAGGGTGGCTCCGGCTTGGATCCCTGGAACTGAAAACAGACAAAACTTTAAATTATTAAAAGGCTTTGACTCAATCGACAGTAGTTTTGGGATTGAATATCAAAGATCTGATGACTTCCCAGCACTTGATAGTGGTTTTTTTATTTTTAAATTAGGAAAGTAAGATTCGACAGAAAAAGTTGGTAATTTATAAAAACAAAATTCTTTCAAAAACAATGAAAAGCTTTCTTACTTTGTAATATTAATGATGATTTTTTTAGCTTTAAGTTCGAATAAATCATTTTACTAAGTCTACATTCGATGGTCTGGAACACTCACATTTGAAGACAGAATGAGCTCGTCTGATGGAGACTTGAATGATCTTTCTGCAAAGGTGGAAGCATTGCTAGAGATTGGCCAAGGGAACCTAACTGAGGTCTCTTAAACAATTACACCGGTGACTCATGGTGCACTGGATAGTGAGGAGCTTTCGTTTATTAAACACTACGGAGATAGTTTTGAACCAAATAATATATTATATGACCTGAGTAGTGGTGACTTAATAAATTATAGGGAGGATCTCAAAAAGAGTGAATTAACGATAGACAATAGAAGGACGATATTCATTGGTTCATATTCCACTAATCATTTCTCAAACAACAATGGAAGTTCAAAAATCTTAGGTAACGACTCTGACCTATGGTTTCTAAAGATTAAAGAAACTGATGGGACACTTAAGCCAGGCCCCTAGTACAAAGATAAACAATACACAGATGCGAGGTTGTCTAGCTTTATCAAAATTGACAACCCAACACGATATGTTAGCCTTCCATAATGGCAAGAATAGCTAAAAAGCTCCCCAACAATTGTAATTCTTCTTTTTTCGTCGATAATACGTGCATTGACTGCGGTACCTGCTACTGGGTTGCACCCGATACTTTTAAGCGTGACGGAAGTCAAAGTACCGTCTATTTTGACCCTGAAAGTGAAGACCAAGTTCAACTCGCACACGTTGCAAAATACTGTTGCCCGACTAATTCCATTGGACATGTAGGTAAACACTCAAACCCTCCACCTTTTCCCAGAAATTTAGAGGATAATATTTTTCACCTAGGATTTCACGATCGTAAAAGTTTTGGTGCTACCTCTTATCTTATAAAAAGTGAATCCGGAAATATTATGATTGATTCTCCTAGGTTTGTTAGAAAACTGGCGAACAGAATTACTCATGCAGGAGGAGTAAAAAAACAACTTCTCACCCACCAGGATGACGTCGCAGACGCTCACTTATATAAGAAAGAATTCAGTAGCACGCTTTATTTTCCAAGTGCTGACAAAGCACCAGCTAGACTTAGTGTTGATAAGCTTCTCGATTCAAACCAAGATGAAATTCAAATTACCCCGGACCTTTTGGCCATAAGTGTTCCTGGACACACAAAAGGACACTTTTGTTTTCTTTATAAAGAAAAATTTTTATTTACAGGCGATCACCTTTGCTACTCAAAACATTTAAACCATCTATATGCCTTTATAAATCATTGCTGGCACTCAAAGGAATTGCTCCTTACCTCTGTGAAAAAGTTAAAAAACTACAAATTCTCATATGTCCTGCCAGGGCACGGCTCTCCTTATAGATTTAACACTTCAAAAGAAGCCTTAGCATCTCTAAACCAAGGTATCTCCTGGATGGAAAGTAATATGTGACCTCCGATCATTAAAGAAAAATTCTCTATGGTGATCATCGAAAACTCAGATAAATCATTTCTAACGATTTTTGATAAGGAAGAATTGAAATATAAAAACACCTTTGACGTGCCTAAGTCCAAACTTAACGAGAAGGTTGAGCCTATTTATATTTTTAAATGAGGATTTTATTGTGATTCTGGTTTAGATGGCATGCAGGCCCCTGCTCAGTTCCCAAAATTAATATTTTTAATATTCAAGGATTAGGACTTTCTTTGTAGATGTGACCTCAAAGAAAATTAAATAAATTGGCCTTGAACGTGCACACTTAAATATGTGAAAATAGTAAAAAAACAACCACTTACCATAACACAAGCTTCCGACTTTAAACTGTTAAATTACTTTACAGTTGTCACCTTCCTCATTTTATTAACTCATTGCCTAATTCCTAAAGTATTTGCAACGCCCGTTACTGATCTGGGTGACGCTATTAAAAGTATAAATAAATTAAGCCCTGAGGTGGACAACAATTGTAAAAATTTAAAAGAGAAAAATCCAAAAACAAGAAGTGACTTTAGTAATAACCTTTTTGTCATAGCAAGGTTAGGACTCCCAGGTTATGAGGCAACTGTTTTAAAAAAAGTAAATAGATCCCGCGTTGATTTTCATACAATTTCAAAACACTATATAAGAAATGAATCAGATGAACGTATTAGTTTCCTGGAATTATCCAAAGACAAAATGGATATTATTTTCGATTTGTATGGTTATGATAAAAATGAAAAAGAAGACGCCCATATAATTTCTGAATTACTTCAAGCAAAAACAGAAGAAGAAATTCTTCAAATCCTTGGAGCAAGGTCAGAGGCAATGGATGAGGAAAGAAAATTAAAACTCTTAGCAAGTATTGGCCATAACCTCTCTCTTGGGTATGACCTAGAAAGAGCTAAAGCAATTCCAGATAAAGCAGTTACGACGATGGAGATGGTCACCGCACTTCGAGCAAGTGTTAATAATTTTGGCCCTCGTTACAACGGGGTTTGCCGGGACATTCATCAAACTATTGGTAAAATGGCCAATGCCATGGGACTAAAAAATGTTCATGGAGTTGGTTTCAGAACAAAGTTTGGCCCTCACTTAACAGCAACTATTTCTAACTCGAAAGGTAGGTTAGATCATATTGATTATGATGATATCCACACTAATACTCAGATTCATGGAGTTGGGGCATTAGAACTAAATTCCGGAGAGGATACGACCAGCTTTGGCCTTGCTAATTATATCTATAATCCAAAAAATGATCGATCGCTCCTGGTTCTTCCCTCAAGGTTTCACTTAAGTTTAATGGAAGCCTCAAAGGGAGAAACAGAGGACCTAATGTATGGTTATAGACAAAACCCAAGTGGTTTTAAGATAGGAAAAAGTTTTGGAAACCATGGTACACACCTAGCTCTTCAAGAATACGGAAGAGGAACAAAAGGAATAACCCTTGGGGCGTTTTATACCTACAAAAATAAAAACAAACTACCGTTAAACGTTGACTCATCGGTTGGGGTATATCAATCCTCAAGAAAACTATATGAAAATAAAACGACAAATGATTATGGTATTTATTCTAGAATTAAAGGGACCAAAAAGTACCAGTTAAAACCAGAAGCGAGTGAGGGACTTAATGGGAAAATTGAGCTATCAAGCAACATTCAATTTTCTACCGAGTGCAGAAAAATAAATGGAGAAAAAAAATTTAACGAATGTAGTAATTTTTCCTCTGGAATTGGAGCGGCGCCAATATCTTACCAGGGTGCTGGAGATATTACTGGGGAGATATCTTATAAGTCAGGAAAGGACTTTATAAAAGGCGGAGCAAAAACAAAAATCCACTTAAACACAATGAACGCAAGATCGGCCAAGAGAGATACATACAGACTATTTCTTGGACAAAAAAGTCTATATCTCGACTCTAAACTTGTTCTTGGCATATTAAAGCTTGAAACAAAAAATGACATTACTAGCACCCCTACCTTAAATGGTAGTGTCTACACCTACTTTTTAAGCGCGAAACTCAGTGATTTAGCCGATGAGCAAAGCCTCTCTCTCAGTAAGTCAGGCTTGTTATCAAAAGATGCCCCATCTTGGGTTCCCGGCAGTGAAAAGATTGAGAGATATCAAATAAAAAGAAAACTAATCGATGGGCTTCGCCTAGGTGCGGAGTTTGAAAGAAATCTCGATTATCCCCAATATAGTACTGGCTTTATTAATTTTAGTCTGAGGCCATAAAAAAGGCCCCAGTTTCCCTGGGGCCAAACAGTATTGATTTATCTTTGAAATTTAATTGATAATAAAACTTCTGATCATTGCAGCAACCTTGCGCCAATCTTCATCACTATTTACATCGGCACGATGTTGATTTTTTCTAACGCGATTACTATATGGCTGCATCGTGTAGTAAAGAAGATCTTTTGCCGCCTTAAGTTTATAGTTCGTTTCTTGCATTTTTTTCTTCATTAACTTCTCTATTCTTTTGACGCCTGTCATTTGAGAGTAATATCCGTAAACCCTAATTTCTCTTTCAAGAGATGGGATTACACCAAGAGAAAAACTTCCTCTTGCCCCCCAATAAGCTTCTTCTACCGGCCCACTAATAGTGATTTGATCATTTTCACTTATTTCTACTTCTTTACCTGTTAAACCTTCTAGCAATGAATGTCTTAATTTCTTTTCATACTTTAAGACGATTAAATCTCTTTGAGACTCAACTTTTTCGTAGACTCTTCCAAAGATCTCCATTGATTGCTCTTCTAGTTGCTCTCGTACATATTCACCATTGTAAAACCCAGACCTTAAAACATGAGCTCTCACGTGTTCTTGATCTAATTGACAATATAATCTATGAGTTACATTTTTTTTGTAAATGGCCCTTTTGTTTGTGTAATCATAATCAACTGGGCATACAATCTTTTCGTAGTTTCCTGTTGTAAAAAGGTTAACTCTTGATCCATCCAGATGCCTCATGTCTTCATCGCAAAGGCCATCATATTTTAAAACCATAAATGGCTTCACAACAATACCTGTAGGGTAAGTTGAGGTTGGTTTATTTTTCTCCATGACATCAAAGTGTGTCTCTCTTCCTTCTGCTGGTATGTAATCAAA
Source organism: Bacteriovoracaceae bacterium UBA1511 (assembly GCA_002323535.1). Classification (GTDB taxonomy): domain Bacteria; phylum Bdellovibrionota; class Bacteriovoracia; order Bacteriovoracales; family Bacteriovoracaceae; genus UBA1511. Next base: position 7,286 of record DCQT01000083.1, read on the forward strand.
CTCGTAACTACCAGGCATCGGAATACCTTTATATTCAACTTCTCTAAACACTGAGTTACTCACACCTGGCCCACAGAAAAACTTCTCGGCCATATTACTAGTTTCATTTATTTCATGAATTATATTCTCTTTGTGAAACTTGTAACTGTTATTTACAAAAGCCTCTGCCTCTCTATCCATACCATCGACTAGCCAACCATAATAAAAATTTAATCTATTAAGATCTTCT
>DCQT01000064.1 GCA_002323535.1 Bacteriovoracaceae bacterium UBA1511
TTTCGTCTTTTTCACCAGTAGGGGTATCACCACAAACTTTAGGGCCTTCAGTTCGACTTTCTCTTTGCCAAGTACCCTTCACACGATCTGGAGTTATTTCTAGTTCTAATATTTCAGACTGAATAGTATGACATGCTTCCTTGCTGTCTTGAATCTCATGAAACCTAAAAGCTTCAAAGGTATTGCCTTCTTTAAGCGTGGCTTCCCAAGTGGAGTCATCCCAATAAACTAGAAAATGGTCTTTAAATTCTTCTACGCCCAAGGTCATCGTGAAATTTAAATAACCTTCATTGCAAATAACGCTGCTTCCCTGAATAGAACACTTCGTACTTTGGGCACCCGTCACATCATAATAAGCAATAAACGAACCACACCCACTAAAGCTGAGAATGAACATCAAAATTGTGAGATGCTGGCTAGCGTCCAGGAACCACTTCTTCACTTTTGGCACCTTTCAATAAATACTTAATTTCATGAGCCCACAAAGGGCCACAATCCATTGACTCAAGCTCACTACCGCCCGTTTGAGCAATGGTAAGCTCGCCTTCAAGCTTGTTTTCATTAAGAATAAAGTCATAAAATTCATCACGGTAGTTATGGCAACCATCGCTGGTATTTACTTCTTCTTCATATTTTCTCGCCTGGTAAATCTGCCCAGATTCTTCTTCAAACGCACCAACACCTTTTACCGATTCCCCATTGTGATTCACCAAAACAAAAGTGCGTCCATCTCTTTGCTCAAAAAACCAAATTCCTCTTTCTTTGGCTGCCGCGACTGTTTCAAGGTCTTCGCACTGAATTGCGCCTGAACCAGCCTGGCTACAATCAGAGATAAGCTGCATGGTCATTTCGTAAGAAACCAGTGAAGAGCCCCAGTTGCACCCACTCATCATCACCACTAAGAAACTTGTAACAATTAGTTTTTCTATTCTTGCGCCCATACAGTTCCCCTGAGATAAGAGAGTATAGCCGTTTTTTAGACTGGAAAACACTACTTTTGCCACTTAACTTTTGATTGCGAAAATCCAATGACATTTACAAATCGTTTTTACCTACTCGCGTCTCTTTTTTATTTATTCTGTTTGGGCTGCGTTTCAAGCCCAAAACCCCAAAACCCTGCGGAAATGACCGAAAACATCAATCCGACAGAGGAAAAAGTCGATAAAAAACAAATACATGAACCAAAAGAGCCTTCATTTAGACTCTCGGATAATATTATCCCGCTCTCTTACGATATTCATTTAACCACAAATCCTGCAGAGGATAATTTTACGGGAAAAGTCGAAATCACAATCGATTTAAAAAAGCCCACGAAAAGCTTTTTCCTGCACAGCAAACATATCAAGGTCAATCAAGTTCAAGTTACTGCCGGTAACGTTTCTATCAACGCATCTGTTAAGGTTTTTGAAAATGAAGAACAAATAGGTGTCTTTTTTAAGAAACAACAGAAACCACAAATCATTAAACTCAAAATTAATTACACCGCTTCTTTAAGTAAAGACTTAGATGGCTTGTATCGTGTCATTGTTGATGAGACGCCTTATCTTTTTACGCAAATGGAACCTATTGCAGCCCGTACTTTAATGCCTTGTTTTGATGAACCTCAATTCAAAACGCCATTTAAAACGACTCTTGTTGTTCCAAAAGGCCTCAAAGCAATCAGTAACATGCCCGTCCTCGAGAAAAAGATACAAGACGATTGGACTCATTTTACATTTTTACCATCACCACCGTTGCCCACCTATTTGCTCGCAGTCATGATAGGACCGTTTGATGAGGTGCTAGGTCCCAGCATCCCAGCAACCGACCTTCGCCCCCAAGCGATTTCCTTAAGGGGATTCGCCGTTAAAAATAAGGGCGCACAGCTTAAATATGCACTTGAAAATACAGGTAAAATTCTCTTAGCACTCGAATCTTACTTTGGCATCGCCCACCCTTATCCTAAAATAGATATCATTGCCGTTCCAGATTTTGGAGCAGGTGCTATGGAGAATCCTGGAGCGATTACTTTTAGGGAATGGCTGCTTTTATTAGATGAGGAAGAAGCAGGAATTAATCAAAAACGGGCTTTTTTCGGAGTCATGACTCACGAATTGGTTCATCAATGGTTTGGTAATTACGTCACTTTATCGTGGTGGAACGACCTTTGGCTTAACGAAGCTTTTGCCACTTTTCTGGGCCGTAAAATTACTAACGAGGTCTATCCTGAGTCTGAAGCGATGATTCAACATGTACGCTCATCACACTCGGTCATGAATTCTGATAGCATCCCCGCCGCTCGTAAAATAAGGCAAGCGATCCAAAGCCATCACGATATTCATAATGCTTTTGATGGGATTACTTATTCTAAGGGTGCGGCTTTTCTTTCTATGATTGAAAACCACGTAGGTGAAGCGAATTTTAAAAATGGTATTTCAGAATTTTTAAGACAACACGCTAACGCTGTTGCAACTGCGGATGATTTACTTTTTGCCATCGAAAACCAATCTCAAACACCCATTACTGGACTTTCAAAAACATTTTTAGAGCAAGCCGGTGTACCTCAGATAACAGTTAAAAGTAGTTGTGAAAATTCTAAAGCGAACTTTGAACTCTCTCAAAAACGTTATTTTAAACTAGGATTAGGTACGGAGGAAAAGCCTATCTGGGAAATTCCTGTATGCTTCAAACTTAATGACGATGAAAAACAATGTGTCTTATTTAATAAAGAAAAAGACGATTTTGGTTTAGAGAATTGTCCTAAGTGGTTCTTTCCTAATAAGGGTGCACACGGCTATTTCCGCTTTGTAATATCTGATGAAGACAATAATAAACTTATTAAGAATATAGACTTACTTACTATTCAGGAAAAATTAGCCCTCGCAGATAGTCTTAAAGCGGCCTTTAGAAGCGGTTCGATGACTTTTGATGCACTTCTTCCTTATTTGAATGCTTATGCACAAATGCCTGAAAGGGTTTTATCTATTGCTTTTAAAGATATTCTGTTTTTTGCTCATGAAACAGTTTGGGATAAAAGACCGCCAATAAAGTTTCAACAGTTTATTCAAAAAATCTATTTTAAGACATTTAAAAAAGTGAGTTACACACCCTTAGCGGGGGAGTCTGACGAGATAAAACTACATAGAGCTGCGCTCTTTGATATTTTATATCATATTGGACAACATCGCGGTATAAAAAAATGGTTAAAGAAAAAAGGTAAGAAGTTACTTCTCGCTAAAGAGAGGAACCGGGATACTTCTTTTCTACCGGTGGAATTGAGAACTCTTGCTATTGATGTTTTATTAAAAGATCCAAAACAATCTAAAAAGACTTTTGTAAGGGTTTCTCAGTTATTAGAAAAAGAAGAAAGCCCCGACTGGCGACGAGTTTTTATTCGTTCGCTGGGAAAAACACCTCATTTAGAACATTATGATCTTATTTTAAAATGGCTTGAAGCAGATCGGTTACGAAAAAATGAAAGGGGCCGTATTTTCTGGTCACTCATGGATAATACCATTTTTAGACAACAAACATGGCAGCTTTTTACAGATCGCTATGAGCACTACAAAACACGTCTACCAAAAGGTACATTATCTTATACACCTTATTTACCTGGTGCTTTTTGTGATATCGCTATTATTAAGGAGCTAGAAGAATTCTTTAAAGACAAGGTTGACGGTATTCCAGGCGCGCCAAGAAACCTAAGAAAGTCTATTGAAAACATTAAAACGTGTCACGCTATGAAAAATTTTCACAGCGATAATTTAATTAAAACCTATGGTAAAGGTCTTTAATGCTCTTTTGGATCTCATTTGGAATGTTTGCAACTGCGACCTCAATCGGTCTGATTTCATATAATCGTGATAAAAAAATAAAACCTAAAAACAATTCTAATTATAATGAAAACAAAACATCTCTAAAGCTTGGCGACCAAATTCTTTTTCAAAACCAACATTGGTCTGTGAAAAACATGGCTTCTGCAACTGATGGGGTGAAAGAATTAAATATTGCACAATTAGATTTATCTTCACTTTATTGGATAATTCTTAAAGATACGAAAAAGACCCTAATTAATGGTTTTTACAAAGAAAATTATGCTATTGGTAAAGACAGAGTGCTGGCTCAACACTTTTTTTTAAATAACTCTTCTTATGATTTTCGAATGAAAACACGTATGAAATGTGATGGAAGAGGGGGTTTATTTGGGCCAGAAGAGTTTTCTATCGAAATTTATGTTTACGAAGATAAAATACAAAAGAACTACCTCCTTCAAATTAAAGGTGCATCAATTAATTTTGTTTTTGAAGGTGATAATTATGCAGCGGATGAAATGATAATTTTATCTCAAAATTAAAAGCCATATTTAGATAATAACTGATCTAATTTCTTTTTATCTCTTTTTGAAAGATGTTCTTTATTGCTTTTCTTTTGAGCTATCTCTTTCTCTTCCGATAATTTTAACACTGGTAAGTCAGCTCTTTT
>DCQT01000003.1:0-3022 GCA_002323535.1 Bacteriovoracaceae bacterium UBA1511
ATCCATTAATGCTGCACGGATGTTTGGAACAAAAGGCTTTCCTAAATGATGTTCAAACCAAAGTTTTAAAACCGGTGCACCTTTTACATAATCAACATAGTCGAGCTTGTCGTAAGTTTTTATTTCATGTGGTGGCATTTTTTCCCCGAATACTTTTCTTAAATATTCTTTGTTAGCGCACAAACAAATTGTTTCATTCCAAACAGGTTTTAGTTTTACCTGAGCATCAACAGCGAATTGGTCAATAAATGAAAAATCAATTTCACCAGAGAGCATAAGTGCATTCATTTCACTGGCTATGCCATACTTTATAGAGAATGTTACTTCTGGGTTTTGACGGCCGAGCTCTGTGAGAAGCGGTAAAATAAAGTTATTCCCAAACTCCAGTGGAATACCAATATTAACCTCTCCTTTAATATCCGTTTTTCGTCCTGCCAGCTTTACGAGTTCATGTTCAATATTTCTAAAGTACCTGGTTAACAAAATGGCCAATTGTTCGGATTCTTTTGTAGGAATTAGTCGATGTTTGATTCGATCAAACAGGGTTACCCCCAGAGATTTTTCCAAATTTTTTATATGCTGACTAACGCCAGATTGGGTAAGTCCCATACCTTTGGCGGCAGTAGTCATTGATCGAGTTTGATATACTCGCTCAAAAACTCGTAAGCTATTGATATTAAGTTGATCTATAAGCATCTTCTTCTCTTTTGCTATGCATTAATATCATAAGTTTAAATAATGACCAAGTATTATTTAATATAATTTTTTTTAATATTGCATCTGGTCTATAACCTCGCTCATCAAATGACATTAAATAGGAAGAACAAATGAAAAACTTAATTTTACTTAGCTTAATTATTCTCGGCTTTTCTTTTATCTCTAAGTCTCACGCATACGAAACTGTGTCTGGGGAACTTGCGATTAATGGAAATGTTGGTTTTATCTACTCTCAATATGGCCAAAAAGAGGTAAGGATTAACTCTGTTGAAGCTTCATGCTTTGACGGTTTGTACAAAGTACTTAATGGACAACTTGTCGAGGTTGTATTTTGTAGAGACAAAGGATCAGTAGCTCAAAGAGTTCAAGTAGAAAAAGTTTCTGATAGTTCTTCAAACGATAAAGGCTTTTTTGATACAAAAGCAAATTTTTGTCCACTTTTTTACGTTCCTGTTTGTGGAGTTGTTAGTGGTAAACCAGTTACTTTTGGTAATGAGTGCGAATTAACTAGAAGTGGTGCCACAAAGGTAGCGACAGGCTCATGTGATACGTTAAAGGCTGTAACTGTAGGATTTAAAAAAATTCTAAGTGTAAATAAATTATAAAATTTGAGATGATACTTCCCCTGTCATTGGTAATTTTGGGGACCTTCCTAGGTAAATACGCTCAAAGCATAGAAGGCCGACTTTTTGTTGGCCTTTTTTTTTTGGAGGCGTCAAACACCAGGATGGTAGTTTGACGCCGAACAACTCCGAGCCGAAGCGGATGTGAGGCGAGTGAGATAGTCAAACACCAGGATGGTAGTTTGACGCCGAACAACTCCGAGCCGAAGCAGATATGTTTTACAAATTTATCTTTTTCTTTTCGGTAGTAAATCATCCCATGCAGATTTTTTATAACGAACCTTTATTATTTTCCAAAGACTAGCGCCTTTATTTTTATTGATATCTTTGGTTAGATCCTCATATTCATTTAGCTCTGCATAGTCTACATCGTCATCTGTTGATGAAGCATCTTCATCAATTTCTTCCCCCATATCAACTTCAGGTAGTTTAAATGAGTTCTTTTTGTCATCATATGCTTTTCGCTTACCCAAAAGAGGGGATGATGAATCTTTATCAAAGTCTTCTTTTTTTATACCATTCGATTTAAGGATTTCTGCCGCTACTGATGACAAGTGTTGATTTCTTTTATTTCCTTCATCAATGATTTGAAGATATAGTGGTTTTACTTTTTTTTCCTTTTGATCTTTTGAAAACTTGATTCCCTTTTTTTTCATCACTTTCAAAAGCTTTGGAATTAACTTTTTAAGCCTTTTCGCATTCTTTGAAAATTCAGCTGCGTCTACTCCTTCTTTGGTTGTGGTGGCCTTTGATATATTTTCAAAAATTGGATTTGGATCTAAAGACTCCATGTAGGAGTCAAGGGATTTAATACCAGGATTAGTGGGTTTTTTTGCCTTAGGAAAAGTTGTAACTGCTTCATTACAAGGAGAGTCAGTCGCTTCTGCTGTTTTATAATTAAAGCTAGTACAACTACCGTCGCCAAGAAAACTTGTTTCTTGGCCTTGATTATCTACAACAATGGAGAGACCCTCATTATTATCTACGGATGATTCGCCTTGAGTTATGCCTGATTCACTAGATAATGCTTGATCTATTTCGGATCCAAAGTCTTTTAGGAGTTCTATCCTTCTGTCTATTTCATCTTCCGCTGATTGATACATGTTTTTCATTTGAACGTAATTTTTTAAATCTAAAGAGTAGAATACAACTTTAACAAACGCCAAAATTTTTGAAACGGCCTTCTCCATACTTTGCGGGAAAATTTTTGCGGCGATTTGTTTTGCAATAAAACCATTAGTAAAGTTCACTTTGAGATAAATTTTGATAATTTCAAAAATAACTTTCCTCCAAGCGCCTACTGACAAGGAGGTTCCACTTCCTTCTACCGTTTGCTTTGCTTGATTTTTTTGATTGTTAAGTTCTTCAGTAGTTGATGCTATTAACTCATCTGGAAAAAAAGAATTAATGAAATCAAAGAAGGGTTTTTTCTTCTTTTTTTTCGTGCAAGCACAAAAATATATATTACCTGATACACAAAGAATGCTCTCTATGATTGCAGCAACTACAGTCCCAATAGAGATACCTATAACCACTTTCATTGATGTGTTTATCTTTTTTACCAACGGTTTTGCTTCTTTTAATATTTCCACCTGGTCATTGATAAATTTAGTTTGGTTAATGTTTTGCTGATTTTTGTATTTGAGATCTTTTGCTGACTGAACTACTTTTAGAAACTTTGA
>DCQT01000003.1:3340-5189 GCA_002323535.1 Bacteriovoracaceae bacterium UBA1511
AGGTTACTCCAATAAAAAATTAAAATTACGCTGTTTGCTGCCAAACTTAAATAATTCGAGGGATATTTCCACCCAGACATTAGAGCAAATGCAGCAATTGTTGATAGAGCAGATATAGCAGCAGCCACGATAGTCATAATCGTTGAATGTTGGGATCCGTATGAATCTAAAAAAACACCCGTACCGTCAGATATTTCTTCTGCCTGTTGTGCGGTTATTGTATTATCTTGTATTTCTGAAACACACTCAGCTTCAGACTTATCTGTCTCTGCCATGCAGTAGTCAAGAAGATCTTGCTCATGCTCACTAAGTTCATCAGATACTGCTTGATCAGTTTCGTTTGGATAAGCTGAGGAAATTATTGAAGGCAGAAAACTTTTTATTTCATAAATTGGTGACGCAAAAGCATTGAAGCTAAAGCACGTAAGTACAATAAAAAGTAAAGACATCCTCATAGTATTCTTTTCGGTAAAAAAGATGTTTTTTTTATAAAACAAAAGATATTTATTGTTTCTTTAATTCCAGAAGATCATCATAAGCCGATTTTTGATAGCGCACACTTATCACTTTCCATAGGCTGACACCTTTTTTCTTCACGATGTCCTCTGCAGAGCTTTCAAATTTGTCTAGCGCTTCATAATTGGCACCCGTCTCAGAGCTAGTAGCTTCCTCATCATCTTCAACTGATAAACTAATTGGTTTTACTTTTGGGAGATTTATGGCCGGTGCTGAAATTGATTTTTTAGATAATCCTTTTTTATCACTACTTATTTTTTTGGAGAGACTTTATTTTTTTTTTGCTAGATCATTAAATAATTTATTAGATAGAGATGCCACGGCCGCATCTCTTTTTTTTGCGGCATTGAGAACTTGAAGATATAGAGGTTTTACATCTTTTTTCTTTTGATTTTTGTCAAAAACTATTTTTTTCTTATTCATCATCTTTAAAAGTTTGGGCATTAACTTTTTTGCTTTTTTTGCATTTTTGGTGAACTCAGACGATTTAACACCTTCTTTAGTGGCAATTGCTTTTTTTAAATTTTCATAGGTTTCTTCTGGGTCAAGGGCATCGGCGAAGCTATCAATACCTGCTATGCCAGTGGTATTGATTTTCATTGGCTTGGGCAAGTTTACTTTTGCTTTATCACAGTTTGTGGGCTTAACTTCAGGGTTTTTATAATCAAAGCTGTTACATGAGCCAGAGCCCAGGTTGGCTGGGTTAATCGCTTGGCCTGAGGATGCTATTGACTCAGGTGTTCCTGAAATGGGAGCTATTGTATTTTGAGCTTTCCCTATACCAGCGATTGCTTGCTCAGTTATACCGGCCATTTCTCTTAGTTTCTCTATTCTTTCATCTATTTTATCTAAGCCTTTGGTGTATATATCTTTATTTTTATAGTATCCAATTTGATCCACTATAAATATTATTGTTTTGACAAAGGCACCAAGACGAGCAATGCCTTCAGCAATAGACTCTTTAAAAATTAATTTTAAGATTTCATTAATCGCTAACATTGTAAACATTGTTGCTCCATTGTTTGAGCCCTTTAGTATAGATTGCAAAACAATGCCTACAATTGATCCAATAATTTTTCTCCAATTATCTGCATCTACATCTACCTTAGATTTCTCAACTTCTTGTTTTGCTAATGCATTAGCATCGTTGAGCTCACTAATAGGATTTGCATGTAGTTTTGACGGAAAGAAGGAGTCAATGAAGTTTTTGATACTGTCTTTGATTTTTTGTTTCTGGTTACATGCGCAATAGAGACCACCTGAAACGATACAAATAATTGATTCAATCAATGACACTACAATGGTTGCGTAGGTTATTCCAATGGAGATTTCG
>DCQT01000011.1:0-441 GCA_002323535.1 Bacteriovoracaceae bacterium UBA1511
CTCCTTTAGAGCAAATGCTTCAACTATAAGGGACATTTCTTTTGATCTATCTCTAACTTCGATAATATCACCTTCTTTAACCCTGTAAGAGGGTATATTTACCTTTTTCCCATTCACCATAACATGGCCGTGGTTAACAAACTGCCTCGCCGCAAAAACTGTAGGAACAAATTTTGCCCTGTATACTACAGCGTCCAATCTTCTTTCCAATAGACCTATCAGCTTTTCACCAGTATCGCCTCTTTCTTTCTCTGCAATACTAAATATTTTTCTGAATTGCTTTTCTGTCAGATCGCCGTAATAGCCTTTGAGCTTTTGCTTCGCTCTTAACTGCAATCCAAAATCAGAAAGCTTACCTTTTCTTCTTTGCCCATGCTGCCCAGGCCCGTACTCCCTCTTGTTTACTGGAGACTTTGGTCGACCCCAAAGGTTCTCACCCAT
>DCQT01000011.1:801-2501 GCA_002323535.1 Bacteriovoracaceae bacterium UBA1511
GCAGCAGTTCTTTTTGTCACAACTTAACCCTTTTTACGAATTGAATTTGTTTTATATAATAAGATCTTATACTGTCAAGAAAACATTTACTTATTGGGACAATAAAGTAAGAGACTATTATATGTCTGAATCACCAGTAAATATTGTGAAACTAGCAGTTGGCATACAATCCGTGGAGGAGTTAGCGCTGATCCAAAGACGGTTTTTAAGCCAACCCGGGATCGATGCAAATAGAGGTTTCTATCATTCAACAAAACTCATGCCAAAAAAACATGAGGCAATAGTTAAATCTGGTTCTTTGTATTGGGTGATCAAGGGCGTAATCTGCGCGAGGCAAAAAATCCTATCAATCACAAAACAGGAAGATCCGGACGGAATTAAAAGATGTAAAATATTCCTGGATAATTCAATTATTAAAACAGCTCCGGTCCGTAAAAAACCTTTTCAAGGTTGGCGATACCTAAAGAAAAACAGAACGCCAGCTGACATCACTGACCCTGTAACCACAACATTTGATGACGATATTCCTTTGAAGGTTCAGCAACAATTACTAGAGGTAGGATTGTTATAAATCACTCATCTTTAACAATTTGGTCTAAAAACCTTTTTAACTCCAGATCACAACTATTTTTTTTGTAATATCTCTTGTTTACAAATATCGAAGCGAAGCTTTTTAAAAGAGTCCCATCTTCAATAGTTTTTAATTTATTTTGTGTCAGCGTTTCACCAGTTGAAGAAATATCTGCTACTACATCGGCAATGCCATTAACTATAGCTCCCTCTGTGGCTCCTTGACTCTCCACTATCTCAAAGTTGGTCACTTGCCTGTCAATTAGAAACTCCCGAGTTATATTTTGATATTTTGTTGCTATTTTTAAACAACGCGAGTGTTTTAACCTTAAAGAGAAAGCTATCTCTTCAAGGTCGTCAAGATGGTTTACATCAATCCAAAATTGAGGAACGCCAATTACCAAGTCGGCGTGCCCAAAATCAAGTTGCTTGAATTCTAACATCCACTTTTGCCAGCCCAGTATCTTCTCAAAAACTAGATCTCGACCCGTTATGCCAATATCTAAATTGCCTTTCTTGATTTCTAGCGGAATATCAGAAGCAGCAAGCAAAATTATCTTAATTTTTTTTTCTTTTTTAAATTCGGCCAAATACTCACGCGATGTACCCACATTAACTAATTCTAAGTCTCTCTCAAAAAAGAATTTTTCTACCTGTTTTTTTAACCTGCCCTTAGAGGGAAGCCCTAACCTTATCAATTTTTTAAACCCTTGTTTGATTCATCAGTAAAATTTCTCCAAAAAATCCATTCTCAACATACTGCCTATAGCGGCAATTGACTTTCCCCTTTTTGATATCTTAGTGCACAAGCTGTCATATCGTCCACCTTGCGCAATAGGTGGATAATTTCTACGCTCAAACTGAAATCCAAAAACAAACCCATCATAATACTCAAGCGTTGTTAAACCATAAATAACTTGAAATTTTACTTTTTTTGTATCTATGTGCTCACTTAATAGTCCAACTCTAGTTTCAAAGTTCTCTATAGCTTGCCCAAAGGTTCCACCAACCTGAGATAGCGATAACATGCTCTTTGCTGCCTCTTTAAGATTTGATTGAAATCTCATTAATTTCAGTAAAAAACTTCTCTCAGAGTTTGTAATTAAATTCTGTGACAACTCTTGCTCTAA
>DCQT01000011.1:2836-3496 GCA_002323535.1 Bacteriovoracaceae bacterium UBA1511
CTCTAAAATTTCAATTCTTTCTTTTATATCTGCTTTAGTTCTTACCCCATATACAGTTTGAGTTTCACTTAATTTTTCTTTCCATGGCAACAAGGTTTCACTTTTAAAAGAGCGAATACTCGCATCGGTTGCTTTCTGCTTTGAGTAAAGCTCCAATAGTCTCATAAATCTTTTTGGTCGCCATAAGTGTCTTTTTAATGAAGCCTTTTTGTATTCTGTCATACCAAGTTCATCGATAGCACTTGTTAAAATATGCACATCTCCTGTTACCGAATTTACTTTGTATTTGCTCAATATTTTAGTAATCAGTAAGTACGCTTCAACATCTAGAAAAAGTGAATTATTTTTTTTATTATCGAAAAATTCAAATCCCATCTGGTATTGTTCATTTGGAATAATTGACTTGAAATTTTGTCTTCTCCAGACGTTCCCGCTGTAAAAATATTTCGCTTGAGGCGAATTACCTCTCAAATGTTCCAATAAAATTGGGAGAGTAAAGTCGGGTCTCAAAACCTGTTCCCCCTTGACTGGGTCAGAAGTTGTATAAGCTCTGAGCTTCAAGTCTTCACCATAAAGATCGACTAAGTCTGATGCAGTTAGAAGTGAGGGTACATTTATCTCCTTTAACCCAGCCTTTCTAAATAGCGTTGTTATTCGACT
>DCQT01000037.1 GCA_002323535.1 Bacteriovoracaceae bacterium UBA1511
TATTTAAAATTTCATTCTTGAATTTTAAAGTTAATATTCAAGATTTTACCCTGGCTGAAGGGCCATTCTCACCTCAAAAATCATCCTACAATCCATGCTAACTATAACTCACTATTAGTACTACTAATAGCTAAAGGAGTCAAAATGGAAAAAGAGATTTTTATCAATGAAAGCATGGGTGAATCTCGCATTGCAATCATTGAAGACGGAACACTTGTTGAAGTATATGTCGAAAAACAAGACCAACAACGAATGGTCGGAAATATTTACAAAGGAAAGGTCGAAAATGTTCTTCCCGGTATGCAAGCCGCATTTGTCGATATCGGCTACGATATAAATGCCTTTTTACCCTTTTCAGAGATTGAAAACCCCGCATACTTAATGGACTCTGATGATGCTGATGATGACACATCTAAAAGAAAATCCAGAAAAAGGTCCAGTAGAAAATCCAGTGATAACGTAAATGTAGATTTAAAAACTGGACAAAATATTTTTGTTCAAGTCATAAAAGAAGCGTTTGCTGGAAAAGGTCCTCGTGTTACAACAGAAGTGGCTATACCTGGAAGACTTTTGGTTTTAGTACCAAATGCAAAATACATTGGTATCTCAAAGAAAATATGGGACAAGTATGAAAGGCGAAGACTGAAGAAGCTTGTTTCATCTTTAAAAGATAAAGAAGCAGGAATCATTGTTAGGACTGTTGCTGAAGGGAAAAGTGAAGAGTTAATTAAAAATGATTTGCAAAATCTCGAAAAAAACTGGCAAAATTTACTCAAAACAAGCGATCAAAAAAAAGATGTTGCGCTTGTTTATGAAGATCTCGAAACAGCATCTAGCGTAATAAGGGACTTGTTCACACCGGATATATCTAAAATAACCATTGACTCTAAAAAGCTTTTTAAAAAAATAAGCAATTACTTAGATGACGTTTCTCCAAATATGGCTAGTAGGCTTGAGCACTACAAATCAAAGAAGCCACTATTTGAAGATAAAGGTATTGAAAATGAAATAGACAAACTCCTTCGTCCAAAAGTTTGGTTAAAAAGCGGTGCATATTTAATTATTGAAAAAACAGAAGCTATGGTTGTAGTGGATGTGAACAGTGGACGATTTGTTGGAAAGAAGAACCATGAGGAGAACTCTTTAAAAATTAATTTAGAAGCATGCAAAGAAGTTGCCAGACAGCTTCGTCTTAGAGATTTATCTGGACTTGTAGTTATTGATTTTATAGATATGAAGAATGAATCTAATAGAAAAAAGATCTACTATGAGCTACGCAAAGAATTAAAAAAGGATCGTGCTAAAGTAGCCGTTTCTCCAATTTCAGATTTTGGTCTCTTAGAAATGACTCGACAAAGAATTCGACTAAGCCTGCTAGATTCTATGAGCGATGAATGCCCTACATGCAAGGGTGCTGGTAGAATTATGTCTAGAGAAACACTAATTACGAGAATTGATCACTGGCTTAGAAGGTATAAATCAAAAAATAGAAAATTAAAGTTAAAACTCGAACTTCATCCTGAAATCGCTGACTTTATGAAAAATAACAAAAAAGCATTAAGGGGATTAATGTGGCAGAACTTTACATATATTACTGTTGAAGGTAATCCTAAGGTAAATCGTGACGAGTTTAAATTTTTAGATTCAAAAAATAATGAAAAAGTCATTGAACACGTAAGCATTGAACAAAAATGAAAAATTGCTTAAGTTCATCGGCTCTTTTGGAGAAATAATGTTTGCAATAATAAATATAGCAGGAAAACAATTTAGAGTGGAAGAGGGTGACGAACTTAAGGTTCCTTTACTTACTTCACCAGAGGGTGAGACTCTCAAATTTGATCAAGTTTTACTTACCAATGACGGTAAAAAAGTTGCAATGGGAACCCCCACTATAGCTGGTGCTTCCGTTTCTGCAACAATCATTGATCATGGTAGAGACAGAAAAATAAGGATTTTTAAGAAGAAAAGAAGAAAAGGCTACCGCAGAAATAATGGTCACCGTCAAGGCTTTTCCTTGATAAAGATTGGTGCCATCGCTTCAGGAAAAGTAAAGTCTACTGAAAAGCCGGTAGATGAAAAAGCAAGTAAAGAGGAGGGTTAATCTTATGGCTCATAAAAAAGGAATGGGTAGTTCTAAAAACGGTAGAGACTCAAATGCTAAGCGCTTAGGGGTAAAAGTATCTGATGGGCAAAGTATTTTAGCAGGAGGAATCATTCTAAAACAAAGAGGGACTAAAGTTCATCCTGGCGTAAATGTTAAGAGAGCTAACGATGACACGCTTTTTGCCACTAGTAATGGTATTGTAAGATTTGAAAAAAAAGGCAGAGACAGAAAAAAAGTTAGTGTTCTCGAAAATTAGTAGACTCCCAAAGATATTTTTTGACCCCAATAATTATCATATTTATTGGGGTTTTTTATTTTTAAATAATAAATCTATATTAATTTCGTAACAGCAATACAAAGGATAAACAATGTCACGTGCAAAAATTTCATTAATCGGTGGCGGTCAAATTGGAGGAAACCTAGCCTTGCTCGCAGCGCAAAAGGAATTAGGAGATGTTAAGATATTTGATATTCCTAATGCTGAAGGAATGGTTAAAGGTAAGGCTTTAGATCTTATGCAACTACGACCCCATGATGGATTTGATACTGAAATAATAGGAACATCAAACTGGGAAGACCTCAGAGATACGGATGTCTTTATAGTTACTGCAGGAATTCCTAGAAAACCCGGCATGAACAGAGAAGATCTACTTGATATAAACCTTGGAATAATGAAAGATGTTGCTTCAAATATTAAAGATGTTGCACCAAATTCATTCGTGATAATTGTTTCTAATCCGCTGGACGCAATGGTTTATGCTTTTTACAAAGCATCTGGTTTTAATAAGAATATGGTCGTTGGAATGGCTGGCGCTTTAGATAGCGCAAGATTTAGAACTTTTATCGCTATGGAAGTAGGCTGCTCCGTACAAGATGTTACTTGTATGGTTCTTGGAGGTCACGGTGATACCATGGTCCCTATAACTAGACTCGGAACTGTTGGAGGTGTTCCAATAGAATCTTTAATATCTGCAAAGAAACTCGAAGAGATAGTGAACAGAACAAGGTTTGCTGGTGGTGAGATTGTAAAGCTTTTTGGAAATGGGTCTGCTTTTTATGCGCCCGCTCAATCTGCTATTGAAATGGCTGAATCATTTTTGAGAGACAAAAAAAGAGTAATACCATGCGCCTCTCTTTGTGAGGGTGAATTTGGCATCGATGGATATTTCATTGGGGTTCCATCACTGATTGGAAAAGGTGGGGTTGAAAAAATTCTAGAGTTTGATTTGAACGA
>DCQT01000095.1 GCA_002323535.1 Bacteriovoracaceae bacterium UBA1511
GAACAATACGGAGCCGATAGCCTTAGATGTTATGAGATGTTTATGGGGCCTTTAGAAAAAGTAAAACCGTGGCAAACAAATGGAGTTAAAGGTGTTTACTCGTTTTTAGCAAAAGCCTATCGATTCTTCGGAGACTCAAACAACTGGACTGATGAAAAAGAGGACTCTGAAGTTTTAAAGTCTCTCCACCAAACAATTCAAAAAGTAGAAAGTGATACTGAGGGAATGAGATTTAATACGGCGATTTCCCAAATGATGATCTTCACCAATCTTTGCTCAAAGAAAAAGAAAGTAACCAAAGAGACTGCTGAAACATTCACTCTCTTACTCTCTGCCTATGCGCCTCATACGGCAGAGGAGATGTGGAGTACTCTTGGACATGAAAGCTCTCTTGCTTACGAGGCATTTCCAGCCTTCGATCCTGAGCTCGCAAAAGAAGATCTAGTCACAATTGCAATCCAGGTAAACGGAAAGATGAGAGGAAAGCTAGAAGTTGAAAAAGAAATCTCAAAAGAAGATTTTTTTGCCAAAGCGAAAGCTGAGCCAGGTGTGGCGAAATTTATGGAAGGAAAAAACTTGATTAAAGAAATCTTTGTCCCTGGAAAAATTTGTAACTTCGTTGTTAAGTAGGTTTTTGAAGGCGTAGGGCATGAAGGACTTCTCTCCAAATATTAATCTAACAGGCCAATTAGGATCTCTTGATTGGCCTGTTTTTTTTATTATCTTGGGGATAACTTATATAAGTGTCTTTTATGGGCTCTCTAAAAAAAATACCGATCAAAAAGATGCTACGGCTCTCGATCATCTCATCATGGGGCGAAAGCTTACTCTCCCCATGTTTGTGGCGACTCTTGTGGCCACTTGGTACGGAGGTATTTTTGGCGTTACTAAAATTGCCTTCAATCAGGGAATCTATAATTTCATTACTCAGGGTATTTTTTGGTATGTCGCCTACCTATTATTTGCCTTTTTTATGGTAGACAAAATCGCTCCCTATAAAGCAGTAACCCTTCCAAACTTAATTGAAAAAATGTTTGGTAAAAAGTCGGGAATCCTTGGAGCGTTTTTTAATTTTTTTAATGTTCTGCCAATTTCATATGCGATCAGTATCGGCTTATTCATTGGATTATTAACAGGCTATTCATTTGAATTATCCATGGCCATTGGGTTAGTTCTCGTTGCCAGCTACTCAAGTTTTGGTGGTCTACGCTCAGTTGTATTCTCTGATCTGATCCAGTTTTTTGTTATGTGCTCTGGAGTGGCACTCGTTTTAATTTTATCCATCTCAAACTTCGGTGGAATTGATTTTTTAAAAAGTAACCTTCCCGAAACTCACTTCTCTATTACTGGAACAAACTCGATTGCCACCACATTTATATGGGGCATGATTGCCTTATCAACTCTTGTTGACCCAAACTTTTACCAACGATGCTTTGCCGCTAAATCACCCAAGGTTGCCAAGAAGGGTATCCTAATTTCAACTCTAATTTGGGCAACTTTTGATATATGCACGACCTTTGGTGCCATGTACGCCAGGGCCGTTATTCCTGAAGCAGAAGCAAAGACTGCTTACCTTACCTACGCAATTCAACTCCTTCCAGAAGGATTAAGAGGCTTTTTCCTGGCCGCCATTTTGGCGACTATTTTATCCACCCTTGATAGTTATCTTTTTTTAAGTGGGGCCACAGTGAGTTATGACCTTGCTCCAAAAAGACTTCGTAACAAAAAGTATCTACCGATCCTTGGTACACTTGGATCTGCTGTTTTTGCTTATATTTTGGCCATATATTTTAAGGGCGATATTAAAACTGTCTGGAAAACATTAGGAAGTTACTCCGCGGCTTGCCTTCTGCTCCCGGTTTTACTTGGACATATCCTCAAAACCCGAATTAGTGATGCCCAATTCATTACAACTTGCTTAACTGGAGTGGTATCAACCACATGGTGGAGAAACACCACTCATGAGGGCTTTTTTTCAAACGTAGATGAAATTTATATCGGCTCTTTAACAACGATGCTTATTTATTTATTTTTTATTTTTAAACAACAAACAGGAAAGTCCTATGACTAAAGAAGAATTGAAAAAACAGGCTTTAGATTATCACCAAAACCCAAGGCCTGGAAAAATCGAAGTTATCCCAAGTAAAGCGACCTCAAGCTCAAGTGATTTATCTCTCGCCTATACTCCAGGTGTAGCTGAGCCCTGTAGAGAGATTGCTAAAGACCCATCCCTCGCTTACGAATACACGGCCAAGGGAAACCTTGTAGGTGTCATCTCTAACGGCTCTGCCGTTTTAGGTCTAGGGAACATTGGAGCCTTAGCAGGTAAACCTGTTATGGAAGGAAAAGGTGTTTTATTTAAAAAGTTCGCCGACATCGATGTTTTTGATATTGAAATAAATGAAGACAGCGTTGAAGGAATGGTGCGAACCATCTCTGCGATGGAGCCAACTTTTGGCGGAATCAACCTAGAAGATATTAAAGCGCCAGAATGCTTTGAAGTAGAAACAATCCTTCGAGAAAAGATGAATATCCCTGTATTCCATGATGACCAACATGGTACGGCCATTATCTGTGCGGCAGGTTTTTTAAATGCAGTGGAGCTCACAGGAAAGAAAATGGAGGATATGAAAATTGTCTTCAATGGAGCAGGTGCAGCGGCAATGAGTTGTGCTAGAACTCTAATTCAAATCGGTGTAAAAAAAGAAAATATTTTCATGTGTGACTCAAGAGGACTCATTTCAAAAGCAAGAGAAGAGTCTCTAGATAAATATAAAAAAGAATTTATGAACGACTCTAGTCTCACTACTCTCGCCGATGTGATGAATGGAGCGGACGCCTTTTTAGGTTTAAGTGTTCCAAAAACTGTTACTCAGGACATGGTAAAATCCATGGCAAGAAACCCAATCATTTTCGCCATGGCCAACCCTACGCCAGAAATTTTTCCTCATGAGGTTCATGAAGTAAGAGATGACGCTATTATGGCGACCGGAAGAAGTGACTTCCCTAACCAGATTAACAATGTTCTAGGCTTTCCCTTTATCTTTAGAGGAGCTCTTGATGTAAGAGCGACAACGATTAATGAAGAAATGAAACTCGCTGCAGTTAAAGCACTCGCTAACCTTGCTAAAGAAGAAGTTACTGAAGAAGTTAAGCTTGCTTACGGAAATGAGGACTTCAGTTTTGGAAAAGATTATTTAATTCCGAAACCA
The DNA here is from genome assembly GCA_002323535.1 of Bacteriovoracaceae bacterium UBA1511. Taxonomy (GTDB): domain Bacteria; phylum Bdellovibrionota; class Bacteriovoracia; order Bacteriovoracales; family Bacteriovoracaceae; genus UBA1511. The sequence continues at coordinate 3,213 of DCQT01000095.1, forward strand.
TTTGATAAAAGAGTTTTAACAAGAGTTGCTCCTGCTGTGGCCGAAGCAGCAATGAAATCTGGCGTATCCAAGGCAGCAATTGCAGACCTTGATGAATACTCCAGTCATCTTGAATCGAAGCTTGATACCAGCGGTGACTTCATGAGAAGGCTTCGCGACAAACTTCGAATTATAAATAAAAAGAAAAAAGAACCAGTAAGAATCGCCTTTACAGAAGGAAGAAACTCTAGAGTTCTTCAAGTAATCAAAGATTTAAGAAAAAAAGAATTAATCACTCCTGTTTTAATTGGAAACAAGGAGAGAGTTTTTGAAAAAATGGAAAAGCATGGACTTGATGATTTGAAAGATGTTGAAATAATCACTCCATCTCAACATCCAAAATTTCAAGAATTCTACAGAGATTATTTTGAACGAAACAAAAGAAACGGTGTCACCGTTTCCATGGCAATCGAACATGCATCTCAAAACAACTTTTTTGGGTCAATGCTTGCTGACGCGGGACTTGTTGATGCCGTTATGAGTGGCCCTTCACACACCTATCCAGAATGCTTTAAACCAATTAAAAAAGTAATTGGAACAAAAGATTCTAAAAAAGCTGCAGGTATATATATTCTTACCTATAAGGATCGAACGATCTTTCTCGCTGACTGTACTGCTCAATTAAACCCAGGACCTGAGGAGCTTGCTGATATTGCCTCAAGCACCAGTAAACTTTTCGAGCAAATAATGAATAGAAAGCCAAAAGTTGCCTTTTTGAGCTACTCGAACTTTGGATCAAACAAAACAGCTAAAAGTGAAAAGCGAGCGGTTGAAATCACTAAAGAAAAATATCCTGAGATTATTTGTGACGGTGAGATGCAAGCAGATGTTGCAATCAATCCATCCATTCTTAATAACCTCTTTCCTTTTTCAAGCCTTGATGGAAGTGCTGACGTGCTGATCTTTCCAGATTTAAACTCTGCAAATATTAGCTACAAGCTTTTAACTCAGCTTAGTGATTGCACAACGATTGGCCCAGTGCTCGTTCCCATGAAAAAGAATGTGAACATCTTCGCTAGAACTGCTACAATTTCTGAGATGACAAATATGACTATCCTTACGGGAACACTTTCGGAGTAGTGATGAAAGAAATTATAAAAACAAACTTAGCACCTGAAGCCGTTGGAACATACTCTCAAGGCGTAAAGTTCAACGGTGTTTATTACTTCTCAGGACAAATTGGAATTAACCCCGAAACAAACGTGATGAGTGAATCATTTGATGAACAGCTTGCTCAAATCATGAAAAATATTGACGGGCTCCTTAAATCACAAAATTTAACGAGAGAGAATATTCTTAAGACAACTATCTTTCTTCAAGATCTTGGTGACTTTGATAAAGTAAATAAAACATATATCGAATATTTCTCAGAGCCTTACCCAGCAAGAAGCTGTGTACAAGCTGCGGCCCTCCCAAAAGGTGCTTTAGTTGAGATTGAAGTTATCGCTGGGTAGATGTTTTTTAAAAAGAAAAAATACTTATTCCCGATTGAAAAGCCACCTTCGAGGCTTGATTACAAAAGCATAATTATTGGTTTATTTGCCACATATATTTTGGCCGTCATTTTTATGTTTTATATCGTAAAAAGTAGTAACGAGATAAGCCAAAAAACCACAGACTTTTTTTTCAACCAATCTCCTGATCTGATCGTTGTTCCAACTGGAGACAAAGGGCGTATTTCATTGGCCATAGAAATGGCCAAGCAACATAACCTCTCAAATATTTTCATCACTGGAGTATATAAAAAAAACTCCCTTGAAAATATCATTCCCAAAAATATACCAGACGACATCAATGTAAATTTTTTTGAGATTGACTACGTCGCCTCAAATACGGTGGAGAATGCGATCCTTACACTTAGATATATTAGGCACCACCAAGAAATAAAACGAGTACTCGTAATATCCAGTGATTATCATATCCCTCGAATAAAAATGATTTTTGATCAATTGACCCTTCCAAGTGACGAATTTGAAGTTTTTTATCAGGGGAAGTCGTCTAATTACCTAAAACTTAGGTCATTAAAAAAACTTCACTTTGAAATGATTAAATACATAAGAAACTTTGTCATGCTAACCATGTGGACACCGGAAATTGAAGAGGTTTAATTAAGCCCGCTGTACACTGATAACTTCTTCGAGAGCTTCTATATTATGAATTGATTTTAGAAGTTCAGAGTAATCTCCGACCTCAATTTCAAAAATAAATGACCCTCTCCTATCAGGGAGAGATTTCGCCATCGCAGAACGAATATTGATTCCTTGGTTGGTAATTTGATTGGAGATCAAAGATAAAATACCAGGCTTATCAAGCGTAATAACTCTTATCGTTACTGGATATTTAATTCCAAGATTTGGATTCCACTCTACATTTACTCCTCGATCGAGCTCAGTTGAGTTCACTCTTTTACACTCTTTAGTATGAACCGTGATTCCGCGACCTCTTGTGACGTAACCAACAATGGAATCCCCAGGGATGGGGTTACAACATTTGGCCATCCGAACCATCAAATCATCAAGGCCATCAACGATAACCGCATTATCCATGTTGGATTTTGATCTGGAGGATTTTTTAATTTTATGTGAAAACGTTTCAATTTCACTTAACTTATTTTCTTCCTCTTCTTTTTCAACAATTTTTTTAAGACTTGGAAGCTCTTGAATAACAGCTTTTATGTCTGTTTTTCCAGCTCCGATGTTAATTAGAAGATCACCAAAATTGGCCATGTTAAATTTCTCGACAACAAATTTCTCATCGCCAAATTTTTTAATTTGTTTAATTGAGGAACCATAAACTCGACATGCTTTTTCAAAGATGTCTGTTCCTTCTTCTTTTTTCTTCTCTCGATCTTCCTTTTGAAGCCATTGTTTAATCTTTGCTCGCGCTCGACCAGACTTAACAATATTTAGCCAGTCTTTTGAAGGCTTTTGTGTTTTTGAAGTTAAAATCTCAATCGTATCACCACTTTTCAAATGATGACGTAGCGGGACAATACGGCCATTTATTTTTGCGCCCACACACTTATGACCTACTTCTGTATGAACTGCGTACGCAAAATCTAACGGAGTTGCACCATAGCGAAGCTCTCTAACATCACCTTGAGGGGTAAAAACAAAAACTCCTCCAATATCAAGGTCATTTTTGACCGTGTACATAAACTCCGAATTGTTTTCGACACTTTGATTGTAGTCTAGAAGTTCTTGAACCCATTCAAGTTTATTAGTTCCAGAAGCAATGCCTTCTTTATATTTCCAATGGGCTGCAACACCAGTCTCAGCAACTTCATCCATTTCGTGAGTTCTGATCTGGATTTCAATTCTTTCGGCTTTAGGCCCTATAACAGTTGTGTGCAGACTTTGATAATTATTAACTTTTGGGATGGCAATATAGTCCTTAAACCTTCCCGGAATTGGCGTGTATGATGAGTGAATAATACCGAGGCATTTATAACATTCTGTAATATTATTAACGATAATTCTAAATGCTAAAATATCTTGAATTTGATCGTAATCAACGCCGCGATTAGCAATTTTTTTGTATATAGAATAAAAATGCTTAGGTCTGCCTTTAACCTCTGCTTTAAGCGAGTACTCATTTAGTTTTTCAATAAGTATGTTACGAGTGTCTTTGATATAACTTTCTCGCTCACTTTTTTTCATCGCAACTTTTTCACGAAGCTCGTAATATGTCTCTGGCTTTAAAAACCGAAGGCATAGATCCTCAAGTTCTGACTTAACGGAGTTAATACCAAGTCTGGTTGCTAGTGGAACATAAATATCTAGGGTTTCTTTAGCGATCTTTTTTTGTTTTTCTTCGGAAACATATTGAAGGGTTCGCATGTTGTGCATTCTATCGGCTAGTTTAACGATAATAACCCGAATATCCTTGGCCATAGCGACGACCATTTTTCTGAAGTTTTCTGCTTGAGACTCTTCTTTCGTTTTAAATTTAATTTTTGAAATTTTTGTTAAACCAACAACAATTTGTGCCACGGCGGGGTTAAATTCATCTTGAATTTCAGTCGGCTCAATTCCACAATCTTCTACAACATCATGAAGTAGACCTGCAATAATTGAATCTAAGTCTAGTCTTAGCTTTACAAGCGTCGCCGCCACATTTATTGGGTGAATTATATAATCTTCACCAGACCTTCGTTTTTGTCCTTCATGGGCTTTTGTTGCGTAGTTAAATGCCTTTCTTAGCATGACAAAATCAGCATCAGGATAATAAGCCGTCACCCGAGAAATAAGGGTGTCACAATCTAAATCGCGCTCATGTGAAAAATCAAAATTATTAACCATCTACTACCTATTATAACCTAACTTATTAACTTTTTTACCAGCCCATATAATTCTTCGTAAGCCCTATCAAGATCATCGTTTACGACAACATGATCAAAATCATCACTTCGCTCAAGCTCCTTTTTTGCATTTTCGAGCCTTATACTTAATGCCTCTTTACTCTCAGTGCCCCTTCCCTCTAATCGTTGTTTCAAAACCTCAAAAGAAGGTGGTTTAATAAAAATCGCCACAGCTTGATGAGGAAAGAACTTTTTCATAGCGTCCGTTCCTTGAATATCTAGATCAAAAATCAAATTATGGCCTTTATTCACTTTTTTTTCCACAAACTTCTTTGAGGTTCCTTTGTAGTCTCCGTGAACTAAAAACCATTCTATGAACTCATCGTTATCAATCATTTTCTTAAATTCATCTTGGGATACAAAAAAATAGTCTTTCCCATCAGTTTCACCTGGGCGAATAGGACGAGTCGTATACGAGATAGACTCGTCTAGGAGCAGGTCTTCCTCTTTTAGGCGTCTCATCAAAGATGACTTTCCGGTTCCGGAAGGGGCGACAATAACAATAAGTTTTCCTACTTTTTCTTCCATGACTTACTCAATATTTAAGTTTTGCTCTCTTACCTTTTCAAGATAGGTTTTCATTTGAACGACACATGAGGAAATCTCACTGGAGTTAGACTTAGATCCAATCGTATTAGTTTCACGATTAATTTCCTGAAGTAGAAAATCAACCTGACGGCCTATTTCTTCTTTCTTAAAAAGTGATCTCAATTTTTTCAAATGTACTTCAAGCCGATCAATTTCTTCATGGATGTCTAATTTTTCAAGAGTGTGGATAATCTCTTGGTTATATCTCCCTTCATCCAATTCAAACTTCTGCTTAAATTTCTCAAAAGATTCTTCAAACTTTTTTTCCACTGATACTCTAAAGTCTTTGGATAAGTCTTTTACTTTTAAATACTCTTTTTCATAAAGATTTACGTAATTTTCAAGATGCTCTTTAATTCCTTCGCCCTCGCTCTTACGAACAGACTTCAACTCAACGCAAGCTTTTTCAAAAACTGAGACAATATTCTTTGACAACAATTCTTTTTCCTCTTTTGAGAGATCATTATCAACTTGAAACTCAGATCGCAAAAACTGTCCAGGAGAAAGAGAAATATCTAATTTGGTTTGCACATTACTTTCAAATGACTGTAAAAAATCATTCAGTTTATTAAAATCAATTAACAGGTCATCTTTTGTTTCTTTTTTAAGAGAAATATAAACATCAAAAGATCCACGTTTGAAAAATGATTCAATCTTCTTTCGGAGAGAAATTTCAACAAAACTTAAAAAATTTGGCATTCTAAATCGCACATCACGAAAGCGATTATTTACAGACTTTATCTCAATATTTATTGTATAATTCCCGCTTTCTCCGTCAGCGGAACCAAAACCTGTCATTGAATACATCACGACCTCACGTATAAATCTTAATAATTTAGCGGTTATACAAAATAATCACTGATATTCAAATGTTTAAAAAAAGAGTGTGCTCGTGCTAGTTTTTAAAAACCTAATATCAGAATTTTTCAATAGATATTTTGTATAGATTTTCTTATCTCTTAGCTTGAGATTTAAAAAAAATATTCTCTCATTCCTTGTCTTCAACCTGGTTTTCACCATGTAGTAGAGCCGTAGGTCGGCTAACTCTTGTTTCTCCTCGTATATTTTCAGTAACTTATCTACCGAGGAATTCTCTACTCTATTTGCCATCGCAAAAGGGTGAAAACTTAGCGCCATGAATAAGGGAACACCCCATAACCATTTAGACATAATTACCTCCTAATTTGTAACCTTATCGATTTCAAGAGGTTCAAACCCTAAGAGGTCACATTTATGAGGAATATTTTTCATACTCCCCCCTAATATTAAAAATATTGATTTTCAAGGCCGATAAGATGATATGCGTTGGGATCAATATGAGGACAAATTAAATTTCTATCTTAAATCAAAATGGGATAATTTTTGTGCAAGTTTAGTTGAACTTTATAAAAGATTAACAAGTTTCATTTTAAAAAAAATAAATGAAATTACTAATATTGATTTTAAAAAACTAATTACCGAGACTAAAGATAAGGTCAAAAACTCAACATATAAATTGGCCCACTATCTCCAGGATCATTACTACGCAGTCCCCAAAAGAGTTGCAAAAAAATTTAACAAAATAAAAAGTGACACTCGTAACTACTACTCATTTGCTGCAATCGCGTTGTTCTTTTTTTCTATAAACCAAGCATATAAAAACTATCGATTAATAGTTCCCGCCGATAAACCAAAAAGAAACATATCATCAGAGCAAATAAAGAGAAGGCCTGCGTATTACAACAATGAAAAAAAATTAATAAAAATTTATAATATTAATGTCCCTGTTTTGAATGATGAGAATAAAAAAACAAAATCCATCGTTGTTAACCTAAGTGTTCAACTATCGAACCGTTTTTCAAAAGAAGTATTAGAAAGTTTGCATCATGAATTAAATGATTACATCAACATGGACACGAGACCAATTGTAAAAGACTTTCCACTATCCGATGAAGGGAAAAAAATACTAAAAAACAAACTCCACTCAAGCCTACAAGATTTACTTAACAAAAAAAAGATTAATGCTGAGGTAAAAAATGTTTATATCACTTCCATTCTCAGTTCTTAATTGCCCTTTCTAAGGTTGCCTTGGAAACACCTAAACTAGCTGAAGCAAGCTCATACTTCCCTCCGAAAAATCTTAACCTTTGTTTAAACACGTCTATTTTGATTTTTTTATAAGTATGCTGATTTATCTCACTTAATAAAAAATCCTTCTCACAGCTATTTTGGACTAATGAGTGGTCTAAATCTTCAAGAACGAGCTTTCTATGTTGTGAAAGGACTACTTTTTTTTGTAAGTGAGCTTTCAACTGTCTAAAGTTACCAGGCCATGAAAATTTCATATAAAAATCCAATAGTTCCTTAGATAGGTATAAATCTCGTTCATTCGAAAACTTCATCAAAAAACTTTTAATAAGATCCGGTTTTTCACGAATACTAGGCAAAGACATACTAAATTCACTTGTAATTCTATAATAAAAATCTGTCCTAACCCGGCCCGCTTTTTTTAGATCTAAAAAATTTTGTCCTGAAGAAAAAATCATACGACAACTTGATTTTTTTTCTCCATTTGACCCAACAGACCTATACCTTCCGGAATCAAGAAAAAGTAGTAACTTTTTTTGATGTTCAAGACTCAATGAGTCTATTTCATCTAAAAACAGTGTACCTTCTCTTGCTTCGAATATCGCTCCTGGGTGGTCAGATATCGCTCCCGTAAACGATCCTTTTTTATGGCCAAAAAATTCGCTTTCAAAAAGATTGTTTGAAAATGAACTAAGGTTTAAATGCACAAATCTCCCGGAACGTTTCGAACGATCATGGATAATCTTTGCCATTCTGGTTTTTCCTGTACCCGTCTCTCCTTGTAAGAGGATATTCATATTTGAAAAAACAATTTTTTGGTCAATTTCAAATTCAAAAAACTCCTCGTTACTCTCTAACTCCTTAGCTTTTAAAAAAATTAGCCGATTGTAACCAATCCTTATTTCATCGCCTCTTGATAATATGAGCTCTCGAATATATGACTTATTAACCTCGAAGAGATCATTTTCACCAGTAGATCTCAAAACATACCAACTGTTATTGGTCCTAGAATTTTCACAAAATAACTTAAATGAAAAACTCTCTCCTCTTTCTGAAGGTAATACAAAGGTGAACTCTTTTTTTGAAAGTTCTTCTGTCTCGGATGAGACAAAATTATAACTTTGACGATTTATCGTAATTTCACGTCTTCTCCCTCGGAAAGGGATGATTACAACTCTATCTCCAGATTGAAATAAAAATGACATACTTTCCTCCGTTTTTTTCATACTTTCACAAGAGGTTTTGACAGGTACTCCATATTAAAGTTAATTGATATCTAATACATGTTGAACCCATAAGGTTTTCATTTATGAAAAGAATAAACAGACAAGAAGTTAGATTCCTTAAAGGAATGGCAACTATCGAGCAGACTAAAAAGTGGATCAATGATGAATGTGATTCGATGCCTGGAGTTTGCTTTATAGGTAGGTCCAATGTTGGAAAATCTTCATTAATCAATGCTCTTTTTGGCAATAGCACAGCAAAAGTAAGTCAAACACCAGGAAAAACAAGGGAAATCAATGTCTTCTCTGCTCAGGCAAGAGACGTGGATTCAGGTGACGTTTCTTCATTTTGGTTAATCGATCTACCTGGTTACGGCTACGCCAAAGCATCCAAAAGTGTAATCAAAAAATGGCAGGAGTTAATGAACTTCTTTTTCGAGAATGCACCTAAAAACCTCCTGATGATAAGTATGAGAGATGCAAGACATCCAGATCAAGAATCTGACAGAATCTTTATGGAATATCTTAAAGAATATGAGAGACCCTTCGTCACCGTTTTAAATAAGTTGGATAAATTAAAGACTCAAAAGGAAAAAGCTGGGTTAAAAAAGTTTTCTGAAAAATTTAAGGAAGATTTTGGAACAAAGCCTTTTAAAGTTTCGGCTCAAAGAAGAGATAATCTGCAAAATTTAGAAAATTACATTATTGATCATATTGAAAATAATTAATTATTTTTTTTTATATTTCTAACCTCTCCTTCCATCTTTTCGAGTTCTTCTTCCTTAGTTTCAATTATTGAGATTAATTTTGATGCCTCAGGGTTATTCCATTCGATATTTTTTTGTTTAATATCTTGAAGAATTAAATGTCCAAGCTGTTCATAAGTTTCATGTAACTCCGAACTCGTTTTCGATGCATTAATCATCTTCTTCCCAATCTCAGTTGTTTTTTTTAACTCTTCCTGACAAAGACTAAGCATTTCTTGCATTCTATTTTTCCATTGGGATTGCATAAATTTTCCTTAGTGAGTAATTGTTATCTTTTATGTAAAATAACACGTATGGGAAAATTATAAACATGAATTTTACAAATCTAATAAATAAATTCTCTTTACCTGAAAGTGAAATTAATCATGTCTATGATAGGCTCTCTGAGAGGTATACAAAAAACCCGGACCCTTGGGGTCTAAAGGTCGAAAATACGAGGAAGTCTCTCAAGATTGCTGGTGGACTATATAGAAACTATTTTAATACCCGAGTATTTGGCAAAGAGAATGTGGGTGAAGAAAATTATATCGTAGTTTCTAACCATTCAGGCCAAATTCCTTTTGATGGGATGATATTGTCTTGTGCTTTTTTACTCGAGTTTGAAAACCCCAGAATTTTAAGAACAATGGTCGAAAGATTTGTCACTACAATCCCCTTTTTCAGCTCATTTGTCAGTGAAAGCGGAGGAGTCTTAGGGGATAGATCAAATTGCCTAGAGCTATTAAAAAGAAAAGAATCTGTTCTTGTTTTTCCTGAAGGCGCAAAAGGCATCGCAAAAGGCACAAAGGATTTTTATAAACTTCAAAACTTTACTCGCGGTTTTTACAAGTTAGCATTAAAACAAAATACAAAAATTCTTCCTGTATCTGTAATTGGTGCAGAGGAATTTTACCCACTAGTTCACAATTTTAAATCCATTGCAAAACTACTTAAAATACCTGCATTCCCTATAACACCATTTTTTCCTTTTGCGGGAATAGCTGGGGCACTCCCCTTACCTTCACCAGTGGATGTACACATTGGCGAACCAATTGAAGTCAATAAAGACCTGATAACTAATTACTCCGATGACGATATTGACCTTGAGGTTGAAAAGGTAAAAAACAGCATAAAGTCCCTTCTCAATGAAGGCTTAAAGAAGAGGCGCCCTTTTTGGGCAAATAAAATAACCGAAAGCTTAAAAGAGAGCGAACTAAATGGTTAAACAAAAAACAGCTCTTATTCTTGGAATATCAGGAGGCTTGGCCCAGATTACTGCAAAAGTGCTCAGGAGAGAAAACCCAGAACTTAGAATAATAGGTGTTGATAACCGACCTATTTCTAAGTTACCAGAACTCAGCGGTGTCGTTTACAAAAAGCTGCGTTATTCGAGAAATGACTTCGAAAGATTGTTTCGATCCTATAAGTTTGATTACGTATTTCACTTAGGACGTATGACCCACGCGAAATCAAACCCAAGGGCCAGTCTGGCTCAGAGACTTGATTTGAATGTTATGGGAACAAACAGGATACTTGAGTTGTCCTTAGAACATAATATTAAAAAATTAATTATGCTCTCAACATGGCATGTTTACGGTGCATTTCCAGACAACTCGATCTTCATTAATGAGAACTCTCTTTTAAGAGCTTCAATTCAAAATGCTGATTTGAGGGATGTTGTTGAAATGGATCAACTTTCGACAAACTTCATGTGGAAAAATCAAGCTGAAATAGAGACCGTTGTTTTTAGGCCATGCAGTATTATAGGACCTACTATACAAAACTCAATGACTAAATATTTAACCAATAATTTTGCCCCTGTCGGTATTGATTACGATCCCATGATGCAGTTCATTCATGAGTACGACATGGCAAAAGTATTGTCGAGAGCACTTAAAAGTATTCCTACCGGTATATATAATGTTGCACCTGATGATTTCATTAGCATCCAGGATGCAAAAAAGTTTATTACCCCAAAGGCACTCCCATTTAGTATTATTGCCCTTGAAGGTATTGCCAAAATAATTAATCAAACCTCGTGGAGTGTCCCGTCTTACTTGATAGACTACCTGAAATATCCATGCCTTCTTTCAAATAAAGAACTACAAAAACATCTTCCAAAGAACTTTATGAGATATAGCGTACAAGATTCTTTAGAGTTGATGAGACTTCCCTAAGCTCTGATCGACAAAATCTTTGACATCAGACGTTATTTTCTTTAAATTTCTCTCATTGGCCTGGTGGCGGAATGGTAGACGCGCTTGATTCAAAATCAAGTATCTTCGGGTGTGCGAGTTCAAGTCTCGCCCGGGCCACCACAAAGCTCTTATTTATGCGAACGCAAGTGAGTATGAATAAGAGCTTTATTTCATTATGAAATAATCTACAACTTATTAACTTTCTTAAAATATTTTATTTAAAATCAAGTCAAAAAGCTCAGCCAGCTTCACAAGAGGATAAACCAATGGGGTTAAAATAAATTGAACCGCTTTGCCAAAAACTTTCATCCCCTTAAGTAATGGTGGAGTTATCGAAGAAATAATTTTAGATGATATATCTAGGGAAATATTGATGAAGCCACTTAAAATATTGGCAAAAAACTCCAAAGGTGGCACGACTGCTTTTTCTAAGAACTTCGACAATAAATTAAGCGGCGGAATGAGGCAAAACTCTAGAGCCTTTGAGAAAAAAGACAATGGAGGAACTAGAACTTTTTCTAAGACCGTAGAAAATAAAGTTAATGGAGAGACAAGTGCCATTTCTAAAACTTTGGATAGAAATAATAGTGGTGGTACCAAAGTTTTTTCCAAAACCTTCGCCGAAACCTCCGCAAACTTATTGATGATGGGATTCAAACGAGTAAGGACATTGTTTATAATAGGAATGGATATTTCAGCTAGAACCTCTATCGGCTTAACAAAAAACATTACCACTTTTTCTAATACCAACGCGAATATTGCAATCGCCCCTGCCATAAAGCCTCCCCTGATAATAATCATTTAACAAAATAAATATCGGGCAATCTGAAATAAAAATTTATCATGAGAAAAGATATCTTTTGTTATCCACAAAAAAATAGATGTAAGGTAAACAAAAATTAACTAATTTATAAGTTTAAGATCTACGTCGCGTTGTAATAATGATTATAAATTTAATCTAACGCTAAGGTTATTTATTAGTCCACTCACACGCAGCGTACGCATTACATGCTCTTTGTGATGTAAAATTGTAGCAATAATTTTTGGAAAGTTCTGAGAGTTTATCACTTACACCGCACTGAAATGTTTTACATCTAACTCTTTTCGCTCCACTCCCGGTGCTATCACACATGAAATTAGTTTTAGTTGTGGGGTTGTGACATGAATATCCATCGTATCCAAGTAAGGATCGACCCCCATACTTATAAATATATTCTCTTTTATATTTATGACAGACCTTATTTCTTAAAAAACCTTTTTCACAGACTTTTGATAAGTTCACGTCACCATCTCCAACACTTTTTTTAACACGATGGCTACTGTAATAAACATTCTCGCAGAGTCCTACACATGGATTTCGAGAAGGATCAAAGCTTTGCCCGGACTCAGACTTTCCTCTCTCTAAACAAGTAATTAAGATACCATTGGCCTCTCCACCCCGAGCGAGCTCTAGACAATTACGATAATCCCTTCGATTAAGCTTATAGTTTTTCTTGGCCTTGCACTTAAAAGCTTTGGGAGCTGGGGTTGCTTTTTTATTTTCAGTGGGAGTTATTTTGGAAGTATCTCTATTGTCAGATTCATTATTGTCCGATTCATTTAGCTCTGTCGAAGAATCTGGGGCTCTACTGTCGACCTCAACAGGATAATTTGGCTGAACACGTTCAGCTTCCGCCTGTACTCTATGCGAATCTCTGATCTCACTCAGTCTTTTCTTTTCGGCCTCCTCTCTTTCCTTTTTTAGCACAAGACCTATCCCTGGAGAGACCTTTCTTCTTCTTTTAGATGAGAGATAATACTTCGATTTTCGAGATAGGCTTTTACTTAATTTTTTTTCGTCCTCTTTTGATGCTAAATAGAGAATCCTTTTTCGTAAGTAGGCAGGCATTTTATCTAGATTTTTTTCGATTTCCTCCCAGGACTTCTTCGAAACTCTTCCTCCCTCAACAGCTTCCTCAACAAGCTTTGCAAAGTCCAAAATTTGGCTCGTATTACTCTCTTTAATTTGCGTTATTTTTCGCTTCTGTCTCTCCCTGATTACCATCTGTTTTTCTATATCAAACCTTTCCACACAGTTTTTGGAGTTAACTTCTTCTGAAGTCCTTTTTTCGCTTTTGCACCATGCAAGCTGTTCTCTGAACTTAGTAGCATCTAAACCCCTTGCCTTTATGGACTCTTCAAAAGTCGGTATTTTTTTTAGTTTTTCTTCTTCCTCTTGAAGCTTTGTAGAACTTTGAACTTTTTCATACTCACCCAACGTTTGAGACATATCACTTTGGATAGATTCATTTAGATTAGAATTTTCTATGCTTCTAATTAATAACCCCAGGGGATTATTACTATCTCCAGCAGAAATAGAAATACCAGTGAGGTTTTCATATAAGTTAATTATTTCTAATTTTCTGGATAGCGTGATCCCCTCTTGACTTAAGAGATTTAAAATATGTTGCTCAATCTTCTTGTTACTTTTTAATATCTTTTGCCACACCTGTTTTCTTCTTCTATGTTCCGGAATCTCCTCACTAAATTTATTCAATAAACCTTCAAGAGCAAGAAGATTTTGATCCATTCCCTTGTTAGATCGAAACATTTTATCAATCTCTTCTTGAATTTTTGTTTTAGTTGAATCTTTGTGCCGCTTATAATCGCTTTCTGAATAAGAGATATGTTTCTCCAATAAGTTTTTGGTATCACAGATATTATTTCTCGGCGAAAAACCTCTTGAGTATGCAGAAGCGATACTCTTAGGTCTTCTTAAATCCCTATCACCTGTTCCATAGTACTTTGACTGAAAAACCTCCCAGAGACACCGATATTGTTCGCCGCTCAGTATTTTATCGAGGTCTCTTTTTAAAATAGACATAAAATCACCCTCACTTAAAAAGTCACGATTGATCTCACGGCTTAAACCTCTCCCCTCAAGCTCCGATTTTCTTGCCTGTAAATAACGATTCGCTTCTTCAAATGTTCGGGCATTCATTCCTGTTTCCAAAAGAAACTCAATAGATTGCTGCAAATGTAAAATCATTGAATCAACAGAAGAGCTAGTCGTTCCTGGAGCTATGCCTTCCCATCCATGAACAAGTGCCCTTGGAAAAGCAGCTGAATAAGCGTTTGTTACATGGAAATTTTTTCTATCATTATGAACTATAGAGTTCTCATCGGTATTTTCAGTTCTGAAAGTTTCCATACTTCTTTTCAGTTCAGAAAATTCAAAAACTGCGTCTTTTTCATTAAAAACCTGAGGATCATATCTTTGTTGATCTATGTCCTCATCAATTGTGTTACATCCCTGAAGCCATACAGTGGAAACATCTTTGATTAAAGAGTTCTCACATTGCATGAGCAATAGATCTGCAGGAGTAAGTTCGCCCTCAACGAGATCCCCCCAAAAACTTCCATTTTGATGCCCGCCTATGACAATACTGCTGCAAGGTGGTTTAACACTACAGCTTGATAATCCATTAAAGTTTTCCATGATAGATTTGCTGGGATCTGTGTTACTGGTCATTAATTCAAAAACTTCAACCTTGTCAGTTTGTTCATATTTTTTCTTGAGAGCTCTAAACTCATCACTATTGTTAAGCGAAATATAACAAATTCGATGTGAGTCTTTGTTAACACCTGAGCAGAAATCTGCCTGCGCACTTAAAGAATAGGTAAATAAAAGAACGGCCAATAATATATACACTCTCTCTTATCGGTTAAAACAATATATTTTTCATTGAATTGACTAAATTTCGAGTTTGATGCGACCGAAATTACGACAATCGTTATTAGGATTAGTAGTTGAGCACAAATAACAATATTTTCAATGAGTTAGAGATTTTGATCAGATCTAGATACCCTTTAATTTATTTAACCTCCCACGAGGAAAATCGAGTTATCAGCGAAATAATTGATATTTCAAAAAAAAATAAAAAAAATTTATACTCATGGACAATTACTTCTGGCTTAATCGATGAACTTGCTACAGAAGATGATATTTCAGATTTAGATGCATTTAATGACCCGCTAGATATTCTTCAACACATAAATACAATTGATGAGAATGCTATTTTTATTTTAAAAGACTTTCATTCCTATCTTGAGGATTTTACGATAATTCGAAAACTTCGAGATCTTTATAGCAGCCTGAAACTAACTCATAAATCAATCATCCTTCTGTCACCACTTCTTACTTTACCGAAAGAATTATCAAAAGAAATAACAGTACTGGATATCCCTCTCCCTGGAATGAATGAATTCAAAGAACTCATAAACGATATCAAATCAAACAATAGTGCTCTGATTGAACTAGATAAAAATGAGTCATCAACATTATCAAGAGCAGCTCATGGTTTAACTTTAAGTGAAGCCGAAAATGTTTTTTCAAAAGCAATCGTTTGCCAAAGGAAGCTCACCAGCAAAGGATTAAACTTCATACTCAATGAAAAAAAACAGATTGTCAGAAAGTCTGGCATATTAGAATTTTATCCAACAGGACATAACATTAACCAGCTTGGAGGTTTTGATAACTTAAAAAAATGGCTTCAGGAAAGGGGGCGTGCATTATTTTCGCAAAAAGCGAAAAACTTTGGTCTACCGTCACCTAAAGGCATTCTATTACTTGGCCCCCCTGGGACTGGGAAGAGTTTGACGGCAAAGATAGTTAGCAATTACTGGAAACTCCCATTATTGAAACTTGATTTTGGAAAAATATTTTCAGGGCTTGTGGGTAGCTCCGAAGAAAACATGAGAATGGCCTTAAAAACAGCTGAAGGTTTATCTCCATCGGTCCTTTGGGTCGACGAAATTGAAAAAGGCTTAGCAGGAGGAAAATCAGGCTCCAGCGATGGTGGAACAGCTGCAAGAGTCTTTGGATCACTCCTTACCTGGATGCAAGAAAAAAATTCAATGGTATTTGTCATTGCCACAGCAAACGATATCTCCAAACTCCCCCCTGAGTTGATGAGAAAAGGAAGGTTTGATGAAATATTTTTTCTCGACCTTCCCTCTGATGAAGAAAGAGAGGAGATATTTAAAATACACCTTAAAAAAGTCGGAAGAGATCCCAGCAAATTCGATATACAACTATTTTCAAAAATTTCTAATGAATTTACGGGCGCCGAAATTGAACAGTCAGTAATTGATTCATTATTCAAGTCATTTAATATGAAGTCAGAACTGAAAAATGAGTATATTCAAAAATCAATTTCTGAGTGCATTCCTCTGAGCAAAACTTACAACAAAGAATTAAGTGCTCTTAGAGAATGGGCAAAGCTTCGCGCAAGGAAGGCATCCTAAAATGAATAAAAAAAATCGATTCAACATGCTGGAAATTGAGCAAGGACAAGGCAATACCAAAGAGGCGAAAGCACTTGGCAAGGAAATCTCCAGGAAAATCAAAAAGAAAAACAAGAATAATAAAAATAAGAGAGACTTCAAAGTAATTATTGATCAAAAAGACTTTGAACAAAATCTAAAAAAGCATCAGTTAAAAAATCATCGAGAAGAAATCAAAAAAAATAAAGTTAAACTTAAAGAAACAATTAAAAGTCTTAAGCTTCAGGCTTACATTCAAATGGCTTTAGGTATTGCCCTTACAATATCCGGGGTAATTAACATGTTTAGTGACCGTACTACATCCACTGTCGATGGCCCTTTAAAAACTTTGGGCGACGGTGACCCATATTTTGAAAGAACCATTACAAAAGAAAAAGTCTTTTTAGATAGAGAAAACTATATTCACATTTTATGTATGCTTATAGGTATTCATCTAATTTTTAAAAAACAAAAAATTAAAACGAGGAAGTAATTCTATGAGCGTAGTGTGTAAAATAAATATAAATCTTGTACGTGCAAATGCCAACAGATCCCATATTAATGGCGTTGGCTTAGGCATTGCCATTCTTACCCAAGGCATACAAGAGCTCAATTATGCTATAGCTAAAGAAAAAGAACTTGTTGATTGTGATAATCAGGTAAAAAAAGTCGACCTACTAATTCAAACTATTGACGGAAAAGAAATTGGTGCCATTCAAACCGAAGAAGGAATCGAGTTCGTTACCAAGGACTTAGAGTGCGCTATCACACAAGATGCTATCAAAAAAATTAAACAAAGGTATTCAAAATACCTTGTTCTTCATGAACTCAAACATAAGGGCTATGAAAAAATAAAAGAGGAACGTCTCCCAAATGGAGCAATTAGAATGGTGGTAGAAAAATGGGAGTAAAATATCAGATCATTATAGAAATAGACCCTGAAGATAATATTTCATTGGAAACAAAAGGTTTTAAGGGGCCGGAGTGCCAAAAGGAGATAAAAAGAGTGACTGAAGAATTTGCAAAAGTTGAATCCAGCAAAAAAACAAAAGAATTCTATGAAAAAGCTAAGCAAAAAATCAAAAAAACCATCAATCGCTTTTCAAAGTGACATTGTCATTGATGAGAATGGTGAAGTGTTCATTAGTTTTCTCGGGCCTGAGTTGCTACACTTAGCTGGCCAAGTTAAAGACCATCAAGCAATCGGTGATGAGAAATTTTGGGAACCTCCAACCTTAGATGAAATCTATTTTAATGAATTGGAATATAAGAACTGTAAAATATGCCCGAGGTCTTGCGGTTTTGATCGAACAAAAATGCCTCATCCCCTTTGCGGAGATAGTAAATTGCGTGTTTCAAACTTTGGCATTTCTTTTGGCGATGAGGATATCATTTCTGGTTCAGGGGGGTCCGGAGTCATTTTTTTAAGTGGGTGCCCGTTAACTTGTCCATCATGTATCAATAAAGAAAAAGTTCACACTCAAGGACAGGAGGTTACACCAAAAGAATTTATTGATCTGATTAAATGCCTAAATGGAAAGAGTGTTTCGAATATCCAAATATTGTCTCCGACAGTCCACCTTCCGAACCTTCGAGCGATACTCAAGGCTCTTAAAGACTCTAATTTTCCTATTCCAATTGCTCTAAAAACCTCCGGACATGACCTTCCAGATCAAATTATGTCCCTAAAAGGCCTAGTAGACATATTCATTCCAGACTTAAAGCCTTGTTTTAATATTGAGTGGAGCAAAGATGCTAGGATTGAGCAAAGTTACCCTAAGTTGTTTGAGGAGTCGATTAATGAAATGTTTAACCAGCTAGGTTCTCCAAAATTTTCAAACTCAGGGACAATACTGAGCGGCATTATCATTAGATACGTAAAGCCTCCTTTTTTAAGCAAGGAGCAAGAGCTTAAAACGATAGAGTTTTTAAACTCATATAAAGACAGAGCATATATCTCTATTCTTGATAATTACGTCTCACAAAAATAATTAAATATTTTTCACAAATGCCACAATAGCGTTGTCGGAAGGACCATTTTCAATAACAAATTCTTTAAACTTATTTTTTTCGGAGCTTTTCAAACAAAAATTAACCATTCCAATTTGCTCATCCTTTAAGTCATAAAAGCAAAGATAAGACTCAAAGAGCCGATAATTTTGCCTCACATAGATAATATCTCTCCAGGGTAAATGGTAATATTCAGTTTTTAGAAAAAATGAACTTTGAATCGCGCTTTTCATGCAATTTATTCCATTTTCATCAAGATGAAGATTACCTCTTGGAGAAATGACATACACGTACATCACAAACATTAAAAGTTTTATGAATGTTGTATTCATATTTTCATTCAAATAAATTGATGAGTAGTTCGCTTGATCAAATACATTCACACCGTCAGCAGCATTTGAGAAATGAGCAATTAAGTCGACAACAATCAGGATTATCGTGTAACTCAGAAGTTTCTGAAAAAAAGCGCTTTTAAAATCTATTGAAAAACTCGCTTTTAATTTTTTGTGAATGACAACTACATCTGGATCCTGCTTATCCTTATTTGTATTTCTTTTAAATGATTTTTGTTGTTTGTTTTTTTTCTTAGATTGATTTTCTCTTCTCTTTTTTTGTTCATGAAGACCTGTCGTCTCTATTATTTTTTCAGTCTCATGCTCACTATTTTCTTGTGAAAATCGTGTTGTCTCCTCCTTTAGCTCATTTAAAGACTTTTTTATCACCTCTGTTTTATCGAGCACCTCAACAAAATTTATCAATTCCTCATCTTCATCAAGCTCTGTTAATTTTTGCTTCTTAACCATTCCACTGCTCTAAAAAAGTTATAATTATAATATTATGTCAAATCCTGGAATCGAACAAACAGGCCCTGTTTGGGCATTATTAAAAAAACTCTCTACCAAATCAGGTCTTACTGAAATTGTAATTAATGGACCTAATGACATATTCGTTGAAAAAGGGGGCGAGTTTATACCTATCGATGTAAAAATAAAACAAGATAGTATCAACCAATTTATTCAAGACGTATCTATTTATAATAAACGTGACCTGGATGAGAACAATCCTTTATTTAATGGATCACTTCCTGATGGAAGCAGAATAAATATCGCCGCTCCCCCAATAAGAATGGAAGGGCCAGCGATCACAATTAGAAAATTTCTTAAATCAATTCAAACTTTTGATTCCAGACAAGGTATTTTTGGTCTAAGTCCCGACTGGGTAAACTTTTTAAGAGCAGCCGTAAAGGCCAGACTAAATATTGTAGTGTCTGGCGGTACAGGTGTAGGAAAAACAACATTTTTAAATTTGCTCCTTCAAGAAGTAGAAAAAAAACAAAGAAAAGTCATCATAGAAGATGTTCGAGAGATCAACATCAATATGCCCAACACCATTAGAATGGAGTCCATGACTTTAGCTAGTGGTAAAGACGTGACCATTCGAGACCTTGTTAAAAATAGTCTTCGAATGCGTCCAGATAGAATCGTTATTGGAGAAATAAGAGGAGAAGAGGTTTTTGATCTGCTTCAAGCGATGAATACTGGGCATGATGGATGCTTTGCCTCCATTCACGCAAATACACCAAAGGAGTGCCTAAAAAGATTAGAGGCACTATACCTACTTTCTGGGTATGATGTTCCCTATAAGGCAATAACCCATCAAATCGGACGAAGTATCGACCTTATCATCCAACTCAAAAGAAATAGAAATGGCCTACGGGTCGTTAGCCATATAGCAGAACTTACTGATATTTCAGGTGATCAAGTGCTTATGCAAGATATTGGAAAGCTATCCGATGATATGAGCTATATTGTCTCTTGTGGACTCGTTCCCAAGTCAATAAAAAAACTTGAGAAACATGGTTTTGATCGAAAACTGTTTGCAACTGACTTTTAAAATAGATTTAATTTAAAAATTATTGATGCGTAAATTTTTGGGAGTCTCATTCCGATAAAACTTCCATGCCTGAAAAGATACTTTTGAATCTAGATAAAAAACTTAAAAAACTAATCCCCGGTTTTTTAGAAAATCGTCACAGAGAAATAACTGAGATTAACTCTGCTATTGATTCTAAAAAGTACGAAAAACTCAACGACATTGGCCATCAATTAAAAGGCAGTGCTGGAAGCTATGGTTTTATGACCTTGTCTCAGCTAGGTGGAGACCTAGAAGAAGCCGGCAAAGAAAAAAATATCCAAAAAGCGAAGCTCGTCGTAGAAAAAATTAGTGATCACCTAAAACATCTTGAAATTGACTTTGATTAATGCCAATTTACTTTTGAGGTAATCATGGCATCACTTTATTTAAAATCACTTCACATTATTTTTGTCACCACCTGGTTTGCAGGACTTTTTTATATAGTAAGACTATTTATCTACGATCGAGAGGCTCAAGACAAAGATCCCTCGGAAAAGAAGATTCTTACAGATCAATATAAAATTATGCAGCGAAGACTTTGGTATGGAATTACATGGCCTAGTTGTATCCTAACAATAATTTTTGGACTCTCCTTGATCCATGATTTTTTTCCTCTAAGTGAAGAACCGTGGCTCATTGTTAAATTAATTTTTGTTTTTCTTTTATTTCTTTACCACTTAAGCTGTGGGCACATCCTAAAAGCGTTTGCTTTAGGTAATTATAAGTATTCATCCATGCAACTTAGAATCTGGAATGAAGTCGCCACTATTTTTCTCGTGTCGATTGTTTTTCTAGTAGAACTCAAAGAA
>DCQT01000068.1:0-614 GCA_002323535.1 Bacteriovoracaceae bacterium UBA1511
ATCCACCAAGTCGCATATGTTGAAAATTTATAGCCTCTACGATACTCAAACTTTTCAACAGCCTTCATCAAGCCTATATTGCCTTCTTGTATTAGATCTAGAAATTGTAATCCTCGGTTTGTATATTTCTTTGCGATAGAGATAACTAGCCTTAAGTTCGCCTCTACCATTTCTCTTTTTGCAGAGTGTGACTCTCGTTCTCCCTTTTGCACCATATGAACGATATTCCGAAATTCGTTAACCTCTAGCCCCGCCTCAGAAGCCAACGATGATATTTCTTCTCTTATATTTTTTATCTCAGCTTTTTCGGATGAGGTAAAGTCTTTCCACCCTTTTGCGCTTAGCCTGGATACCCGGCGAACCCAGTTCGGATCAAGTTCATTATCGTGGTACTGCTTGATAAATTCGTTTCTTTCAACTCCATAACTCTCTGCTAACCTCATTAGCTTTCCTTCTAGGGACATTAACCTCTTGTTGATATTATATAGTTGATGAACGAGTGCTTCTATTCTGTTTGCGTTTAGCGCTAAAGCGTTTACTTCTTCAATGAGTGTTGTACGAATTTTTGTATACTTTTTTTCTTCTGATGCAGTAAAATTTTTTGTATTAGCATT
>DCQT01000068.1:946-2534 GCA_002323535.1 Bacteriovoracaceae bacterium UBA1511
TTTTTCTCGATTGATTTTTTTAGTTTTTCGAGATTTGCATATTCTTTTGCAATTTTATTAAATCTTGACGACACTTGATCTTTTAGTGCTAGCTCCATTGCCGCAAGTGATAGATTGTTTTCATTTTCTTCATCATCGTGATCATCTTCACCCACTTTTTCAGGATCTTCGATATCCTCACCCTCTTCTTGATTGCTTTGGTTTTGATCCTCTACTTCATCGATCATATCGATTTTTGGCATCTCTTGAGCATCAGGCCCAGAATACGTTGCTTCCAGGTCAATGATATCTCTTAAGAGTACGTCGCCATCGTTTAACTGATCTCTCCAAATTATAATTGCTTGAAATGTTAGTGGGCTTTCGCACAGACCACGCATCATCGCTTCCTTACCTGCCTCTATTCTTTTTGCAATTGCAATTTCACCGTCCCTTGATAATAGCTCAACCGAGCCCATCTCTTTTAGGTACATTCTGACCGGGTCATCGGATCTATCACCACCCGACGATCCAGTTTGTTCGATTTTTGCTGGAAGCTGTCCTTCAGACTCAGATCCTAACTGATCATCAGCTTCTTCGTTTTCAATGACGTTTATACCCATTTCAGAAAACATTGCCATAATGTCTTCTATTTGCTCTGATGAAACCTCTTCTGATGGTAAAATCTCATTTAATTCGTCGTATGTTATGTATCCCCTTTTTTTCCCCAGCCTAATCCAGCTTTTTACGGTTCGGTCAGATGTATCTATGAGCGGAGAGTCTTTCTTGGTATCAACTATCTCTTCAGGTTTATTTTGAATTTTTTTTGGTCTTGGTGTCATTCTAGTTTTTATATTACTTCTCTAGCTTTCTTTGAGCATTATTATCCTACTCTATATAATAAATTTACCCCTTAATTACTAGGTATTTTTAATTATTTTTTCTGCTGATAAATTTATGACTTTTAATCTTTTCTCTCTAGTCTAGATTTATTTTCCTCATACCATTTGTCGAACTTCTTTTCAATGTGCGGCTCCTGTTTGTGACCTTGACTTTCGCGATTTTTTAAATCATCAAGCTCTCTTTTTAATTCGTACATTTTTCTCTCATTTATATCAGTCGCATTCTCAAAATAAGATAATTTTGCCGTCTCTAAATCATTAGCCAATTTATGTTTCTCCAGCTCATTTAATACATTTCTAAACTTCACCTTGGTATCTTTAATACCTGCATCATCCAAAAGATTAATATGTATTTTCTCATTTGTGTTTCTTTCGATCGCTTCTATAAGCCCAGCATGTCCAAGATCTTTTAAATGGTTTACTAATAAGATCGATTGTTCGTTTTTAACTTTATTTTCAATTACAAATTTGAATATATTCTCTTTCAGTGCAATTACTCTCTCATCCAATAATTCAATGACACTAATTTCGTCCATAAATTCAGCCACTAGTTCTGGGCACCTGATTAATGATAAAATGAATATTGAGTTTTGCCATGATATACCTTCCTCTTCAGGATTTGTTCTAAATTTTTGAAGTAATTTTGCACTCGGTTTTTTCTTGGAGGTTTTAAAAAAGACACGATTTGACTCAAAACTTTTCGACCTCCA
>DCQT01000068.1:2910-3597 GCA_002323535.1 Bacteriovoracaceae bacterium UBA1511
ACTTCAGTATTCTCAATTCTATCCATCATTTTGTTTAGCTGATTTTCAATATTTGCCCTATCCTCAGGTGTTCCAAAATCAGATGAAGTAATGAAATGGGCCCAAAATAGGTCTATAAGTGAAGTTGCATTGGAAATAAGTTTATCCATTTCGTTTTTTCCATGTTTTTTTAATAAATCATCAGGATCCATACCTTCTGGCAAAAAAATAAATTTCATTGAATAACCAGGTTTTAATATGGGAAAAATAATGTCGATTATTCGATTTGCTGCATTAACCCCTGCCTTATCACCATCATAACATAGTATTGGAAGGTTCGATAGTTGCCACAGCAATTGTATCTGTGCCGCAGACATACTTGTCCCCATTGTTGCTACAGACTTGTGAAACCCATTGACCGATAATGTTATACAATCGAAATAGCCTTCACAAACAAGTAATTGGGTCTCATTTGCAAATATTTTCTTTGCGTTGTGATAGTTGTAAACGATATTTTTTTTCTGGAATAAGATAGTCTCCGGCGAGTTTAGATACTTTGCTGGCGCTTTATTTGTTAAGTCTCGACCACCAAATGCAACTGTTCTGCCATTTTTATCCTTAATCGGGAAAGTAATTCTGTTAATAAATCGCTCATAATATTCACCATCGTCGTTTTGTGCGGATAGACCTGCATCAAATATTTGTTTG
>DCQT01000015.1 GCA_002323535.1 Bacteriovoracaceae bacterium UBA1511
GAAAGTGTAGGAAAAGCTCTTGATGAACAAACTAAAGAAATTGTAAAACAACTTAAGTAATTTATAGAGACTTATGTATGCTTACAAAAGACGAATATTTATTAAGAAACTTTTCTAAAATTAAACACAAGAAATGGGAGCTTTTTGTAATTACTAGAGTTCTTCACCTTTTAGATGATCCAGAAATTGAGTATGTTTGTCAGCAATATATCAACATAAAGGGTAATAAGCATTACCTGACAGATCTATGCTTTCCATCGCTAAAACTCTACTATGAAATTGATGAAGGACAACATGCAGCAAAAGGACATATTGAAGACGATAAAATTAGGCAAAGGGAAATACTCGAAGCAACTGACTGGGAAGAAAAGCGTATTAGAGTTTATGATAAAGAAAACCCAGGACATGGAAGAGATCTCAACGAAGTTATTAATGAGGTTGATGACTTTATAGAATTTGTAAAGAAGAGAAAAAAAGAGCTCGAAAGCAAAACTGGTGAAAAAATCACTTGGGATTATGAAAATAAATTTAATCCTAAAAGATTTATTGAAAAGGGCTCTATTGATGTAAAAGACAATATTGTTTTTTTAAATCATAGAGATTGCTTAAAACTTTTTGGATATACAAGTGAGAATCATTTTCAGCGCGCTTGGTGGGAAAAGGGTACAAAAGAGTTTAATCAGGCTATATGGTTTCCAAAGCTTTATCCAAATAAAGAGTGGAGAAATGTTTTATCTTCGGATCGATCAACTATTTTTGAAGAGAGGGTGATTGGAGGAAAACTAGTAAGAATAGATCCGCCTGCCAAAAAAGATAGAATTGTTTTTGCGCACTATAAAAATGTTTTTGGGCAGACAGTGTATAAGTTTTATGGAATATATAGGACCGATTTTGATTCAACAACTGAATTTAAACATGTACATAGAAGAATAGAGACGAAAATAGATCTAACCAAATATGCTTGAAAAGTATCTGCTCTATAAATTAAATTTATAAATCAATATCTATCTTATTTGATGGATCAAAATAAGTTTTCAAGAAATTAATAGCTTCTAAATATTCTTTTGAATCACTCCTTTTAGTCTTAAAGTTTTCTATATATTGTTTTGCCTCTTTTTCCGTAATAACTTGTTTTGCAATTTCCGGATCGTTTATTGCCTCTGAGGATTTATCAATCAAAAATCTTATAACTTCTTCACTCAAAGGTGTGCTACTAGCTGGGAATTCTGTTTTTTTTAGGTTTGTTACCGACCCATTACCGGATATTTTTCTGGTTTGCTCATCAAGGCTATGAGGTATTCTCATATGTCTAAATTCTATTTTTGACTTTTTAAGTTTTAAAGGCAAACATCCATATTCCGGAATTGCATGAGTTTCTACATAGACATAACTTTCTTTATTTTTAACAATTCCTGATATGCATCCTATTTTTGTGCCTTTATAGTAAACCCCTATAGCTCCTGAGTACTTTAGAACATAATCTGATTCATACTCTTTTATCTTTTTTTTCAGTGAAGAATCAAAATCAAGAGCGTTATAGGGCTCTGCCTTCAAGACCTTAATATATGTCTTGATAGTATTTTCGCAGGCCTCAGAAGGAAAATCGGGACATTTTTTATCATAATTTTCTTTTTCAATCTTGTTTTTAAGCCAAGCATCATAGCCAGTTACATAATGCGGCTTATATGAGCCTTTTGGTGGGCGTATGTTAGGATTTTCTTTTGATGAAACACTGGTAACTGCAGTTTTACCTAGTGCACTCTCAATTAGTTCATTAACATCTTTGTCAGAATCTTTAAACTCTTCATCAAATATACTTATAAATTCGGATATATCGCCAGCTTTTGCTCTTCTTCTTGGATTTGAGTAACACACCCTAAATAAGCATTGTTCCCAGGGTTCGTTGAAGTTATCAGTCTTAACTGCTTGTTCAAAGTTTTTCTCCCAATTTTCATCAGACTCTTCTTTTCCTTGAGTCTCCCTATATGCTAATTCTTTATTCCATTCTTTGTAGTTAGGATTATCAGCAAAAAGCTGATAAATCTCAGGATGAGCTATTTGTAAACAAACCATTGCAAACATAATCATTGCTGAATCAACATTTTTAAGGGATCCATCAGTTACATCACCATCTTCTTTATCATTAAGGATTTTTATTAAGGCTAATGAGTTTATAAGTCTTTTGATTGATCGAGGATTACCACCAATAGACTTAGTTACAAATTTTCTTATCAATTCTTCATCAAGATCTTCTTTGCCAGAATAAAAATTAATTTGACCTAGTAAGCCAATGAC
This sequence comes from Bacteriovoracaceae bacterium UBA1511, assembly GCA_002323535.1. Classification (GTDB taxonomy): domain Bacteria; phylum Bdellovibrionota; class Bacteriovoracia; order Bacteriovoracales; family Bacteriovoracaceae; genus UBA1511. The sequence goes on from DCQT01000015.1 coordinate 2,296, forward strand.
ATAATTCGCTATATCATAGTTACCCATTGGCATTGAGAAAGGTAGCTGTATTATTTTGTCAAAAAACGCTCTGAACTCCCAATCATTTTCCGGTGTTGGTTTTCCAAATTTACCAACGAGCCCCTTAACAACAACTTGATAATCGATTGCCAGAACAAAGACACAATCTTGTATGTTAAAAATATTTTTTAGAAGCTCCAGAATGCTTACAGCATCTTTTGGCTCGATCCTGTCAAGATCATCAACATAAATAATAATCTTCCCAAATCGATTAGTATCTAATGTCTTTATTTCAGCTACAAGGTTTTTTAATTGTTCTCTTAATTCTTTGATAGAGTTTGA
>DCQT01000057.1:0-304 GCA_002323535.1 Bacteriovoracaceae bacterium UBA1511
TTTGAGTACACAACATTTGAAGCTGTTGGATTATTTTTTTCGACAGGAATATTACTAGCGACAAACGCAATTAATGTTGGTCACGAACTAGGACACAGAAAAGCTTTTTTTGAAAGATTTCTAAGCAAAACCTTGTTCCTTCCCTGCTTGTATATGCACTTTTACATAGAGCACAACTTTGGACATCACCTTAAGGTTGGCACTCCAGATGATGGGGCTACTGCAAAATACAATCAGAATGTTTATTCTTTTTGGATCACGTCTGTTTCAAAACAGTATATTGATGCTTGGAAAAAACAAATGG
>DCQT01000057.1:613-4403 GCA_002323535.1 Bacteriovoracaceae bacterium UBA1511
TGGAAAAAACAAATGGAGCTTTTAAAAAGAAACGGGAATTCCTTTGTCTCCATTAAAAATGATATGATGTGGTATGTAATAATACAGTCGTCATACTTATTTGCTATTTATTCTTTTTTCTCAACCAAGGGCTTAATTTTTGCATTAGTTGTTGGTGTAATTTCATTTTTATTCTTAGAGACTATCAATTACATCGAGCATTACGGCTTGAAAAGAAAAATGTTGCCCTCTGGAAGGTATGAAAGGGTTCGAGAGATCCATTCTTGGAACTCTAATCACAGCATTGGTAGAATCGTTTTGTACGAATTAACACGTCACAGTGATCACCACTACAAGTCGTCAAAAAAATATCAGCTTCTTGATTATTTTGATGAAAGCCCAGAATTACCATATGGCTATCCTAGCTCAATAATTTTAAGCCTGTTTCCACCCATTTGGTTCAAAATCATGAATCCTTTGGTCCCGGTTGCAATGAAATCTGAATAAAAACTTTAAAGTTTCTCTGTTTAAAGTTATTTTTGTTAGACATGTCCGAAAATGTCCGTGTAAGATTTGCGCCTAGTCCAACCGGGCCTCTTCATATTGGAGGGCTTAGAACAGCCTTATTCAATTACCTATATGCAAAAAAAAATAACGGCAAATTTATACTACGAATTGAGGACACTGACCAAAAGCGGTATGTTAAAAATAGTGAAGAACACATATTCAATTCTCTGAAATGGGCTGGGCTTGAAGTAGATGAAGGCCCCAATATTGGAAACACCGGCTACAGACAAAGCGAAAGGAAAAATTTCTATAAAGACAGAATCTCTGAACTTATAAAAACTGGACACGCGTATTATGCTTTTGATAAAGTTGATGAATTGGAAGCCTACAGGTCTGAGCATGCCAAAAGGGGGGAGACCTTCGTTTATGGCCCGAAGAACAGAAAAAATCTGAAAAACTCAATCTCTCTAAGCGACAGTGAAGTAGAGTCTATTTTGTCTAGTGAAAAAGAATATGTTGTTAGATTCAAAACGCCAGAAAACTCTAGAATTATTTGCAACGACTTATTAAAAGGGACAGTTAAAGTTGATTCTAATACGCTGGACGACAAGGTGTTATATAAGAGTGACGGAAACCCAACCTACCACTTTGCGAACGTGGTTGACGATTTTGACATGAAGATTACCCATGTAATCAGGGGAGAAGAATGGTTGCCCTCGCTTCCACTCCACACATTAATCTACGATGCATTCAAATGGGAAGCTCCACACTTTCTTCATTTACCACTAATTTTAAAGCCTGAAGGTAAGGGGAAGCTATCCAAAAGAGATGGTGTCAAGTTTGGGTTTCCAGTCTTTCCAATATCATGGGTTACGGGGAATGAAGAAAGCAAAGGCTTCAAAGAATGTGGGTATCTACCTGAAGCCACCCTAAACTTTATGGCTATGCTAGGTTGGGGACCTGGAAATGATCAAGAGTTTTTTACAAAAACGGATCTAATAAAAGCTTTTTCTTTAGACGGCCTCAACAAGTCGAGCGCCAGGTTTGATCCTAAAAAAATAACCTGGTTTAATCAAAAACACATTCAAGGCTTAAAAAACTCTGTGCTTAAAAAATTGCTCGTTGAACATCTGGATAATGAAAACATAAAATTCCATGAAAAAAAACTCGATCAAATCATAAATCTGATAAAGCCAAGGCTGTCTTTGACTACAGATGTTTTTAAAAAGTCTAAATTCTTTTTCCAAGACCCCTTGGGCTTTGACCAAAAGGATATTAAAAAATTAAAAAGTATCGAAAACGTTAAACTTTTAAAATACCTTTTATCTGTTTTTGAAAGCCCTGCGAATGGAAATTCAATTGACTTAAAAAAAGAGATTGAAAAAGCAGCCTTAAAACATTCAACTGGATTTGGAAAAATTATGAAACTTTTAAGACTTGCAATTGTAGGAAGCTTTTCCGGCCCTGATCTTTTTGAAACGATCCAAATAATTGAACTTAAAGCTGTTACGCGGCGTCTTTCTTTTCTCTTAAATTCACTGTCTATTTAGCTTTATACTGTTGCTATTATTTCATAACTTTAAAAAAATTTAAAACTTTCATTATGGTTTTCCTTACTCCTTTTTTAATATTATTATTTGTACTCCTTTTATTTGGAACCTTTTTTATTGTAAAACAGCAGTCTGCTGCGATTGTTGAAAGGTTCGGGAAATATACCGGCACACGTCAGTCAGGTCTTCAGTTAAAAATCCCGATTATAGACAGGGTTGCCGGGAGGCTTAGCTTGCGTATTCAGCAATTGGACGTTGTGGTCGAAACAAAAACAAAAGATGATGTTTTTGTAAAAGTAAAAGTCTCGGTTCAATACAAGGTAATTAAGGACAAAGTTTACGATGCGTTTTACAAGCTTGACTTTCCTCAGGACCAAATAACTTCATACGTTTTTGATGTTGTCCGTGCCGAGGTTCCTAAAATGATTCTGGATGATGTTTTTGAGAAGAAGGATGACATTGCCATTGCTGTAAAGGGCGAATTGAACGATGCAATGGTTAATTATGGATTCGACATAATAAAAACTCTTGTTACGGATATTGATCCTGATGCGCAGGTTAAAGATTCGATGAACAGAATTAATGCGTCAGAAAGAGAAAAAGTTGCAGCTCAGTTTGAAGGGGATGCACAAAGAATTCTTATTGTTGAGAGGGCTAAGGCTGAAGCCGAAAGTAAGCGCCTTCAAGGTCAGGGAATTGCAGACCAAAGAAGGGAAATTGCAAGAGGACTTGAAGATTCTGTAAAGGTTTTAAATGGTGTTGACATTAACTCTCAAGAAGCTTCTGCGCTTATTGTTGTCACACAGCACTACGACACCCTTCAATCAGTTGGATCAGCTAGTAATAGTAATCTTATATTAATGCCTAATTCACCTCAAGCAGGATCTGAAATGCTTAACAACATGGTTGCCTCTTTCACAGCCAGTAATCAGATTGGAGAAGAAATGAAAAAAGCCAAAAAGCAAAAAGAATCACAAGGCGGAAAATCACCCTCTAAGAGCGGAGAGCTTGATAAAGAGGGGGCTCAGGCTAATTAAAAAGTTACACAGCCAAAATCTTTTCCCAAAACTGTAAGATATGGTTAAGCTTTCTAATGATAGTTTTTAAACTTGTCATGTAAAATGCTGTTCTTTTAAGTTTTTTTCCAATTATCTCTTAAAGAGACAATTTTATTAAAAACATGGTTGCTTTCAGTTGAGTCTTTATCCTTGACGTAATATCCTTTTCTTTGGAACTGAAATGATTCTAAGATAGCTGCCTTTGCAAGCTCTTTTTCTGCGTAGCCTTTGAATATCTTCATAGATTCTTTGTTAAGAGCTTTCTGCATATCCTCTGCTGAGAAACTTCCAGGCTCTGGATCATCAAACAACCTGTCATACTCTCTAATTTCAACAGAAATGTTTGATGAGCATGAAACCCAATGTAGGGTTCCTTTTACCTTCCTTTTACTTTCAGGGTTATCTGTTCCGCTTTTTGATTTAGGATCATATGAACAAATCACCTCTGTTACATTCCCGTTTAAGTCTTTTTTCACTTCCTCTGCCTTGACTATGTAGGCTCCTTTAAGTCGAACTTCATTTCCAGGTGAAAGTCTAAAATACTTTTTTGTAGGGTTTTCTAAAAAATCTGATCTCTCAATAAAGACTTCATTCGAAAAAACTATGGTTCTTGAGCCTGAGTTAGGATTTTCGGGATTATTAACCAAGGTTAGCTCTTCCGTATCATTGTCTCTGTAATTGGAAATTGTAATTTTT
>DCQT01000035.1 GCA_002323535.1 Bacteriovoracaceae bacterium UBA1511
ATTCAGCTATAAACTTTGTCGACGGTAATAAGAATTAGAGCTATCAGAGGACTCATCACAGGCCTGTAAAAAGACCCGATCTACGACCATTCCTTGTGGAGTTGCACCTGTTCCTAGCCCTACAATAGTGAGCTCCTCTAGGGTATTAACCTCATCAGAGTCTTGGGATAAACGCTGTACTTGTACCCTAAAATTGCTCTTTTCATTGGAAAACTTAAAAATGCTCTTTCTTTTACCTTCAAGGATTGTGTTACTAACTTGAAGGTTACTTAATAAATCGATGCAAAAATCCCCCATTACTTGCCCACCAATAGTTTGAACTTCTCTCCAAAATGGAATCGGCGTGAACGCAGGGATGAACTCGAGATGACGATCAACCACATTTTCCACAAGCCTTGCCTTAACTGTGGATGCTTCAGTTTGGCCCTGACAGTTTCTGTATTGAAGATTAAAGTTCAGCTCTTGCCCGATGTAGTCTCTTCTATAAGCAATTTCTTTACTCTCCAACGCGCGACAAAACTTTCGAGCGAGTTGAATTTCATCACTTGTTAGTGCTCTAGACTCCCAAGCCTCATCACCAATTTGGGGAATTGTACCTGCCTCAGTCTCTTCAATATCTAAAGGCTGACAAGAATAAAAAACAGAAACTAAAACGAAAAAAAATGCCATCCGTTGCATAAATAAATTCCTTTTATTTATTGTAGATGGCCTCCCTCGTCATTGTCAAAAAGTTGATCATCATTTTTAGACTCAAGAGTCTTGTTTCTATCATCGTAAGAGCTTCCTGCCTGCATCACTGCATGCGCGGCCGGAATAAGAACGGAGTTTGGTAAAAAAGAATAGGCCGCCCCAAGCTTACTGGTGATTCCAATTAGACAGGCTTTCTTTTTTTGAAGCGTCGCTTTAACCCCTAGCCTTGCTACTTTTTCAGGAGAGCTCATAAAATGCTTCCCGAGGGAATTCACTTTTTGATTCGCATGATGGAAAAATTTTGTCTCCGTAGGCCCTGGGTAAATTGTGGTGAAGCTAATATTTGAATTTTTAAATTCATATCTAAGAGTATCAGTTAGATCTTTGACATATTTTTTTGTTCCTGTGTAAAGACCAAAAAAAGGCACCGTTAAATAGGCAGCGACACTACTAATGTTTGAAATATAACTTTCTTTTCCATGGGCTTGCATATGGCCGATAAAAAGATAGGTGAGTTTTGTTAGAGCTTTAATATTTAAATCAATAATATCCATATGCTCTTTTAGTGAGTAGTCCAAAAAAGGCCCGTAATTTCCAGCGCCAGCATTATTAAATAAAAACTGCACGTGATACCTGCCACCCATAGTTTTTGCTAGACGCTCCGGTTCACCTTTTTCAACGAGGTCCCCAACAAAAAAATCAGTCTTGATATTGTAAGTTGTTTCAAGGTTTTCTTGAATCTCATGAATGGTCTCTTCATCTCTTCCACAAAGGATGATGTTGACCTTTTTTTTGGCCAATTCATGACAAATACACTCACCGATTCCACTACTTGCGCCAGTGACAATCGCCCAAGTATGTTCGATTTTTTTCAACCCTTTTCTCCATGAGCTAATTTATGAGACAATTATCTCGTAAAATTAAAATCAGGAAAAGGAACACTGCATGGAAAACGTAAGAAAGGTCGCCATACTGGGTGGATCAAGAATCCCATTTTGTCGATCCCTAGGAAAATACAAGAATTTAGGAAATCTTGAACTTCTGGCCGGAGCACTGACAGGTTTAGTTAACAAATTTGAACTTGAAGGAAAAGTTATTGGCGAGGTCGCCAGTGGAGCCGTGCTTAAAAGATCTAAGGATTTCTCCTTGGCAAGAGAAGGCTTACTTGCGGCAAAGCTTCACCCTAAGACAAATGCATTTGATGTAGGTAAAGCCTGCGGAACATCTTTAGAAGCGGCCATTAACTTAGGAAATAAAATTGCTCTTGGACAAATTGATTCAGCGATTGCTTCAGGCGTAGATACAAGTAGTGATGTTCCTATAGAACTTAGTGAAAAGTTCTCCAGAAGACTGGCGCAAATGTCTAGAGCAAGAACAATGATTGATCGAGTAAAACTTCTTAGTGACTTAAGTGCTGGAGATATTATTCCAAAACTTCCAGGGGTAAAGGAAAATCGCACGGGATTAACCATGGGACAGCACTGCGAATTAATGGCCCAAGAGTGGAAGGTTTCAAGAGATGAGCAAGACCAACTCGCGGTTGAGTCTCATCAAAAAGCGGCCGAAGCCTGGGAGCGTGGATTTTATGGCGATTTAGTAAGTCCATTTAATGGCGCAGAAAAAGATGACAACATTAGACCTGACTCTTCTGTTGAAAAGTTAAAAAAGCTTCGCCCTTGTTTTGAAAAAAGTGAACGAGGGACCCTGACTGCAGCAAACTCAACACCACTAACTGATGGTGCAGCGGCCGTTTTACTCTCTTCAGAAGAGTGGGCAAAAGAGAATAATCTTGAGCCCCTTTGTTATATGACTCACGCTCAAAGTGCGGCAGTTGATTTTGAAAGTGATGAGGGACTTTTAATGGCGCCTGCTCATGCAGTGGGAATTATGCTAAAAAAAGCGGGACTTACCTTTGATGATTTTGACTTTTTTGAGGTTCATGAAGCCTTTGCGGCTCAAGCGCTTTGTACATTTAAAGCGTGGGAGTCAAAAGAGTACTGCCAACAAAAAATTGGGCTTTCTGATGCTCTTGGAGAGATTCCAAGAGAGAAGCTTAACGTCGCTGGTGGCTCTGTGGCGATTGGTCATCCATTTGCGGCAACTGGAGCAAGAATTCTCTCTGGAGCGGCCAAGCTACTCGCAGAAAAAGGCTCAGGTCGATGCCTTATTTCTATTTGTACCGCTGGTGGAATGGGAGTTACGGCCATATTAGAGCGATAAGTACCCAAAATGACACCACAAAATTAATTCACAGTTATTGCAGCACATCCCGTGTGCTGCTATAACTCTTGTATGAAAAATCTAAAACTTTTCCACATTCTTACAAACTCAGATCAACAACTAGAAATTGAAGTGACACCAATGCTTATTAACCTTGAGCATATTGTGACGATCAAGCCAATTAACATTATGATGAGCACCGAGCTAGTTGAAGGTTACTGGATTCGAATGAGTAATGGAAAAAAGTATCGGGCAACAACGGCACCTGATGAAATAAAAGAACTCCTTCAATCGACAAGATCACCTAATGCGAAGACAGTTGACGCCTCTGACGAATCTGTCGTTCATTAATTATCTCTTTTAAAAATTTCATTCCCCTGTCAAAATAAAGGGATGAAATACTTTGTTTTAATTTTTCTACTCTGCAAAACTTTGCTGGCCAATCCAATAATGTTTAACTCCCCTCGCCCAAAGAATCCAAAAGCAATTATCTTTTTTGCTCACGGTCTAAATCAAAAAGCATCAAGCTATAAAAATCTTTATGAGTATTTTTTAGAAAAAAATTATGATGTCATCGCACCAATTGTGCCTGGCCATGAAAAATATAAAAATTTTGGAAGCGTTGATGATGGAGAGCTCATTTCTTTTTATGAAAAAGTTTTTAAATACATTGAAAATAATAATCCAAAAAACTTACCAGTTTATTTTTTAGGGCACTCCTTTGGAACTCTTGGATATTTAAATAACTATCTCATAAATGGTACTCATGCGAAAAAAACAGTTTTGGTCGCGCCCGCTTTAAAAATAAAATTTGAAAGACTTCTCCCAATTATTCCAAAGTGTCTTGGAATTCCATCTCTTGCGCCAAAGGAGTATCGCGCCTTCGGTTTTACTCCAGGACGTGCGTATCACCAATTGCTTAGGCTTAAAACAAAGGCTCTAGGTGAACTCGATCTTCCTAGTAACACAACCATCATTCTATCAAAAAAAGATGAGCTCGTTCATTTTAAAAATTCTATGGATTTATTTCCTGAGGCGATGGAATACACAAGCGATGCTGATCTTTACAATCATTACCTGTTTCTTCCTATGACAACGCTAAAAGACAAGACTTTTATTCGAAACTACTTTCCCTAAATAATCTAGACCGTATCCAGTAATTTAGCCGCTCTGTGGCGAGGAGACTCGGGAACCTGATTTGGAAAAGACTCTGTATCTTTAACAACCTCAGGTCGTTCATTTCTAATAGTGCTTAGGTCAATGTCTCTTGTTAACATTGCAGCTTGACCTGCGATAGAACCAGCACGGTTCGTGATCTCTAATCTTTGTCTGTAATCGAATGTTTTAAGTAATATATTTCCTATGTTCATAAGTATTAAGTCGGCATTATCAAATAAAAAAATTAAGAAAAAAACCACTCCTATATTAGGAGTGGTTTTTTATACAAAATTTACTTTAATTATTAGTTAATTAGTTACCGCAGACTCTATTACCATTGCTGTCGTAATTTTCGCATGTGCCTACACTACACTGTTGATCACGATCCGGGTAAGTAAAACCCACTCCACCTGGATAATGACATGCACTTCCAGCATTCATATCAGAACACACAAATCCACTACTTCCTGGGTTCACGCAACTAAGGCCAGTGTCACATTCACCACCAAATGCATCACAACCAGATCCATTTGAGCCATCAGTTACTTGACATAAGGCCGGCACTTGTTGATTTTGAACGGCAACACCATTATTTAGTGCTTCCGCAACATATCCTGCAGGGCAACTAGCATTCGCGGAGAATGCAACAATTTCACCACTAAATGTGAAATACTCTTCACCATTTTTACATACTTTTGCTAGTAGCGTTTGGCATTCATTTAAAAAAC
>DCQT01000041.1 GCA_002323535.1 Bacteriovoracaceae bacterium UBA1511
GTGAAAGCTTTCCAGAGCTGATTGATAAAACGGGTAAATACCGAATGGGTGTTAAAATTAAGTATATAGGGCGAGGAGACCTTGTAGGAGAGAGTTTAGTTAGTGGTTGTATTCAAGCAGATGAATTTGAAATTATTCCAACGATAATAAATTCTGTCTCTGAATTACAAGCTTTTTTAAGCGCGGCAAATGTGTCAAACCTGGAAAATCTTGGCTGGTATGACTACACAAACTCTGAGCCCATATCTTACAAAAGACACTTAAAACTAAATTCAGACCTTGATTTAAGCCAAGGGGATACAGACTGCGATACCATAAATACTTCTTCAACAAACAATTGGACTCCAGTCCCATATTTTAATGGAACTTTTGATGGAGGAGGAAAAACTATTTGTGGTTTGAATTTAGATCAATCCGAAAACCTCCTTGGCTTCTTTGAGCAATTAGGTAAAAAATCAATTGTTTTTAACCTTCGTTTTATGGGCTCCCTAGTAAGTAACTCATCTACAAATGTTAATTCTGCAACAGGTATACTTGCTGGTGAGAGTCGTGGAATTATTGAAAGAATATCACTTTCAAATTTTACTGGAGCCACTCCCATAACTTCTACTGTGATGGGGAATTATAATGTAGGCGGCTTGATTGGTCGATCAAGCGGTGCTCGAGTTAAAAAAGTTGAAAGTTATGCAGATGTTTCTTGTATTGATTCTAATTTGTCCGACTCTATTTATTGCGATGGCCATGGAGAATCTTTTGGTGGAATCGTTGGAATAATTGAACCATCACAAACCATAAATACGAGTGGCTTCGATAATTTAGACTATGTTGATTCATACTCCAGACACGGAGTTGTCTTAAACTCCTTAGTGCATGCTGAGGTAAAAGCAAGGTCGAAGGTTGGTGGTATTGTTGGCTCTAGTGAGGGGCTTGTGATGTACTCATATGTTGCCAATAAAAACGCCAATTCAGGAAGCCCAGGAGGAGGGGTATCGGGTGATGATAAAGTCGGAGGCATTGTTGGTGAAATTCAAAATGAGCATAATTATAATTACGGAGTGATGTATTCGGTTGCTGTAACAGATGTATTGGGAAATTCAAACACTGCAGGAGTCGTTGGTTTAGCGAGCACAAATTATGCTGTACATGTTAGTTATCACTCAAGTTCAAATTGCTATAATCATTCTTCCTCAGGAGCTGTTGCAACTTGCCACTCTAGCTCAAGTATCACCCCAGACTTGTTTAAGAATATGACGACAAGTAATTGCTACAGTACTTTTAAATTCGATTGTGAAGGGACATACCAACTCCAAACAGGAATGTATCCATCTTTAAGAATTAATGGAATCGACGGCTTTCCTCTGGGAAGAGGTACTCGAGAAGACCCGATAATAATATCGAATCAAAATGATTGGGCACAAATCGCAAATAGTTCGAAATTTAGAAGTTTACATATACATATTTTACCCAAAGATAGCTTTGGTAACCCGGTAGAAAATATATTTTTTCAGGATATGAATATTACGGATGACTCAGATCAAACATTCGATTATGGATTAACGTTAAATGGTAGTTCTGGGATATATGATTTCTTTACAGGAACTTTAGATGGAAATTACTATAGTTTGATAAACTTAAAGCAATACTCAAATAATCGATATATTGGTTCTATTTTAAATCGTTCTGCAGGTGAGTTTCAAAATATTAAAATAATCGGCAGTTTATTTACCTGCGGTCAAAATGATTTGAGTAACCCTAGTGACGATACAACAAATAATCAAAATGAGTGCGCCGTTGTATCTCGCTCAAGCACAGGAGGAACCTTTTACAATATTATTTTGGAAAATGTAGAGCTTCGAATAACCAGAGGGTCAGCAGCGTTGTTTTCAGCAAATTCTTATAACAATCACTTTGAGAATATATCAATAAAGGACTCAATAATAAAATCTACAACTAGTTCTGGTGGTTATGTAGGGTCTTTGTTAGGAACAGGCACAAATACCTACATTAAAAATGTACAAGCCCTAAACTTACAAATGGAGAATATGGGAAATTACTCGGGCGGATTAGCTGGTTTTCTACAAAGTAATTATACAAACCCAAGTTTAATAGAAAACAGCTTTGTTGAGTTAGATTTAATCATTAATCCTCTCGGATGTAGCAGAACCTCATTTGGTGGAATACTAGGCTACGGTTATCTTGGAACAGTGATAAAGAACAGTCACACAGACGGCCATATAAGGCAGACATCGCCAAATAATTGTGCATCAAACTCATCTGCTCGGTCTACTAGCTTAGGTGGGATTTATGGTTACTCAAGGCATTGTTTGTTATTAAATTCTTATAGTTCATTAAATATTAATAAAGGTGATGATGGAAACCCGACACCAGGTGCAGCTGAGTCAGATAACTGTGCAGGTGCGTCCGGTACTGTGGGAGGAGGACCTGATTTTAAAGTTCAAAATAGTTTTTTTATAGGGTCATTAAATTGTTACTCAAATATATTTGGAATTGGCCAGCATCATACTCCTTTATTAAAAGGCGGGACAGATGTGGACAACAATTATTGGTTCAATGATTCAACAGATAGTGCTACGAATTGTTTTCCGTCTAACTCTTCTTGTTTGACGAATAATTCATACACATGGACAGATAGTGAGGATGTATTGAATTTTGTTAAAGGCAATTCTAATCCGTCGTTATTTGATTCTTTTAACTCTTCAAATCCCTCCTCTGGAGGTTTGGGATGGAACGAGAATATTTGGAATCAAGAGGAAAACTCTTTGCCTAAATTAAAACTATTTAATCCATAAAACTAACAGGTCAAGTATTTGAAATAACCACCGATTAGTTTAAGTCGGGAGAATAAAAATGCTCAAAGTTGCTGTAATAGGACATGGTTATTGGGGGAAAAACATTGCAAGAAATTTTGCTCAGTCAGAAGACTTCAGTCTAGAGGTTATTTGTGATGTTAGTGAAGAGGCATTAAAAAAAGCTAAGCTGCTTTATCCGGGTGTAAGGGTGATTAAAGACTATAGGGAAATGCCTGATGACATTGATATAGTGGCACCGATAGTAAAGGTAGACTCACATTTTGAAATCGCAAACTACTTTTTAGACAAAAAAAAACATGTTCTTTTAACCAAGCCTTTCACAAAAACATATGAACAAGCGCAAAAACTTATTAAAAAAGCTGACAAAATGGGGTTAACCGTTTTTGCTGACCATACATTTATTTTTAACCCCGCAGTCAGAAAACTTAAGGAATTATTGCCTAGAGTTGGTGACCCTTACTTGGTTATGTCCTCTCGCTTAAACTTAGGCTTGTACCAGCCAGATGTTAACGTCATTTATGATCTAATGCCTCATGATATGAGTATCATCCACTATATATTTGATACGACTATCGTCGAAGCAAACTCCGCTGCATTTCATGCCTCAGGGTTCCCGCAAGAGGATTTTGCTCAAACCAATATGATTTTTGATAATGGACTTAGGGCATTTGTCACAGTTAGTTGGTTGTCACCATATAAAATAAGAGATTTTATTATCATCGGTGATAAAGGTATGCTTACCTACGATGATAACCAAGTAGGTGAAAAGGTTAAATTTTATGATAAAGGTGTTGACGCTATTAAAAAGGCGGGAGCGAATGATCTCGCTTATACTAGTCGTATAAGTTATAGGTCAGGCGATCTCTATGCACCAGCGATCACAAATACTGAAGCACTAAGCTTTGAGTTTAGTGAGTTTTTAAAATCAATATATGATAAAAAGACGAGAGAGTATTATAACAAGATCACTCTACAAACAATGAAGTCTCTTGAAATGGCCGTTGATGCAGTTGATGGGAAAAAAGAGTCAAAAAAAGCTGCTTGAAAAAATAATTATATTTTAATCTTTGGAAGTTTGACTCCAAGCTTCTTTAAAAGGTCTTTTTTTTCAATATTGAGCTTTTGTTCCAACTGCTTACGTTTTTCATTTAATTTTGATTTTATTTTTATTTCCGCTTCACGTTTAATTTTTTCCAGAGATTGATTTAAGGAGTATTGAATCTGCCTTGTCAGTGAGTCTCCAAGAGAGGACCTAAAAATAAATTTGTTTTTTGATTTTTCATTGTAACCAAAACTAGATTGGATAGACTGAATCTTACTCGCTGCTTTATTTAGTGTTTCATTAATGAACCTATTTGAAGACTGATTATCAATAGTAAGTAAAGTATCTTGATAGTTATGTGAGTAAAAAACCTCTGTATTATTTGGTACTTTTTGATACTTTAAATCCCAGCTTTCAATGGCTTTTTCTACTTTTACCGTTAGTTTTTTGTGGCTTAATAATTTAATATTTTTTACTTTATTATTGTTACTTGAAACTTCCAGATCAAACTTAGCTTTATCTAAACTTAAACGACCGGTTATTTTCCCACTAAGTCTATCTTTGAACTCGAAAGTGCCAGTGCTCTTCTTAATAAATTTGTTATATTGATTAGTCAGATTTTTTAGTTTCATATTAAAGTTGGAATGCTTGTCTTGTGCCTCAATTTGAATTTTCTTAACTAAAAAGGAGGGAAGGTCACTATCCATCTGAAAGGGAATGGTCTTTCCTTTTTTGCTGATAATTTCTTCTTTTTTATTTTCAGATTTTTTTGCGCTCTTTTTAGGGAGGTATTTTTTATAATCGTTAATTTGATTCATCCATGGAGAGATGACGGAGTTTATTTTGTTTTTTGTAAAAGCCTGCACAAGGGAGGCCAGTTTTTCTTCATCAAATAAATTGGAGGTGTTGTTTAAATTTTTCTTAGTTTCTGACTTTATGCTTCTGATATTTTTTTTAATTTGAGCATATTTTTTATTAATTTTGTTTTTATCACTTTTTATACGCTTTGATATTTTTGAAACTCTCTTGGAAAACCTTCCTGCTGCTTTTATCTTTTTTATTGGGTTCTTTTCTTTTTTTATCTTTTCATACTCCAAATTGATACTTTTAATATCTTTTTTTAAATAATTAAGATTATAGTTTTTTAGTTCATTTATTTGCTGCTCAATTTCTTTAGATTTTTTTTCAATTCCTAGAAAAGAAATATCATTTTTGTTTTTTGTGAAGCTGATAAAGTCCGTTGTCCCCTCCTTAATCTTTTCGTTAACAATAATGAAAGTGTTATTCTCTTTTTTTTCTGCCGATACTACTGAAGCCTTATTCTTTCTTTTTTGATCGAAAAAGATTTTTCCCGCGTTGATATCGTCAATAATAATCTTCTTTTTAAGGAACTCTGCAATGTTAATCTGGAACTTTATATTATGAAACTCAATTTTATTTAAAGTTAAATCCTTCTGGTTAGAAAAACCTAATCTTTTGATGGTTAAAAAACCGGAACCAAATGATGTTGATAAATTCTCCACGTCTACCGTTGATCCGTAAATCGCTTCGGACGTATCTTTAATGGTCTTGGCCAATATAGGGTCAAAGAAAAATTTTACAAAAACCCACACCGATAAAGATACTAATGTTAATGGAATCAAAACTGATTTTCTTAAAATCTTGATGCTTTTTTTCTTTTCTTTTTTATCTGTAGAGTCGGTCATACTTTTCATACCATTTAACAATGAAACTTGCTTTAATAAATATATAGACTTTTGAATTTTTTATTCTAGAGACTACCTTTTCTTGATATTTTTTTACGCAGTATAATATTATAAAATATAGAACGGGCAATGATCCTAGATAAAAAACTAAACCACCCATGACAATAGTATTGTTAAAGTTTGTATACGCGATGAGAGGAATATTAATTATCTCTGTGTAAAATAGTTTGAGACTTTTTATTGTTAAAAAATAGTTTCCAATCAAATGAAAAATACCTGCCATGGGGACAAATAATAATTTGAAAAAAAAGGCACTTGAAATTGAAAGAGAAAATTGAACACTAAAGATTATTAGTGATAAAAAAATAAGAAAAAATTGAATTGAAAAAGTTGGTGATAAACCAAGTCCAATCCCTAAAATTAAACTCCATGTAATTTGTTTTGGAGATGTATTATCAACAAGTATTTTAATTATACTTAAAAGATTCTTTATTATAATCGTCATCTAAATATTTTCTTCTACTTAGTTTGTAATTACAAACTTAATTTTATTGGTTTATTTGAAGAAAAAAATTAAAATAATCTCATGGGTAGATTAGTTGATGGTAAATGGATAGCAAGTAGTGTGATAACCAGTGATGACTCTGGTGCATACGATCGTGTTCCAAGAAGTTTCTTAAATATTTTAAGTGATAATGGCACAGAATATAAAGCCGAATTGGGTAGATATCACCTTTATGTCTCTTTTGCTTGCCCATGGGCTCATCGGACGTTGATTTTTAGAAAATTAAAAAAACTTGAAGATATTGTATCGGTGAGTGTTGTTCATCCAGATATGATGGATGATGGCTGGGTTTTTGATAGTTCATTTCCAGGTGCTACATCTGATCATATTTTTAATTTTGATTACCTTAGAGAGGTCTATCAAAAGTCAGACCCCAAAATATCCACAACGGTAACGGTCCCTATATTGTTTGATAAAAAAACAAAAACAATAGTTAATAACGAAAGTAGCCAAATTATTCGTATTTTTAATAGCGCGTTTAACCAAATAACGGGGAACAATGAAAACTATTACCCAGATAATTTAACGGCCGAAATCGATCAGGTTAATGATTTCATTTATCACAATATAAATAATGGAGTTTACAAAACTGGTTTTTCCAAAAATCAAAAAAATTATGAATTGAATTGTGAAAATTTATTTAATGCTCTAGATAAATTAGAGCTAAAATTAGAGAATCAAGATTTTTTAGTAGGTAATCAATTAACAGAAGCTGATATTAGGTTAGTGCCTACTTTGATTAGATTTGATTCAGTCTACTATATTCATTTCAAATGCTCGAAAAAATTAATTAAGGATTATAAAAACTTATCTCGTTATTTAAATAGTATGTTTAAAATAAGTGCAATCTCTGAAACAACCAATATAGATCATATTAAGCGTCATTATTACTTTTCACATAGGGAGCTTAACCCTTATGGTTTAATACCACTCTAAGAAGTATCCAGAGTTAGCTTATGAAAAAAGAAATCATTTTATTTCAAGGTAAAGGAAAAATAGGAACAACTGCTGAATTCCTTGAACATCAAATCAAGCTTCAAACGCCAGAGCGAGAAATAAAACTTAACAATAAAGATCTTCAACTTGAGATTGGTGGCAGTAATAATCATCTCCTGTTTTTTAAATCAAAGGACGCAAGTTTTTATCTTACAATCGATGGAAGTCTCTTAAAGAATTGTGAAAATATTCTCGTTAAAAATGAGTTAATCAAGTATAAAAAACTTAAAAAAAAGCAGTATGCATTATATGCAGGTGTTTTTCTTTCCTTATGTCTAATTATTTGGGGAGCAGCATCATCAAGAAGTATATTAACCAAAAAACTTGCTCATTCCGTGCCATTTTCTATTGAAAAAAAACTAGGGGATAAACTTTTTGAAATTCAAAAGATTTCACTTAAATTAAACGGTAACTCTGAGGTGTTAAAAATTTTAGCTACTCAAATAGATCGTTTACGACCTTTCATAGATGAAGAATATCGTGATTTTAATTTTTATGTTTCTAAAGATCCAAATATAAATGCATTTGCTTTCCCTGGAGGAAGTATTGTTTTGAATCAAGGACTTATATTATCAGCAGACTCATTTGACGAAATTCTCGGTGTGATGGCCCATGAGCTGTCCCATGTAACAAACAGGCATGTAATGCGTGGGGTGATCTACAATATTTCTCTTTTTTCAATAGTGAATCTTCTAGTGGGTGATATTTCTGGAATAATTGCTGTTGTTCTTGAAAATGGTGGATCTCTTTTGAGTTTAAAGTTCTCAAAAGATATGGAAATTGAGGCAGATAAGACAGGAATTAAACTTATGGAAGAAGCCGGCGTAAACCTAAATGGTTTAATTTCTTTCTTAGAAAAGTTACGTATCGAAGAAAAAAGGATGCTCGAAAAAATTTCTTTAGATGGAGAAGTTGTTGAAAAAATAGCCCCTTTCTTCTCAACGCATCCTGCTACGGAGGATCGTATTAAATATTTAAGCGAGCTTATTGATTCTAAAAGAAACTTTGCCGAAGACAGTAATAACCAAGAATTAATGAAACTCAAAAAATTAATTAAGGATTCACCGTGAAATATGAAATCTTAGGAACCAAAGCTTTTTCCTATATAAAATTTATATTAGGAAATGGGGATGTGATCAGGACAGAGTCTGGTGCAATGGCCAGTATGGGAAAAGATGTCGAACTTAAAACAAAACTAAATGGGGGATTTTTTTCTGCATTAGTATTGAAATTTTTGGGTAAAGAATCCCTTTTCATCAACTCATTTTCAAACGAAACTAATAATACCCAAGAGCTAATTGTTACTCAACCAGTTCCAGGTGAAATAGTGTGCCAAGAAATTCGAGGGGAGACTCTTTATTTGCAACCTGGGGCATACATCGCAAGTAGCGAAGGGGTTTTCTTCTCTATTAACTGGGCGGGTTTTTCTAGCTTTTTTGCTGGCGAGGGTCTATTTCGATTAAGAGTTAAGGGGAACGGTTTAGTTTTTTTCGGTGCTTATGGCAGCGTTGTGGAAAAAGAGATTAATGGTGAATATATCGTCGATTCTGGTCACTTGCTCTCTTATCCGCCAGAGATGAAGCTAAGTATAAAACTTTCAGGTGGTATATTCTCCAGTTTCTTTTCAGGGGAGGGACTTGTTTTAAAGTTAACAGGTAAGGGCAATGTAAAACTTCAAACCAGAAGCTTAGGTGGCGTCGCATCTTGGCTGAACACAAAATTTTTTCGCTAAGGTCGGAGTAAATTATGAAAATAGAAATTCACTATGCATCTGCTAATACTGCTGCAAAAGTAATCTTTGAACCGGGGGATGAAATAACCTCTGAAGCTGGTTCAATGATCTCAATGAGCTCTAATATTTCCATTGAAACTTCTACACATCAAAAAAACTCAAAGAAAGGGGGAATCCTCTCCGGGCTTAAAAGAATTTTTAGTGGGGAGTCCTTCTTTCTTAATCATTATAAAGCAGCTGGGCCCTCGGAATTATGGTTGGCCGCTACTTTGCCCGGTGATATGAGGGTATTTAATTTAAGAGGAACAAATCTAGTCGTTCAAAGTGGTAGTTTTGTTGCCTGTGAAAGTAGCGTCAGCATTGATTTGGGGTGGCAGGGCTTTAAATCGATGTTTAGTGGAGAGTCAATGTTTTGGCTTAAGACTTCCGGGCAAGGCCAGTTGGTTGCTTCAAGTTTTGGAAATATTTATGAGGTCGATGTTCAAGATGAATACGTCGTTGATACCGGGCACATAGTTGCTTTTGAGGAAACCTTAAGTTTTGATTTATCTAAAGCAGGTAGTTCCTGGATCCACTCCATGCTGGGCGGAGAAGGAATTGTCTGTCGATTTAAGGGGCGTGGAAAAGTTTGGTGCCAAAGTCATCATGAACAAAGTTTTGGGTATGCTTTAAGGCCAAATTTAAGGCCAAAGAAATCTTAGGAGCAAGTGTATGAGTTCTTTTAATTTTAAAATTGACGCCAATCCAGAATTTTCGTTTTTAACAGTTGATCTCCCTGAGTCGGAAACAATAAAAGTCGAAAGCGCAGCGATGGCAAGTATGGATACTAATTTAAAAATGACGGTAAAGGCCTCAGGGGGATTAAAGCGTTTTATTACTGGTGAAAATATTTTTATCAATGAGTTTCAGGCGCAAGGAGGTGCTGGAGAAATCTCTATTGCTCCAGGTCCGAGTGGAGATATAGTTCATCAGTATATTGATTCAAACAATACGGTTTACCTAAGTTCCGGCGCTTTTCTTGCCAGCTCAAAGGGTGTTCAGATAGACAGTAAATGGCAGGGGATGACTAAAGGCTTTTTTTCCGGAGGTGGATTTTTTTTAATCAAATGTTCTGGACAAGGAGATCTGTGGTTTAACTCTTATGGCGCAATTTTTGAGGTGGACGTTAAAGGTGAATATATAGTGGACACTGGGCATATTATGGGATTTAGCTCGAGTCTTGACTATAGAATTTCAAAAGTTGGTGGTTATAAAAGTTTATTTTTTTCCGGGGAAGGTTTAGTCTGTAGGTTTTCTGGAGAGGGCAAGGTTTGGATACAAACAAAGAACCCTAACTCTTTTGTGTGGTGGGCAGATGCTTATAGAATCGTTCAAAAAAAGGGCTCTAGTTAGTATAAGTAATTAAACTGATGCAATAACCAAAAACAAATAGGCTTTGAATCCACAAAGTGTTTTCATACTTTTTCCCAATTGATTGAAGATCTTTTTGCTTGATCGCAATGATACGTTCATATACCAACATGCCATTCAAGAAAATAAAAATTATCCAAAGCGCCAGTGATATATTTGTATTCCACCAAGTAAAAACTGAAATAAAGAAAATAATTATTTCAAGAGATAGATAAGTTAAGTAATCGAGCATTTTAAATTTATTAAAATTGAATAAGGTGAGCAAAAGTAATAATGGAATCGGGAAAAATACGAATCTTAGGTTTAAACCTGATTCAAATTTATAATATATTAAAATGGACAAAATAATTGTTAATGATTTTATGATTAGTTTCAAAAGCTCATTTTTAGAATATTTCTCCTGAAGAAAGTTAACTAAGGCAAATCCAACAAAAGTTAATGTAAAGGCAAGGGAGATTTTTTTTTCGTTTAAAGTTAAGCTGAAAAATAGTGTATTAAAAAGAGTGGCGTAGTAGATCATAAGATTACCTTCCTGAAGGTGATGTTGATTCTAGGAAGAACTTCTTTTTTTGTTTTGGGGAGTTGGTGAATCCAGTTATGCTGAAGCTCATCAGACATTAATAACAGACTGCCTGAGGCAAGTGTTATTTTAAAAAGTTCTTTAGTTTGATTGTTTTTTAGATGGAAAAGTCTCTCACCACCAAGACTTAATGAGGCAATGGTGGGGTTTTCTCCGAGTTCTTTCTCGTTATCGGCATGGTAAGCTGCGTAGTCATTGCCCGTTTCATAGAGGTTCACCAAGCAAGAATTAAAACTTTCTTTACAGGCCATTGAAACGATTTTTTTTAATTTTAAAAGTGGATCTATCCATGGTGTAGGCTTTAGAGTTAGATTGGAATACCTATAGTCAGCGCCCTCATCTCCATACCATGCTTGGTATCTAGGGATAGGGATTTCTTTTCCAAATATTTTGATTTTATCTTTCTTCCACAAAATTTTTGAGTGTAGTTCTTTGAAGAAATATTCTTGTTCTTTGTGCCCCAAGAAGTCTTGGTCGTAGTAGACTTTGCCCTGATAGTCGATTACTTTTTTAAAGCTCATAATTTAAAAATGACTCTATTTTTTCAACACAGTGATACTTACCTTTGTCATTTTTAGAAATCATCGCAGCACAATAATTAATATCATGAGTGAAAAAGAGTAAGTTGTTTTTTAAATCAATTTCTTCATATAGTTCTTTTTTTTCATCAATAAGAAGCTCTGGATAACGATCATATCCCATCGTAATTGGAAGGTGTACCCATGGAACACCAGGAATAAGGTCTCCGCAAAATGTGATATTTTTTGAACGACCTTTAACGGTGACAAGAAGTTGTCCCGGTGTGTGACCATTGGATATTCGAAAGTCAAAAAGGTTTTTGATTTCTGAGGGAAAATTCTTATTTTCATCAATTAGAATTAAATTATCTTTAGGATCTAAAAGCTTTATTATATCCGGAATAAAGCTTGCTTTGTCTCTTGGGTGAGGATTTATTGCACGCTCATATGCGATAGTTGAAGTGATAAATTTGGCATTGGAGAATAAGAGCTTTTTCTCTTTAGAAAATTCTTTAAAGCCAGGTACAATTCCACCAATATGATCGAAGTGTAGGTGGGACAAGATGACATAATCTATCTCATTGGGAGAGATATTTATTTTTTCAAGGTTCTCTTTTAGTAAATGACGATTATTTGGTGTGACTCCGTAGCGATCAGCTAGCTTTGGTTCAAAGAATTGACCTATTCCTGCTTCAAGTAGAATGTTTAATCCATTGAGCTGAACCAGGAGACTTCTGCAGGCAAGCTCAATACGACCCAGTGAATCTACCTTTGTCCACTTTTCCCATACAGGTCTTGGTGCATTGCCAAACATGCTACCGCCATCAAGAAGCTGGGTGTTTCCATCTACTGAAAATATTTTTATGTCATTCATATTTGCCTCTTAAAAATATCCTAGCACAAAAAAAAGGCCTTCCAAAGGAAGGCCTATTTGAAATGAGATTTTTTAAGAGACTATTCTCCAAAAACCTTTGATAGTCTTAGTTTGTTTAGATCAAAGTGGTGCACATTTTCAATTCGATCTAGAAGCATATGGTAAGTCTCAGTAGGTAGTCTTTTTGTTCTCGAAAGTATCCATAAGAACTTTCTTTTTGGTTCTCCTACTACAGCATATTCATAGTTTTCACCAATCTCGAGAATCCAGTACTTTCCACCGAACCAGCCCCATCTTTGAAAAAAGGGAACGAATGATACTTTTAGTTTCGAACTTGTTTTTTTGTCAGTGACGAATGCCGTACCATGAGCAATTTGTAGCTCATTTGGTTTATCTAACCTTTCGCAAGTGTTGATAACCTGAACTGCTTTTCCTGTAAGTTTATATTCTGCGGTTGTGCCTCCACATTTTCTTTGAAAACTGTTTTCGTATCGGGCGATCTCGTACCATTTGCCCATATATTTATTGAGTTCAATTTTATCTACTGTATGAAGCGGTCTACTAGCGAAAGCATTGAAGCTTAGAAGTAAACAAACTGTAGGCAATAGTGATTTAAGCATTTTAATCTCCAGTTTTTGA
The DNA here is from genome assembly GCA_002323535.1 of Bacteriovoracaceae bacterium UBA1511. Taxonomy (GTDB): domain Bacteria; phylum Bdellovibrionota; class Bacteriovoracia; order Bacteriovoracales; family Bacteriovoracaceae; genus UBA1511. The sequence continues at coordinate 12,894 of DCQT01000041.1, forward strand.
GTTTATGATAATTTGAAGCTACCTCCGTAGCTTGCTTGTGTCGAGTTTCAGTTTTTATGAAAACAATGTAAGTAGTTGTATTTTTGTTAAAGCGGGCTTTACAAAAGCTAGACAAAAATTAGAATTGTATAGGTTTCATCATGTCCAGCTCAGGCCAGTATATTAAAATCAAAGGTGCAAGGTCTCACAACCTTAAAAATATTGATCTAAAAATTAAGAAGAATTCGATCTCGTGCTTGGCCGGGCCTAGTGGTAGTGGTAAGTCTTCACTTGCTTATCATACCTTGTATGCGGAATCTAAGAGAAGGTTTCTAAATTCAATTTCTAATAGTGAGAAGTTTTTCTGGGACATTCCAAAAACTGCAGACGTAGATTTGATAGAACCGATTCTACCTGTATGGGCACTTGCCCAATATAATCCTGTCTTGGGTAGCAGGTTCAATGTTGGGGACTTATTACAACTAACAGAGCATCTTCAGTCATTTATGTTTCATGCTGGTCGCTCATTTTGCCCAAGTTGCGAAATTGAGCTTGGAAAAGACTCTTACTCGTCTCAAATTAAAAAACATTTGAAAAATATTAACGATGGGGATGTTGTTTATTTATTCACAAGCTTCGGGGAGTATACAAGAATTTTTCCTGGGCAATTTCCTCAAAAGGGGTGGAATAAAAAAGACGGGCTTATAAAGTTGAGTTTTGGCGAAGAAGAAGACGAGCTTGATTGTGAATACGTTCTTTATCAGAGAGTAAAGGGAAAGAGTTCTTTAAAGTTAATAGAGGAAATTAAAAGGCAGGAAAAAGATATACATGAGCTTTATATTAAAGTTGGTGATGGTGAAATCATTCCTCTAAAAAAAACTTCAATGCTCACTTGCTCTTCGTGTGATTTCCAAGTTAAAGAAATTGATGATGTTAGGCTTTTATCACCTATAAATGCTTTAGGAGCGTGCTCTTATTGCGAAGGTCATGGGGCAAACCTAGCTATTGATCGATCCAAAGTTGTGAGAGATTTTAGCTTAAGTATTAATCAAGGCGCGATACACGTACTCAATTACGTGCACTTTCAACACTTTCTTCCAAGGTTAGTCACAAGACTAAAAAAAGGGGGCTTTGATCCTGATGTACCATTTTCAGAATTAAGTGAGGATGTTTGGGATTTAATTGAACAACCCACTGGAAGTTACCCTGGAACGAATGATTTATTCGACTACTTAGAATCTAAAAAATATAAAAAGTCTGTAAGGATATATTTACGAGGCTTTAAGTCTGAGACTAAGTGTGAACCATGCGATGGAACACGTATTAATGAAGATTCATTAGAGCTCTGTGTAACACATAAAGATAAAATTATAACTTACCGTGATATATTAAAATTCAACTTGTTTGAGTTGTTAGAGTTTTTAAAAGGTTTTGAAACAGGGCATAAAGAAGTCTTGAAAATGAAAAAATCAATGATTGATTCGCTAAACCTCGCGGTTGATTTAGGGCTTGACCATATTGGCTTTACGAGAAAGCTAAAATCAATCTCAGGAAGTGAGTACCAGAGACTTCTTTTAGTAAAGTACATGGGGCACCAGACAAGTGACAGCTTTTATATTCTTGACGAGCCAAGTCTTGGGTTGGGGGAGAAATTTCAAAAGAAAATTTTAAAACATCTCAAAGATTTAACAAAAAGAAAAAATACAGTTTTGCTTGTAGAGCATTCACCTTTTTTTCATAAAAATTGTGACGAAATTATTGAGCTCGGGCCTGAGGCAGGAGAGCGTGGTGGAGAACTTGTCTACCAGGGTAAACCCAAAAAAAATATAGAACATAAACTTGATCTTTCATGGGATACCAAAAAGTCTAAAAACAAAATAACGATAAAGAATGTTGGATCTGATTACCTTGTGGAAAAAACATTTAGTATTCAACTAGGCATTGTGAATTGGGTTCATGGGGATCCAGGTGGCGGTAAAACTTCTTACTTTATTCACGGTCTGGCCAATGAACTAAACTATTATCATCAGGGGAAAAACCTCTTCAATACATCAGTTCGGTGTGACGAAGTCGTAGGGATGGACCAGGTAGATGATATTTACTATTTGGACAGTAACCTTGGCAGAGTAACTTCTAGGTCGACCGTGGGCACTTATGTTGGTTTATCTCCTTTTGTTCGAAAGATATATGCAGCGACCAAAGAAGCTAGGTCAAAAGGGCTTCGTGATGGTGACTTTTCCTCTAATTCATCTCAAGGGCAATGTCCGGAGTGCCAAGGAGCGGGTAAAATAGTCGTTGATCTTCAATACTTTGAAGATGTCGTATTTAAGTGTGAAGTGTGTGAAGGGCGTAAAATTAAAGATAGTGCCGCTTTTATTGAGGTTAAAGGTATTCCATTTTACAAGGCAATAAATCAGGAAATGAATTCTGTAATTCCACATTTTGATATGACTGCAAAGGCAAATAGGATTTACGACTACCTTACATTGTTAAAAATTAACTATCTAAGTTTAGGTAGAGAGTTAAATTCATTGAGTGGTGGAGAACGCCAACGCTTGAAATTATTTTCCTTGCTTCAAAAAAGGATTACAAATTCGATAATCTTTTTTGAAAATTTAAGTTTTGGTTTATCTATAAGAGAACTAGAGAGCTTTTCCGTATTATTTGAAAGACTCAGGGATGATGGTAATACGATTGTTATTATTGATAATTCGAATATTTTTTCTCAAATGAGCGATGCCGAGATTATTGTTTCCAAGTAAGCTCATAGCTTTCATGAATTCTGGTATTTTTAAAATCATCATCTAGGGTTTTATGAGAGATATTTTTTATTTCAATTTTTTCATGGGAAAACTTCATCTTAAATTCAAGATTGTTTGTTGAAAAATATAGCTTTCCATTCTTTTTAATTAGTTGCATGCAATTAGATAATAAAAAATCTTGATCTCTGTTCACATCTAGGGTCGTGCGCATCTTTTTTGAATTTGAAAAAGTTGGAGGATCTAGGACGATAATATCATAAGATTCTTTTTTTAGGCTTGTTAGTTCCTCCATAATATCAACTGCCCTAAATTCATGGGCCGCAGGGTCAATATCATTAAGTTTGAAATTCTCAACGCCCCAATCGAGGTATTTTTGGCTCAAGTCAAGGCTTGTTACTTTTTTGGCACTTACAGCGCAGGCAGTGCTAATGGCGCATGTATAACTAAAAAGATTCAAAACTTCTTTCTCTGATGATTCGAGCATTAGGGTTTGTCTTAACGGTCTGTGATCTAAAAAGACTCCAGTGTCTATATAGTCAAAAAGGTTAACTCTTAGTTTAAGTTGTCCTTCCTGTATTATTTCAAATTTATTTTCATACTTGATTCTTTTATACTTATCTGTTCTTTTTTGTTCTTTTCGTTGCTTAATAATCGGCTCTTTTTGAAATATATCTTCAAGTGCCTTAATAGTATCTTTGAAGTTTTCCTGCTTTTTTGGAGAGTCATCTATACCGGGTCTCCTTCTATCATGAAGAATTATTTCATCATTATAAATGTCAATAAAATAAGGAAATTCTGGAATATCATGGTGGTAAAGGCGATAAGCTGTAATATTTCTCTTGCTCATTACCTTTTTTAAGCGTTTGTTATTTTTGATAATTCTATTTTTTATGATACTCATAATTGTCTCTTCTCAAGGATTTTGGATGAAAAAGGTCCCATGGTACGTATCACCGCCAGCTGTTTTTGTCTTCTCTTTGATCTCAATTATAGCGGCCATAGTATTTTATATTTATTGGGCAGTAAAAGCCCAGATTGGTATTGAAGAGTTCCTTGAAAAGTTCAATCTAAGTTCTGACCCACTTCTTGAGGTAAACACCTGGCTGACTATATTAGTTTATTCATTTTTATTTGGAGTTGTACTTGTAGGTCTCGTTGTTATTTATGTTTACTATTATCGTTTAATAAAATTATACCGGCTTCAAAATAGTTTTATCTCAAGTTTCACTCATGAGCTAAAAACTCCAATCACCAGCATTAGTCTTATTGTAGAGATGATTAAAAATCAGAATTTAACTGGCGAGGAATTGAATAAATATCTGGGGTTCTTAGTTGATGACTGCGGTCGTTTGAATTCAATTAGTGAACATATTTTAAAGACAGGACACCTTGAAAGTGGAAATTATAAGCCTAATTATCAAAAAATAAATTTTAATAAATGGATGGATTCATTTTTAGAAAAAAACAAACGAAACTTTAAAAAGGCAAAAATAAATTTTTCATCAAACTCAGATCAAGAGATTTATGTAGATAGTGTTTTGTGTGAGATGCTTTTTAGTAATCTTATACAAAACGGCATCAAATACAATGATAACGAAGAGAAATGTATCGAAATTAAGCTTAATGACATAAGTCAAAAGTTTATATCTGTTGAAGTCATTGATAATGGAATTGGAATTCATCCTAAACATTTTAAAAATTTATTTAAAAAGTTCTATCAAGCAGGAGATGCGATGAATATGAGCGCAAAGGGAAGCGGTTTGGGATTATATCTATGCTCAATGATTTGTTCGGTTCACAAAGGTAAAATAACGCCATTTACTAACCCTCAAAGCGGAATGATTTTTGAAGTAACTTTCCCTAAAGGCAAGAAGTAATGGGTTCTTTATTATTGATAGAGGATGATGAACATATTGGAACTTTGGTGAAAAAAAACTTTGAACTTGAGGGTTTTGATGTACTTTGGTTTCAAGATGGGAGTGAAGCGCTAGATAAAATATTCAATTTAAGCTTTGATGTGGTTGTATTGGATATCATGCTTCCAAAGGTTGATGGCCTGACAATTTTAAAAAAGATTAAAAAAGAAAAACCGTTGATCCCGGTGATTCTTTTATCTTCAAAAGACACCTTTGAAGATAGGATTATTGGGCTAGAGCTAGATGCGGATGACTATCTGGGAAAACCATTTAACTTTAAAGAGCTTCTCTTAAGGGTGAAAAACCTTCTAAGAAATAAAAATAAAAATACTAATGATATAGAATTTAAATTTGGTGGGTGGCTCTTTTGTGAAAAAAAGCTACAAGCCCTCAAAGGTGAATTTGTGCTAACTCTTAGCGCTCAGGAGTATGAGTTAATTAAGTATCTTTTTGTAAATAAAAATCAATTTGTCTCAAGAGGGGAGTTATTAGAGAATGTATGGAAAATTGATCCAAAAACTAAAACTAGGAGTGTAGATATATTTATCTCTAGACTTAGGAAATACTTTGAGCTCGATCCGTCCCGTCCGGAACTTATCATCTCTAAGAGGCTTCGTGGGTATATGTTAAAAGTTTAATCAGGTGTTAATAATTAGTACAATTAATGAAATAATGACCAGCCAGGAATGAGATCAATCCCCATAGCTGATTTCACCACGTACAGAAGCATTAATCCACATATGCCTGCTGTTAGATATAAGCTAGAGTAAAAATATACACTTACTGAGTTTTTGAAACTTCTTACTTGGTTTTCATTAGGTATTTTTATTCGTTGGTGAACGCTCATGTTCATGAGTATAGAGAAAAAATTATTTTAAACCTCTAATTTGAAAAAATTACAATGTGAAATCAATCAACACACTGGCCCTCCATTGAGCAATTTTCAGATTCACAGTTATGATTATCGTAGCATCTGCTACCCTTCATAAGTTTTGGCGGTGTCCAATATAGCCTAGTAGTTATATCTGGTGAAGCTGGATGTTGTATTTGGTGTATAAAATCTATGGAAGTCTTGGAGTAATCAAAGTCCTTTCCAAGCCATGCATTGAAAACAACATTATTTGATTTGTAGTTAGTAATTTCACAATCCTCGTCTAAATAACCTTGTATGTGCATTGCGACTGGGAGTAACATTTTGTTTGCATATAAAGAATAAGGATATTTGTAGTATTTTGAAGGGTCATGGATATTAGGCACACGAAAGCATGTTGTGCTTCCAAGATCATTAATGTAAGGAGTTGGGACTTTTGAGATTATCTTTAAGTCCCCTTTAATTTTTACATCGTAAAGGTCTGTGTTTAAAAAACTTAACTTAATAGAATAATCCGGTCCTCTGGAAGGCCCCATTTGAAAGGTTATGTTTGGGATTTGAGTGTTGCTCGACTGCATTAGATTTTTACAGGATGTTTCTTTGATCTCTAGGGTAATATCTTTATTTATCCCCTCAAGATTTGTATTTTGGAAAATGCACTTTGAAGAATTTAGTAAATACTCATTAGATGCTACTATTTTTGTATAGTGAAGTACCAGCCCATAGAAATACCAGTTCCCATTAGGAAGACTGATTTCACTTGATTTTTCTCCACTGTTGTAAGAGGTTATCGTTCTCTGAAAGTATTTTTGATTATCATGTGAGTAGCCATTAAGGTTGAAAATATATAAGGAAGGAAGTCTGTCGGGTGAATCGTTACTCATCATTTCAGAGGTGACTGACTCTAGGCTTGGAAAACTTACCTTTGTTTCTGTCGGTCCTGGCAGCCCACAACTTTTAAAAATAAATACAGATAAAATGAGAGTAAATAGTATTTTAATTATCATTAGAATTCTCCATAATAATTATAATTTACAGATATTAAATTTTGCTCGTATGCAAATGCAGATTCGTCCTTTGATATTTTTCTTTGGTACCCAACATCAAAAGATAAAGATTGAGTATTAGATAAATAAAAGGTGTAACCGCTATTTAAATCAAATAAATGTTCTAAACCTCTGGCGTCCATATTTTTAAATGGGTTAATCATTTTATAAGAGAAACCAAGCTTGAAAAATTGATTTGATCCTACCAAGTAGTTAAAGTTTCCAATTGTGTTTGTTTCAATTGTGTTGAGCGCATTGGTGTTTGGATAAAAAGATCCTGCAAGTGAGAATTTTAGCAGATAGTTTGACTTCCTTGAAGTTGCCTTAAAAAAACTGACTGAGGAGTCTATAAAGTAAAAATCACTTTGTGGGTCAAAACTTTTAAAGACGTTTGCACTGGCGCTAAAATTTGTCCTGTTTACATTCCTTTCTAGAAAAAGTGTCAATGAGTGATGATCAAACTCAAGGGTATCATTTAGTTGATTATTCATTTGTGAGTAAAGATACGAAATTCCAGATTTCCAATACCTGTTTTTGTTTTTAAGTTTTGGCGTGAGCTTTCCTGTTATGCTAAAACCAGATGATATTTTATTAAATCTCTGTATTGTTGATTCATCATTAAAAAAATAATCATTAGAGATAAAAGCTCCAGCGTTCATTTCAACCGGGATGTGAATAGGTATACCAATGTTTTTTGAGTAGTTTAAATAAGTACTTGAGTAGAGACTGTCACTTGTATTGTTCACTAGGGGAGATATTGACTGGTAAATAACATTTGAGTTTCTTCCAATTCCTTGGTTGAAAGATACTACAGACTCGAGGGAGCCAACTCTATACTTTTCTTTTAGCTTTCTTAACTTTTGCTCAATCTGTGGAGCGATATCACTATTTGGGTTCAGTTCTAATGCGCCCTCAAGCAGTGGAAGTACCTTTTTTTGAAAAATCTTTGGAGAGGTATAGCCATTTTTTTTATATCCATTTTGATAGATGTCGGCTTTTTCGTTCATCGCAACTTGCCTAATATCGTTATTGAAACTTCGATTGTCAAAGATCTGCTCATAGAGCTTTGCAGCGAGTTTTACTCTTTTACTTTCCATGGCAATAGAAGCCATATAAAAAAGAGCAACGTCTCTCTTATGTTCTATACCGACACATCTTTTAAAGAACTTATAAGCTTCAGACTTTTTATTGATAGCGTAAAAGCTTTGACCTAATATGAAAGTGATTTCTGGATACTTTCGGTAAATCTTAAGTCCCAACTTAATTGCTTCTTCAAATTTGTTTATTTTGAACAAAGCTATAGTAGCAAGCTTTGCGTTTGAGTCTTTAAAAGATTTTCTGGTTTTTACTAATTCCTCAATTGTGAAGTAATCACCTTCATTAAATAATGTTTCAATATCTGTGTACTTCTCCGCGGAGCTCTCAACTGAAAATAAAAATAATATAAATAAGAGAGCTATAAGTGGTTCTTTCATTCTCCGTTCCTAATCCTTACTCTTACTTTTGTAGACGGCGGAAGAGAAAAGTCTTGATTGTTATTTTGTTGTTGGTTTTGGAATAAATTTGAAGGTGTAGGGGAGCCTTGTTGAATGGGCGGTAGTAGTACACCTCCTCCTTTCTCTATTGTCTTCTTTTTCACTTGGTCGCTTTCATACTTGGTTTTTATCTCTTTTAACTTAGTTCCTTTTTTTAGTTTCAATTCACCCTCAGGAGTTCTCTCATAATTTTCTGATGGAATAAATTCACCACTATTTTGATCAATGACCCCCTGCTTTTTACTTGGAACATACATTTTATTAACCGAATCATATTCTGATGTCTCAGGGTCAGGCTCAACATAATTACCCGATTTTAATTCAACAAACCCTCCCGGAAGTTTACCGGCATTTCTTTCTGGTGGTTTGTTCAAGCTTTGTGTTTTGGTCTTTGGATAGTTTTTAGGATATATTTTTCTATTGACGGGTTTAGCTTTTGATTTTTTAAAACTAAAATCTTTATTTCTTCTAAGTGCGAAAAATTGAGATTTATTTATTTTTATTGGGGCGGTGAAACTGTTCATTCCACTTTTAATTGAGGAGAACTCACCTTTTTTAATAATAATTCCATTTTTATCAAGTAATCTGTTTACTCCATTTAGGTCTCTATTAATGTTTTTTAAAGAAGCCACTTTTACTTTTCCAGAAAAAGTGATGATGTGAGAGTTCACTTTACTATGACCTACTAAAAAGTCCGTACCTCTAACTCCAAATGCAGCAATGGGACTTTTTATAACTAGTTTATTAACTTTACTTTTATTTATTTTTTTGGGAACGACTGCCCTTAGAGAACCTTTTAATACCGAGATAAGACTCGCTTTCGTCTCACTGTTTATCTCCTCTATATTTACCGTTGAATTTGGAGCGACGATGATAGTCGACATATCGATTAGTTTTATTTTTACAACCGATTTCTCTTCCGTTTTGATTTTATCATTAACAAATACATCCTGATTGAGTTTAATCTTTTGATTATTGGAAAATGCATTACCTCTCAAGTAACTAATTTTGCCTACAGCTTCATTTGCGAAAGCGGATGAAGATATAAATAAAATATGTAGAAATAAAAAAGCCCATAATTTGTTCATTAAACAAATTATAGGCCTTTTATCGGTTTTTTAACCCTGAGTAATTTTTTCTTAAAAGTAGTAAATCAAAGAAGCATTTGGAATCGGGTAAATTCCTAGGCCGGAAGCCTCACCCATTCCAATCATCACAACAACAGGAAGTTCTAGAGCTAAGCCCACATTTTGAGTCAACATAAACTCCATACCTATACCTACACCAATATTTATTGTCGCTCCATGTCTCCATGAGGCCTCGACCCCTTCGCAAGGATCTATATTTGGGTTTGCTTCCCACTCCTCTGGAGAGACATCACGACACTGGTTCCAGTCAATTTCGTTTCTTGTTCTGTAGTATGCACTCACTCCGGCAATTGCCATGAATCTTGTTCTCTTCGTTGCATGAAGGGTCTTCATGAAGTTTGCACCCATAGAGATAAACAAATTAGAGTCATTTCCCCAACCTATACCTGTAATTTGATACCCAATTTTATTTGCAAGGTGCTTTCTATATGAAATTCCAAGTCCTGATGTGGCACCAGCCGCAAATCCAAGACCTGACTGAGTTAGGACGTGCTCTTCACTTCTGCAATTGTCACCATCGCACTCTAAACTTGTTCTAAGAAGGTAGTTATTTTCTTCGTTTGTTATGTCAATTGCCCGGTCTTTAACTTCTTGTGCGTCAAGTTTTTCTAGTATGGTAAGTTTGCCTTGGTCTTCTTTTATTAGTGCAACGACTTCATTGTTATCATTTTTTAATGTCAGCGCGAGGTTTCCGTCAGGAAGTGTCGTTAAGTTACTTGCTTGGCCCTCTCCATTAAGATTTGTTTCCCTTGAGGAAATTTTCCAGGAGGATTCACTTTTTTTAATTGTTCCTAAAAGCCAGCTACTGTTTACTTGAATTAAGTATGTAACACTGCCTGCTTTGTTAAGTTCGACTTCAAATCTTGCGTTTTCTGCTGGAAAAGGCAGCAAATTTAAGACTTGCTTAAAGTTGAGGTCTTTATCATTTAAAAAAGTTACTTCACCATTTGGATTTTGTGTTCTGTTAACAACAACCGTGTCTCCCGAGTTTGGATCGATTGCGAGGTCCTCAATTGCAGATAATGCGCTAAAAGAGATGATAAAAGAAAAAAGAGTGACAAGTGTTTTATTCATAAACTTCTCCCGTAAAACTTGTTGCTTTGTATCTAAATACCTGTAAACCTGTCAATTGAAGTCGGGTTTTTGGGTATTGTTTATATAAGTTTTTCCCATGTGATTTTAAATAGTTAAAAAGTCAGGTAAAGAAATAAAGCGGTAGCAATAACTAATCAGTAGCTTAGGGGTTTCTTTTGAATGTCACTCGATTACTTTTTATTCTTATTTTTTCCACAAGTTGCTTTTCAAGTGTGGAGTTTTTTCCTAGGTCAAGTCGGTACTCATATGATTCAAATGACCTTGTTTTAAAAATACCTTCTATTAAAAGTCTTCCCAGTTTAATTGAATACAGGGAGACCAGAGAACTTCTTGATGAAGAGCTTAGGGTTAAGTTTCCGAATTATGAAAGTTACATAAAGAACTCTTTAAATGAGCATATTGCAAAAAATATATTAAAAACCTCGTTAAATCTTATTGCCAAAAATCATAAGTTAAAACCAAAGGATGTATCTGGCATAAGTCTTCAAGCTTTTAACTTAGTTAACTTGTATTATAAAATTGATACGACCTCGTCTTTTGATGAAAGAGTTAAACAACTTGAGAGCAAGATTCAAAAGAGTGAAGGGAAGGGTCTCAGATTGACAGGTTTTTCTTTCGGTGACCTGCAGTTGAACCTTAAGGTCCTCAAAAAATCTTTTGAGACATTTGTTGATATTAATGGGCTAAAATCTAATATTTATTACGAAAAAAACGAAGTCGCTAAAATTGAAAAAGTCTTTTTGTTGAAAACAAGAAAAGAGATTAAAGATTATTTCAGGGAGCTAATTAAAAATAATTATATTTCATTTTATTCCTCTTCTTCAGCTCACTTTCTTGATTTTATTTCAGACAAGGTTCTTCAATTTTCTTACGATCTTCTTATGACTCAAATTGATAATGCTGTATTAGTAGAAGTTAAAAAACAAAAAAGAAAAGAAGCTATTAATAAAGCAGTGGAGAGAACAAGCTCTAGGTATCCTTTTTTAAGTATTTTCGTGGAGCAGTCTCACTTAGGTAAAGTAAAAGATTATTTGGTCTCTCTTCCAAACTCACCTCTTTTAAAACCAAACTTAGAGGCAAATGGAATGAAAGTTAAATGCAATAACAATTGTGACGAGCTGATAAATAATTATAAAAAATATGGAGATGAATTTTTAAATAGTTTAGAGGGAGCCTCTGAGTTTAATTTTCTTAAATACCCTGAAAATAAAATTTCAAAAGAGTTAGCTGAAAAATTCTTTAACCCTCTTAATCAGATTTTAGGCAATAAAGTTGCAGCAACTTTTGGTGGGGAGATTTATTTTTTAACCAGAGTAAACAGTGTAGGCGTTTATGAAATTGAAAGCACCGATAAAGAGTATCGAGATTTAGTGAACCGTGAATATCAAAATCAAAGAATATATAATCTTTTCTACCTTTGCTTTGATGAAGTTTTTTATCAAATGAATTTCAGTCACATATTGCCAACCTGTTTTAAAGGTATTTGTTCCGACATTATCGACCGTCAAAATATTGGGTCGCTTGTTTTTCACCTAATAAAAAATTCAAGTGAGTTTAAAATACTGCAACCGAAGGCATTTCTTCGCGAAATTTTCTAGTAGGCGCCTCTTCCTGTTATAACCGCGGGGATTGTTAGTACTAATATTTTGAAATCAAGCCAAAAACTTTGTGTTCTTATATACTCTTTATCCAGTTTAAGTTGAACTCTAAAGGGAAGATCACTACGGCCACTTATTTGCCAAATACAAGTTAAGCCAGGCTTAACCATCAAACGTCTTCTTTGCTCTAGCGTATATTTTTCAACTTCACTAACTATTGGAGGTCTTGGCCCAACTAGACTCATTTCACCTTTTATAACATTCCACAGTTGGGGAAGCTCATCTAAGCTTAGTTTTCGTAAAATCTTTCCAACCCTAGTAATCCTGGGGTCTTTTTTTAATTTAAAGATGACACCGTCTTTAGACTCATTCAGGTGGTAAACTTGATTAAGTTTTGCCTCGCTCCCTTGAAACATCGTTCTGAATTTATAGAAAGTGAAAACTTCACCGTTTATTCCAACACGTTTTTGTTTGAAGATTATGGGTCCGTAGGAGTCAATTTTTATACAGATAGCAATAAATAAATATACGGGAACCCAAAAGGGACTTAGTAAAAAAACCACAGTTAGGTCAAAGCATCTCTTTGAAAAATGATAGGTGTTCTCCTTAAATAAAAAATATTGTTTTCTAATGAAGGAAACCGGACTAACTAAACTTGAGGGATCAGTATATCTCATACTTAATTGGTCGGTTATTGTCGGTTAATTCTTTAGAAAAATAATTGGATTCTAACTAAACTTTAGTCCTACTTTATATTCACCAGATAACTCGTCAATTTCAGCAAAAGAGACAGCCTCTGCTTTGAGGGGAGGTCGTTTCTCATTACCTCCTAAATTAGTGATGTTTACTTTGGTGCCCATTGGCACTTCATTTTCATCAAATACAATGAAGCTCAACCCTCCAACACTTAGATCATAAAGCTCGTAGTAACCTTTTTCTCCGGTATTTGGGCCGCTTGTAAAAACTATTTCAACTACTTGGTCCCCACTCGCCTTACCTCTTGGTGCGGATCTTATTGCGGTATAATCCTCAAGATCTTCCGGTAGGTCATCCTCTGTCATGACTTCCTCATGTTTTTCTTGCGATGAATGCTCAGGGTTAAGCTTTTCATTTTCGATAAGTATTTGATCATGCCCATCCGTGTGTTCAGCTTCAGCAGGTTGAGGGGATTCTTGTGTTGATTGATCTACTTGTTCAATATTATTTTCAGAGGATGCTTCCTCGAGCTCTTCAGTGATTTCTTTCGCATTATCAGAGGAGGTGGTCTTTGTGCCAAATGCCCTCTGGAACTTTGGGTCACTAAGTTCAGGAAGAATTATTTTTACGTTCTTTGCGCTGATAATGTTTACTTTATTAGGAAAGCGAAGGGTTATTTTTGTGACGTTAAGCTCTTTTATAGAGGCTTTAAATAAAATATTTTTATCAGGGTTAAAGCAAAATAATTCGGATTCTTCTCCAAAATTCTCAACTAACTTATTTCCAGAAGTAAGGTCTATAAAAACAACTTCTTTTTCGACAAGGTTTGAACTAAGGATTCCTGTTACAACTCTTACTCTTTCCTCTCCAGGAGATTTTTGTTTTCGCCAAATAAGGAATCTACTGTTATTTGCTTGGAGCTCATGAAATATGTCGAGTATTTCAAGCTCATTGATTACAACCTTTGTGTAGTCTTCATTTTGGCCATTTTTTGATAAGTCTTCTGCTGCCACGTCTTAAAATCTCTTAATTTAATTTTATTCTTAATAATAGCGTGAAATGTGAGTATGGAAGTTAACGAGGAAATAAATTCTTAGAAACAAGTATAATTGGGTGTTTTTGCCTCAGTTAGGCAAAAAGTAGGGGAAAATGAAGTCTTCTTATTAATGATGATGAGGATCTTCACCCGGTTTTACTACATCTTTGTCAAAAGCAGCATTAGCAAAAATCATAATGATGGGTAATGAAGCCCAGCTTCCCAAAAGTAATAACGCAACCCATAAACTTTCACTCATATCAAAATCCTAGTTTTTTAGATTATTATAAGGAACTAAACCCGATTAAAAAAGATGTCAATTACTCGATTTTAGATTGAAATTATTTTTGGGTTAAAATTTTCTGGCATAAGCGCCAAACCCTGAATTTTGCTATTCTTAAGCCTAACCGAGTCTAGATTTTTCAGGAGTCTTTTGTGGAGTTTACATTTAGAAAGTGGAGAAATCTTAAGCAAAAAACCACTTTATCTATTATTTTTCCCTTAGTTTGTTTCTTTGCTCTATCAGTGATTGTCCTTGGTAGCAGGTATAAAGACATGCTCTCAATGACTAAGTCTCATAAGTCCTTTCTTATGCAAGTGGCAAAAAACGATGCTTTAACTGCTATTGCGGCAGAAAAAGCGGCGATGCGTCAGTATTACCTAGGTCTTATAACGGTTTCAAAGTTTGAGGAAGTGAAAATAGAGACTCAAAAAGCGCTTGAGGGTTTTAGCTCTTCTGCGTTGAGAGTCATTGGTGAGGAAAATATTTTAGATAAAAGAGTGAGTGTGCCGCTTTCCAATTTAAGGTCAGATGTCTTGTCCGGTCAAAAAAGATGGCCAGAGGTCAAAGATCGAATGGAAAAACTTTCTGTCACAATTGAGGAGTTATCTAATAAATATAATTCACAGAACTTACTACCTGCTCAATATAATTGGATACAAAACTTTGAGGCTCTCTTACGTTCTTATACAAGCTCAGAGACTCTAAGAAATGATATGTCTTACATTGTTCTGAGGGATATGCCTTTAAATTCAGAACAATTTTCAAATTTAGTAAGAAGTCTTGAAAGAGCAGATTTTTTTCGAGAGAAGCTGTCCTCAAAATTTAACGTTAACACTAATAGTTTTAACTTTTTTTTAGGCCAACAAGTTGGACTGTGGAAAAAATTGCTAGGTCATCATAATGTAATTAGAAATAGTGTTGAGCAGGGTAGGTACGGTGTTGATATCAACAAAATGACAGCTTCATTTGATAAATACCAATTAAGCATTAAGGGTGGTATCCAGGCATATAGAAGGTTTATAAAAAAACAAAGTCGGGCAATGCTGGAGAAATCAAGAAGAATGCTTTTATGGAATGGCGCTATTCTAGCGATCTTTTTTCTTTTATCGGCAAGGCTATCCGTAACATTTTCAAGGCGCGCATTATATTATTTGGCCACAGAGATGACCGGCCATGATATCAAAATAATTTCAAAGTCTGGTGGCCGTAGAGCCTGGAGTAAAAAAGTAATTTTACTAAGTGATTACCAAAATAATTCTCAAAAAGAGAGCTCTGATCAAAAAAATATTGCTTAAAAATCAAGACAGAAAGTAACAGGTCCTAGGTTTTGGATTTTTACATCCATAGAGGCTCCAAATGACCCCGTCGATACAAAAACTGAATTTCGAAGTTCTTCCGTAAATTCATTAAATAAGTCTATAGCTTTCTCTGGGTTCATTGAATTATCAAAGCTGGGTCTATTGCCCTTTAAACCTTTCCAGCTAAGAGTGAACTGACTTATGGCCAAAATCTCACCGTTAACCTCTGTGATTGATTTATTCATTTTTCCATTTTGATCTTCAAAGATACGAAGAGATAAAATTTTGTTGGCCGCTTTTTTTATTGTTTCAGAGTCATCGCTCTTTTCTATACATACAAGTAGAACAAGCCCAGATTTAATAACACCAACTTCACTACCATCAACTAAAACGTTAGATTTTCCGCTGCGTTGAATAACGATTCTCATTTTTTCTCCAAAAAAAAGCCTCACAAAATGTGAGGCTTTGAGTTTAATTTGTCTAGAACTCTTAGAAGTTTCTTCTAGTTGTTCTTCTTGTTTCAACTAATGGAGGAAAAGGTCCATTGATTCGGCAAAAACCGTTAGACACAGTTACTCTGTCTCTTGAAACCTGAGTGGAGTCGAATTTCCCAATTAGGTCATTTGTTCCAGGAGAGTATATATCTGCAGTGAAGATATTTTCTCTTGTTACATCCCTATATGTGACTGTTCTGTTTCCCCAAACTGTTCTGTTTTCATTTCGACAAACTCTTCTATTTCTTGGAGGGTAAGTTCTACATCTTCTTGACCCATCAGGGTAGTTTCTACATTCTCTTCTTGCAGGCGTCCTAACATTACGACAAACTCTTGTTGTTCTTGTTTGAGAACATCTCTCTACAGCGGTATAAGTTTCACTTTCAAGCGTTCTTCTGTCAGCGAAAAGATCAACATCTATAGGTTGTTTAAGTTCTCTTGAGCTTAATTTTAATTCACCATATGTTCTTGGCAGTTTAATTCCACGAGGAACTTTAAACTTAAACTTCTTATTTAATTCAGGAATTACTAATTGAAATTTTCTCTTAGATTTTAGTTTTAGTTTCGCAGCAAAGTTACCTGGCCTTAACTCAACAACTTTTCCTTTATTGTCTTTAAGTTTGATAGTGTTTAAAACATCAAGGTTACCTTGCTTGGTTTGGTAACAACCCACCATTGAAATGCTCAAAAGCGCCAAAAGAATTAGTTTCATTTCCTTCCCCTTATTTATGAAATATGCCCTAAACCTACCTAAAAGATTTTTATTTAACAATTAGCGCAGTCCCCAAGTGATTGATACTTCGTTCCACAAGAAAAAATTACAGCAGTATCGGGGTAAAATGGTGTCAAAAAGATCCCGAATTTAAATACATACGGAGTCATTGGATGCTAAAAAGCTTAACCTCATTAATATGTGCCTTCTTCTTATGGACGGCGGCCATTCAAAATATTTTTGCCTGGGGAAAGTCCTTACCATCCACTTCCTTAAGTAATGTTGTCTTTAGTTCAGCCGTAGCAGATGAGGGAATAGTCCTCAAAGATCTAGAAAATTCAAAATCGAAAGTGGGAAACGAGGGTTTTTCAAACGAAGCATGGGAAATTTATATTATTCATGTTCTTAATATGGCGTTGGCCTTTTGGTACGCCATGGCGGGTAGTAGGTGCTCGATTCCAGGATTGAAATGTAATTGGTTAATGATTGTAACTGCTGCTACTGGAATGATTCATATCGTCGGTGAGTTTGTCCTATGGATTATGATGTACTTCGTGAAAGCCGATTATGAAAATCAGTTAGCAAAACTAAAGTCGAAGTCTGGAAAAAAAGGTCTTGAAGTAGAGGCATTTAATAAATGTGCTTCAGTGGAAGAGGATGAGGAAAAAGTAAAGTGCCTCGAAGAGGCTGGCGTTGAGGAGGGGCAGGGAAGTGTTCAACTTGAAGTTTTAAAAAAGCTCATTGAGTTGTATGAGGATCAAAAGTTTGCACTTGAGTTAAAAAGATATTTTTTGATCGCTGTGGAGGCGATGAATGTACTTATAACAATTATGGAGTATGTCGACGCTGCAGGGGAAAACATGAAGGATTCTGCGGTTATTACCTCAACTCCAGGACTTGGAAAATTTTGTGCACTTCAAGCTGCAGCGAGTGCGAAGACTCCTGCCGGTGCAATATGTTCCCCTTTAGATGCGGCCTGCGCAAAGGCATTGAAAGCAATAACAGCAGCTGAAATAGCGTATATCGGATCAACTCAAGCACCCGTACCTACAAAGGTAAAGTGTGGTTTAGCAAAAAAAGTTGAAATGAAAAAAGTTATGAAAGTGCTTGCTGGTTGTGCAGCAGCCTGCTGCTCTCAGGTTTCGGGTTTCGCAGCAATTACCCTTACGTTAGATACGGCGCAAAGAAGAACCTGTGAAGGGCTCGCGGAAGCACAATCAAAGCTTGAAGAGGCCAAAAATCAAAAAGATAAGTATGATCTTGTGAAAAGGGGGAGCAAATATTTTAATTACTCTCAAAAACTACAACTTGGAGCTGGCTTCGCGGGAGGTGCTGGTGTTGCAGGTTCAGTCGGTAAGCTGGGACTTACCTTATTTGATGATGAAGCCGTAAAGCTCTCGGAGAATATCACCTTAGCAAAATCAAAGTTGGCTTCTGTTAAGTGTAGTTACCCTTGCCAGCTTAAGGCTCCTCCCATTGTTTTTCGGTCATTACCTCAAAAGAAAAAGTGGTATTCAAGTTTTATTGATATTGGCAAGAACTTGCTTTTACCTAAGAGTATAAGAGCTGGTTCTGTTGCGGACTTTTTAGAGGAGGAACTAAGAGTTGTTGTTGTTAGTCTTTTGGTTATTGTGACTATTGTTTTTCTTGCCATCGATGTCACCGCTGACAGTTGGTTTTATACTCCACTCCAAAGGGGAATCTTTTCTACCGTTGCAACCGTCATTGTTGGTTTTCAAATTGCTCAAAATGAATCTGCCCACACGACTGTCGTAGATAATATTGCAAAGCTTAAGCAACTTTTTAAAGAAATTGAAGCAAGTATCTCAGTTCCGACAGGCCTGAACAATAATGGTGAGAAATTATTCCTCGACGATAATGTAGGAAGGGATTTTGAACAGGAATTTTTGCAAGATTTTAAAAATACTCAATTGGATAAGGAGCTTCCATGCATTGGAGGAGAGGCTCCGGATGGTAAAGGAGGATGTCTTAGTACCTCCAAAGGTATTGGAGATGCTTTTGCAAAGATTGGACTGGAGGATATTGCAGGAATTAGAAGTGATCTTGTAAAAGTGGGTGATGAGTTATCGGGGCGAAGAAATGTTAATGCCGAAGTCCTAAGTGGATTAGGAAGTATTGGTGAAAAACGGCAAGCTTTGAAAAAGCTTTTAGAGAAAGCAAAGTTGGATTTAAATCGCACAAGAGAAAATTTAGGTCTTGATGATATTGATACAGATGCAGCTGCCAAGGGGTTACTTGATACGTTAAAAGCAAACACACTTCAAACATTAAAAGATAATAGTATCGGTCTTTCTGAGTTGAGTAGTGCATTTGGTGGTGGCCTACCTGGGGGTACAAGCAAAAAATTAAGTGATAAACAAAAAGAGAATTTAAAAAAAATAAAAACTGCGGCCAATAAAGAACTCGATATTAAACCTGAAGATAAGGATACTGGTTTTTCTTTTCAGTTTGATAAACAAAACGATCCTAACGCAGGCATCACGGATGATAGTATTAATTCATTGAGGGAAAATACGGATAAGTATAAAATTGATAAGGGTGATATTTCTAAAAGGTCAAAAGATGACATTTTTAGGATGATTACTACAAGGTACTTTAAGACTGCCCTTCCTGTTCTTCTCGAGGAGGTGAAGTGAAAAAGATACTAAGCTTT
>DCQT01000048.1 GCA_002323535.1 Bacteriovoracaceae bacterium UBA1511
TTTGCAATTTATTTTCCAAATTGACCCTGAAATTTCTGACAAAAGAACACTTTTTCCCAATATAAAATCTCCAACAAGATAAAAAAGAATTAACTTAATTAAAAGTATTTCAAATAATTAAAAAAGATCATAGCATAAAATTATTTTAAGGAGACTTTAATGCTGACACCTTCTTTTGAAAAAAAAATAAATCCTGGAAAAGCACCAGAAAAAATAAGCGTTTTTTCTGAACCAACTGAACTTGCATTAAATGAATGGAATCTTAAGGGATTAGATTTACCTGATGTATCAATTATTAACTCTTACAGAAAAGAAAGAGTTGTTAGGCAATTACAGGAAAATAAGTTAGATGCTGTTCTGCTTTTTGACCCGTTAAATATAAGATACGCAACGGGTACATCTAACATGCTTTTATGGAATACTCATAACCCGTTTAGATCCTGTTTAATATTTGATGACGGTCACTGTATACTCTGGGATTATCAAGAAAGCACTCACTATATCAACTCCAATTATCTATACATTGATGAAGTCAGAACCGGGGCGTCAATGTTTTATTTCGCAAAGGGAGACAATGTAAAATCTGCCGCTGAAAAGTTTTCAAATCAAGTATATCAGGTCTTCGATAAAAAAGGAAAACACTCAAAGAAGCTGGCAATAGATAAAATAATGTTAGATGGTTTTAAAAGCTTAGAAAGTAGAGACTTTAAGATTGAAAATGGAGAAAAGATAATGGAACACGCACGATCAATAAAATCTGCGGAAGAGATAAAGGCAATGAGGTGTTCTATATCGGCGTGTGAAACTTCAATGCATATTATGGAGAGAGAAATAAAACCAGGTATGTCTGAAAACGATATTTGGTCAATCCTTCATTCAGAAAATATAAAAAGAGGCGGAGAGTGGATCGAAACACGATTACTCTCGTCAGGCACCAAAACAAACCCCTGGTTTCAAGAGTGTGGTTCCAGAGTACTTCAGAACAATGAAATAGTTGCTTTTGATACAGACTTAGTCGGTTGCTACTCAATTTGCACTGATATTTCTAGAACATGGTGGATAGGAGATAAAGAACCAACAAAAGAAATGAAAGATGACTATCGCATAGCATTAGAACATATTCAGGAAAATGCAGAACTTGTTGCTCCTGGGGTTCCATTTAAAGATTTAACGTTTAAAGGACACCAACTTGATGACATGTACAAAAAACAGCAATACAGCTGTAGGTTTCACGGTGTTGGGCTTTGTGATGAGTTTCCTTTAATCGCATACCCAGAGGATTATGAAGAAGGCGCTTTTGATTATGTACTACAACCTGGAATGACATTATGCGTAGAGGCGTTAATCAGTCGAGAACATGGTGAGTTTTCAATTAAACTTGAGGATCAATTGCTTGTTACAGATTCTGGATTTGAAAATCTCACCTCTTATCCTTTTGATAAAAAATTTTTAAACTGATCCGTTTTAAATTTCACCCTCTGTTAAAAATACGAGGGGAGAGGAATTTCTACTTATTCCAAAAAGCTGGTTTTCGCAGGCATATATCAAAGCTGCTATGCCCGCTCCTCCAGAGGGACTAGTTGATATTCCAAAATCACTCAATTTTCTTATCTTATCCATCACATAATCATCTCTAATGTGCATAAAATAATTTGCAGTTTTTGAAAGGGAGTAAAACGCAGACAATGATGGCTCCTTACAATCTAAACGCCCCATTATAGATACATCACCTTCGGCAACGCTTGGTTTTCCATTTTGTAAAGACATAAACAATGTTTTCGCTTGACTGGGCTCAACAACAATTATCTGGACATCTTTTCTTAAAAATTTTCGAAGTGACAATGCAATAGCTGCAGCAAAACCACCTACCCCAGCCTGTAAAAAAACGTGGGTTATGCCATCTGAATTGCACGACAATAATTGGTTGCGGATTTCTTTGCCTATAATCATGTATCCTTCCATGACATCAATACCAGACTGGCAAGTTTTCCAGGTAGAGTCAGATAACAAAACATAGTTATTCTCAATAGCATGCTTCTCAGCTTCAATCATACTTTCCTCGTAATTTCTTCCCTGAAATTTAACATCAGCTCCCATTAATTTTAACTTTTCTGCAAAAGTCTTAGGCACATTTTTTGAAAGAAAAACAATAGCTTTTGCTCCAAATAATTTAGCTCCCACTGACATAGAAATCCCATGATTTCCTGCACTGGCTGTAACAAAAGTGACACCTCTCAATGTCCTCTTAAAATCCTCTAATGTAAGATTATTTTCAGATCCTAAACGTAAATAGGCTATTTTTGCTATAGCGTATATTGCGCCTGTGGCTTTAAAACTACCGAGGTTAAACCTAGTTCTTTCATCTTTCAAAAGAATGGAATTTAACCCTAAATCTTTGGCCAAACTTTTTTTTTCGTACAAGTCCGTCGGCATATACCTTGGACATAAGTCTAAAAGCTTTAACAGTATATGCGAATTTTCATTTAAAACTTCTACATAAGAGGGCTTTTCCAAACCAGCAGGAAAAAAGGGATTTGATATATAGTCCACTAATTATTCTCTAAAAACTGCATAAATGTAGAACCCACCTCATTAGGTTTCTCTACACATGGCAAGTGCCCTGCCTTTTCAATTACTTTAAAAACACTATTTTTTATTAAGTTTGCGGCATCTCTAACAAGATTAACTGGTGTGGAACCATCCTCTTCTCCAACAATTACTAAAGTAGGCAGATTAATTATTTTCGCCTGATCAGTAAGATCGCATCGTGAAATAGCTTCACAACATCCAATA
>DCQT01000105.1:0-470 GCA_002323535.1 Bacteriovoracaceae bacterium UBA1511
AACAGTTAAGGATGATTTTCCATAAAAGCGGGTTAATATCTACAACTCTTGGATCTCCAAGAAATTCTCTTAGGTATTCTCTAACGTCTGATACCGCAGGGGTTTTAGGAGAACCTAGTTGAAGAAGAACGACATTAACTTTATCGGCCATGAAAGCACCTTATTTAGATATTTACAGCTTATGTATAGCTGTTGTTTTTACACTGAAACTTGCTCAAAGTACTGGTTTTTACTATAACACTCTCCAAAATATAGCAAAACTTTAGGACTAGAAAATGACTGTACGTAAAAAAACTTCAGTAAAAAAATCGGCTCAAAAGGCGAGCCCGAGATCTACAAAGAGAACGGAAAGGAAGTCGATCAAAAAAACCACAAAAAAGTCCTCTGCCGCCGGTCGAGATAAAACAGAGCTTAAGGACTTTAAATTAGGTGAAAAAAATACTGAATACTCCATGTCCTACGCTCCTGAA
>DCQT01000105.1:848-1511 GCA_002323535.1 Bacteriovoracaceae bacterium UBA1511
TATGTAGTGAATTCACAAGCCTTTGCCCAAAAACAAATCAACCTGACTTTGCTCGCGTTTTTATCAACTATATTGCGGATGACAGAATGGTCGAAAGTAAGTCGTTGAAATTATATCTTTTTAGCTTTAGAAATCATGGTGACTTCCATGAGGATTGCATTCAAAAAATTTGTAATGACCTAGTGAAATTGATGAAGCCAAAATTCATTGAAGTTATTGGTGAATTTACACCAAGAGGAGGAATAAGCATTTTTCCTTACTCCAGCTATTCGAATTCTCAAAAGAAATTTAAAGACTTAAAAAAGTCCCGATTTGAGCAGTATGCACCAGGAAGATTCTCTACTCATCTAGGACGTCTATACGGACAGTAAAATTAGATACTTCGCGATCCCCATGTTTCCATGTTAAAATGGGGACTTCAGGAGACAATTATGTTTGGTTTAGGCTTTGGTGAAATTGTTATTGTACTAGCGATAGTTCTGCTATTTTTTGGCGGTAAAAAGCTTCCTGAACTAGGAAAAGCTCTTGGGAAGTCCATGAACAACTTTAAAAAAGGACTCAAGGAAACTGAAGAGGGTAACAACGATAAAATTGATCCTCCTAAAACAGACGCTTAGTCACAGCTTTTTAAGCCTCAAATCTACTTACTACTTTTTCCACAAC
>DCQT01000105.1:1875-7018 GCA_002323535.1 Bacteriovoracaceae bacterium UBA1511
AGGGTTGACTCCCTGTTGAGATAGAATCAATTTTGCATATCGAATAGTGCGATCAATAAGCTTATAATTACTGCTTCGAACCCAACTCATGACGTTACTTTCATAACGATTAAGCATCCCCATTAAACAGGTTGAATACATATTTAAAATAATTTTTAAGAGCATGCACTGATCAAAGTAATTTAAACCTTTGCAATCAATTTCAACACTCTCCTCTGTGAGATTTAATTCAATACTGGCCTCAAGTTTTTTGATGTTAAAATACTGAAATTCTTTTTTTCTCCTTTTTGCTTGCCCATCATAAATTTTAAAACCATTAATCGTAGGAAGAGTTGATCTATTTTTTAACTCCGGCCATATAAGCTCTCTTGGGTCTCTTGTAAGCAAGGCAATCCAAGCGAGCTTGTTTTCTTTTATCCCCTCAATTTCAAGATGATTAAAACTCTCGGTTGGCGAGTCATTGTTTAAATTTTCAAAAGGATCTAACCCAAAGGTAGGACTTCTCTCAGTGGTATCAGTTAGAACGGTAAGCCCAAAGTTTTGGTGGGTTTTATACACACAGCTTTTATTTTTTAAGAAAAGGTCTTTTTCTAGATAAAGTAACCCTATGAGTTTCTTTTCATCAAATTTTTCTAAAGTCGAGATAAGACTTTCTATGCTTTCATTAAACAAGCACTCTCCAAGCGCGAGGTGAAGAATTGTCGATGCCTGCATTCTTGTGCTTCCAGCTAAGGCCATTGGTCCAATATTAAGAGAAATGTTATTTATTTTTTTATCGTTAATAAATTTTTTTGACCTCTCACAAGTTTTAATTAATTCATCATCATCGTTACAATACAAAATAAATGGATCATTTTTGCAGAACTCTATGCCTGCATTTACGGCACCAATTACGTAGCTAGTCTCCCCTCCCTCAGTAACACCAATAACCAGATCGTCTTTAGCAGGGTTAAACTCTTCCAAATGTTTTTTCCCAAGTAACTCAAAGTCCTCTACAAGCTCAATTGATTTGATTAAAGCGGCGTCGCCCCCGGCCATAAGAGAAAATACATTCCCCATGCCTTTCATTCGCGCATACTTTTCAATATGCAAAACAATCCTCCCCGTCGCCCCACAGCCCACAAGAAAAATCCTTCCTTTGTGAGAGGAGATTTTTTGTTTTAGAGTAGAGAGTTTGTATTTTAGATTTTGATATTTTTTAAGTGCTTGAAGGTCGACACTTTTTAGTTTTTTTAAGGCCGATTTAGGGTCTTTGTTTGCTAATTCTTTTAAACCGATAGTTTCTGGATGAAACTTTTCCGTGGTCAGATTCCCTAATTGAAACTGATCTTTTTTTTCTAGAAAATCTTCCAGTGATAATTTCATTTGAATTCATCCTTAAATTCAAAATTGGCATAAAAAAAGGGAACTCAAAGAGTTCCCTTCTTATTTTAACGTGGTAAAAATTTTATTCAATAATTTCTAGCACGCTTCTTGTCTTAAGTTTTGTACTAGCAGCGTTAAGAATAGTTCTTAAGGCTCTAGCTGTTCTTCCTTGTTTACCAATTACCTTTCCAAGGTCAGACTTATCAACTTTAAGCTCGATCACTGTTGTTTGTTCACCAACAATCTCATTAACTTCAACCGAATCAGGTAAGTCCACCAATGACTTACTGACGTAACTAATCAATTCTTGTAACTCGCTCATATCCATTCTCGCTGTAAAAAATTGTTAACTCTAAAACAATAACTTATAAAAACAAAATTACAACTGAACTTTGTGTTTTTTAAATAGAGACTTAACTGTATCAGTCATCAAAGCACCCTTTGATAACCACGTTTTAATCTCTTCAGTTTTAAGACCTGATAATTCTTTAGCGCTGTTTGGATCATACTGTCCTAGCTTCTCAAGAAAACGTCCATCTCTTGCTTTTCTAACGTCTGCTGCAACAATTGTGTAAACCGGACGATGAACTCTACCACCACGTGCTAATCTAATTTTGACCATGTGTTTCTCCTAAATCTATTTTCACGGCATAAATCAAGGGCAAGTTTTAATTAATGCGAAGCCTCCTGTCAATGCTCGGATGTACATATTTCCCGGCATTTTCAAGCATTTAGCATTAAAAAAAGCCACCGCCCCAGCCGCCTTTTTTATTTTTCTTCTTTTTTCCACCATCAAATGGATTTCCACCCGGTAGTCCTGGAGCTCCGCCACCTGGCATTCCAGGGAATCCGCCCCCCATTCCAGGCATTCCAGGCATTCCACCTTTCATCATTTGCATCATACCGCCCATCATTTTTTCCATTTGCTTAAACTTATTAATGAAGTCACGAACGGCACTTTCTGGGTTCCCAGAGCCGCGAGCAATACGCTTTACGTGGGAGTCTTTGATAATTTTATAATCATTTCGCTCTTTTTTACTCATCGACTGAATGATGACCTTCATTTTTTTCATCTCATCCTCTGCCGCACCAAGATCGCCTACTTGTTTCATCATTCCACCCATTCCTGGAATCATTTTAAGAAGAGAGCCCATTGAACCAAGACGATTAATCATCTCCATTTGCTTTAAAAAGTCATCTACGGTGAATTTACCCTTTTCAAGGTTTTTCATCATTCGTTCCGCTTCTTTTTCGTCAATTTCTTCTTCCGCTTTTTCAACGAGGGTAACGATATCACCGCGATCTAGAATTCTTGAGGCCAAACGGTCAGGATGGAAAAGCTCCAAATCCTTCATTTTCTCCCCAAGCGAGATATACTTGATTGGAACACCCGTTACGTGACGAATAGAAAGCGCCGCTCCCCCTTTGGCGTCCGAGTCCATTTTTGAGAGAACTACCCCATCAAGGTTGATTTTTTCGTGAAACGTTTTTGCGACATTAACCGCTTCTTGGCCGGTCATCGCGTCCGCGACCATTAAAGTTTCAGGCTTAAAAGACTCCATGTCAGAGCGAAGGTCTTCTAGCTGTCCCATGAGCTCATCATCTACGTGAAGTCGTCCCGCTGTATCGATAATAACAACGTCGTAATCTTTGCCTTTGGCATAATCCATGGCGGCCAAAGAAATTTTCGCCGGAGTCATAGATAAATCACTATCGAAATAGTCCATCTCTAGACTATTAGCGAGGGTGATTAGCTGGTCCTTCGCCGCTGGACGAAAATTATCCGCCGGCACAAGAAGGACCTTCTTATTTCGCTTTTTAGTTAAATGAAGAGATAGCTTTCCACAAAATGTCGTCTTCCCTTGTCCGTTTAGGCCAACAACAACGATTGGTAAAAGTCCCTTACGATCAAGATCAACTTCTTTATTTTCTTCCCCCATAAGGATGGCAAGTTTATCCTGAACAATCTTTGTAAACTGAGCACCTGGGTCAACTCCGCGTATGACTTTCTCTCCTATTGCTTCTTCTTTCACATCAGAAATAAAGCTTTTGACGACTTTAAAATTAACGTCCGCCTCCAAAAGAGCAGTTCTTACGTCTTTTAAAGCATCTTCAATATTTTTCTCTGAGATCGTCCCTTTACCAGAAAGAGATTGAATCGCGTCAGTAAATTTATCCGTTAGATTATCAAACATAGTAGCTCCACAGGAGTTAAATTAATTTTTTGGATCGTCGACGATGAACGATAGACAGTCAAGGGGCTCATGGGCCGTAAAATGCGGTGTAAGATCATTTAAATTTACTGTCTTTGCAAACTCGCACCAACGAGCATGAATGGACTTTACGCCCGCACGAAGGGCAAGGCTCACATCAACAGGGCTATCACCGACCATATAAATTGATTCGGAGACTGGTTTTAGATCCTCGCCTAGAAGATTCCATAAAGCGAGAGGATTTGGTTTTGCCACCTCATCATCCCCACACCCAATAGAGCTGAAGTACTCAAAAAGTCCATGCTGACGAAGAACTTTTTCTGTAGATTCACGGTCTCTTAAGGTTAAAATATGGAGTTTCACTCCGTTTTCTTTAAGAGAGTCAAGTAAGGAATGGATTCCCTTAAAAAATTCAATACTTTTCCAATTCGTCTTCGCGATTTCTCGCCAATGTTTATCGAGGCGACCTCTCGTATCAGGATCATTCATATCAATGCCAAACTGAGGATATAAATCCATCGAGTTAGCGATAAATTTTTGATTAATTTCTTCGTAAGTATATTCCTTTTTATTCTCCGCAGAGACAATCACTCGCACAGCATCAATAACCAGTCTATGACTGTCGGCCAGAGTACTATCAAAATCAAAAACAGCATGCATACATGGATCCTTTAGTTAATAAAAACGCTAACATATCCACCTACATTGTGTAGAGATTTTTCCCAGAAGGTGTACAAATTTTTCAGGATAGGTTAACTAAACGCCATGACGACAAACCGACAGTTCTCTAGCCACCTTCAACAAAAAATTGACCTTCTAAAAAACCGAAGGCCAGGGATAAAACTGGGGAATATTTCTTTTGACTCTCCCCTACTTTTGGCCCCCATGTCGGCAATTTGTAATGCTCCGTACAGACAATTAATGGAAGATCTTGGCGCAGGGGGAACAGTTAGTGAGCTTATTTCTTGTCATGGAATAAATTACGGAAACGAGCGAACTCGTCATATGCTTAAGCTTTTTCCCAATGAAAAAAATATCGGGCTTCAGCTTTTTGGAGAAGATGGGCCCGCGATGGCCAAGGCGGCGCAGGTAGCCCAAGATTTTGGGCCAAAATTTATTGATATTAATATGGGTTGCCCCGTCAGAAAAGTTGTCACCAAAGGTGGAGGGTCAGCTCTTTTAAAAGATACATCAAAACTTGGGGCATTTTTTGGTGAAATAAAAAAAGCGATTGAGCTACCACTAACAATAAAAATTAGAACTGGCTGGGATAGCGACAGTGTTAACGCGCCAGAGGTTATTCGTATCGCTAAAGAAGAAGGCGTTGAGTTTGTGGCCATTCACGGCCGAACAAGGGTTCAGCAATATCAAGGTCAAGCAAATTGGGATCTACTGGAGAGCTTTGCGATGCTAAGTCCACTTCCAATAATTGGAAACGGAGATTTACACACAAGTTATCTCACCAAGCAACGATTAAAAGTAACTCGTTGTCAGGCACTCATGCTTGGACGTGGCCCTTTGCGGGACCCATTTATTTTTCTTACAAGTTTTTTAAACGATGATGA
>DCQT01000014.1 GCA_002323535.1 Bacteriovoracaceae bacterium UBA1511
TCATTTTTACATGAATTATTTTCTTGTTTAAACTCACCTTTGTTAAACCTAGTTTTGTACTCATCTCTTAGAGATTTCTCACTATCTTTTAATATCCTTTTTGCATCAGAAACAATTCTATCAATAGCTTTTAATGGAGCTTTTCTTGATTTACCAAGCTCTTTTCTCATTGCCTTTCTTTGAAATTCGATAAAAGAAGATCGATCTTTTTTACTAAGAAGTCTCGCTCTAGCTTGCCGAACGAGTATCTCTGCCTCATGCCAATCAGCTATCGATTTCTCAATTTCTTTACAATATTTTTTTAAGTTTATATGTTTTTTCACACTTAAGAACTTATCAAGATCGTTCAGACCTTCAATCTCCTTTTTAAAAGCGAAATACTCTTCATATGTTTTATCAATACAATCACCACAAACTTGCTCGCCTAACCTTTGTTTTGCTTTACCCGCGCGGTATTCTTTAAGCTTTTCCTCAAGAAGGTCACCGTTATCGACTCTCCTTCTCTCAATAGCCTTTTCAAGCTGCTCATAATGATCATACTCTGAAAAGAATTGAACAAGTGGTAAATTCATAACCAATCTATCGAGATCCCTCTCAACTTTTTCTAAACTAGTAGACACACCTTCAAGTGAGTCTCTTAATTTTTCTACCTCTACCCCCCTAGCAAAACTTCTTCCCTTGGCATCCAACAAATCAACTAAGGCACTAACACCTGTTGAAATACCGTTTAAGACAGCATTTACACCGAAAGCCCCAATCGCCGCGCCTGCTGCTGTGGCCATTCCTATTTTAAAAAAGTTCCCAGGAGATAAAGTTTTGGTAACAATTTTTTGCCAATCATTTTGGGCATCCAAAAAAGCTTTTCCTTGACTATCGATAATTTCGGCCCATTTCTCACTCTGCTGAAAAATAATTTCACCGGCATCACCAGCATCTCTACGCAACTCCTCAACTTTTTCATAAAATCTCTCTAACTCTTCCCCTGCCTTATCCATTGCGACACCAGTTTTTCCCTCTATTCGGCGAACATCCTTTCTTAAAGAAGTTACGTTATCATTTGCTTCATCTAATTGGTCCACTAAATCAGTCATCGAACTTGTTAGACCTGCCGGCAAGGGCGGCGACGGAGGAGCCATTTGAGCGTAAGCACCTGTGAAAAATAGATCTCGTAAAATGTTCTTTAAATTATTTTGTTGCGGAATATAGCTTGTTTTCTCATTGGTCTTTAATAGCAAATCGTTCTTAAAGAAATATAATTGATTAAGCTGTGTTTGATTAATAACTCTTCTGTAAAAAGGCAACCTCACAAAAGCGGTCGATGTCTTAAACCCATTTTTTGTTTCTGCACAAGCGGCAACAACATATTTGTATCCCTCTTTCCAAAAACCACGAACAAACTGAATCCCGTTGAGGTTTGTTTTTTTTATATTTTGGATATTTAACTCTTCCGCAGGAAAAAAGTTTTGATCACAAAAGCTTCGATTATCTTTTTTATTTTTTTTTATCTCTACATCCACAATAGAGACAATTTTTTTTATCGGAATAACCTTGGATATTAAAAATGCATCAGATGATGTTATTTTTACGACCCCTTCTTTTTGAACACCTTTCTCAGTGGGTCTTTTTAACCATCTCACCTCGTATGCGTTGGATTTAAACGTAAATAATAAAAAAAATAATAATAATAAATAATTTTTCATGGTTTATTTATCGGTACTTTTTGTAAATAAATTAAATATATCAAAAAGTGATGATCAATCTAAAAAAGCCTACCTGCAAGTGAATCAGGTATAAATTATTCAAGTTATTCTACCGAAATTACCTACAATGAAGAATAAGAACGTATTTTTTTTACTGTTTTCCCTTTTGACCCTACCCAAAAGCGCTTTCCCTGACGATTACACCTTCAAAGACATATATAATTTTCCCAAGGGAGATTATGAAAGCCAGTCTAAGCTTTTTAAAACTTACTGCAAATACGCCAATAAATTTAATGACAGTAGAGGAAAATATTACAGGAAAGATATAGTCAGTAGTAAAAGCTGTAGGAAAGCAGCAAACAAGCTCAATAACAAATGCTACAGCAACTATGAGCTTGGAGAGGACCCTATTACAAATTTCAGAACTAAACTTAATTTATTTACAAGTAAAGAGCGAAAAATTGAAGCGGAGTACCATGGTGATGAAATAACCTACAATATGCAAACGAAAAAGTTAAATGACGAGGTCAAAGACTTTTATAAGTCCAAAGAATTCTCAGAATATAAAAAATTTTTAGGAAACCAAAAAAAAGAAATTTTAGAAATTGAAGAAAATTGTTTTATCAAAAACAAAAAGATTAAGGCTGTAGAGAAAATTATGAAGGCACTTTCTGTTCCTAACTCAGGAAGTCCCATGTGTGAGACATTAAAAAGTGAGTACCCGGAATTTACCGATTATAGGGGGTTTAAAAATGGCAAGCTCATAAAAAGGATATTGCAAAGAGATAAAACCAGAGCATCAAATACTTTGAAGCCATCTCCTACAATTAAAGGCTTGAAGTACAGTTGGAACATAAGTTTAACTCAAGAGTTTCGCTCTATCGATTCAGGCGTTGGAACAAAGTGCTTTGGCGATGAATCCGAAGATAGACACTGCCTTTTACCAGCGAAGGGCATAAGTGAAGAAAAGTATATTAATAAAAGAGAAGGGTTTTGGAGTAACAAAAAAAAATACGTAAATAAGGCAATTAAAAATACAGAATACGTTTCAGCTCTTCTTAAAACACCTGAATTTAGAAGACTTGCCTTTGCATGCTCTCCTATTACCTACTCCAATCATTTTAGAGTTAAGAGGAGGGAGCATAAAAAGGATTGTGAAAAAAACCAGCCTTATTCTTGGACTCCAAGCTTTCTAGCGACAGAGCTCCCCTTCCAATGCCAAGTCATACTTAGTCATGAGTACCACCACAGGTACCGCGATCAACGAAATGGCCTTTACAAGTTAAAAGAACTCAAAAATGACATGGACGCCTCATCCACTAGATAGAATAAAAGTAGTCCATGTACAAAAATGCTCTAAAGGTACTTCCGGAAGTTGTAGACACCTCTACATCACAACCACTAAAGTCAGCCCCTGGTGACCAGTTCACGCTGATTTCAAAACACCCCTGATCTAATTTAACTACATCAGAGACTTCACATTCAAATCCTGCATGGTTCTCAAGAACTCTCGCACTAAAAATTTCGTTCGGGCCAACTTCTCTTGTAAGAAGCTTTACTACAGGTTTTCCATAAACATCTACTTCCACTGTTTCATTGTTTTGAAGTAAAACACTATCCCCCAGGCTCCCACAGGCTAAAGTAGTAAAACTTATCATTAGAATTAGTAATACTAAAAACGATTTCATCAACTCTCCTTAATACCGACATCAAGTATCAATGGAGAAACACCTACGTCAAGAAAATTTAGAAGTAATAAGACAGACTCAATTGCCCCTGATGATCATCTTCATATATTTCAAGACCTTGAGGGTAATCCGTTGTTTTTTCTGCATCTATGTATCGTAACGATGCGCCCAGCTTCCAACCTTTTTTTAGTCTACTTTCATAAGAAAAAAGATAAATTGATTCACTTATTCCAGAAGTAATATCTTTAATCGCCCCAAAATCAATAGTAGTATCGTTTGAGTTATTAAGGAGGTATTGGACACCAAGATAGACATCATTTTGAAAAATAAATCTTCTTCTGGCGTAATTATCATCAACTCCTAAAGTTTTTGAGAACTCACCAATAACTCTAAGATCATGTCCAGAGTCAAAAGAATACAAATACTCAAACCCAGCTGTCATTTGCTCATAGTCTTTTTGCGAATCCTCTCCTGTGAATGTCCCAATCACTATTTCATCTGAGAACTCTCTTTTTAAGTATTCACCTTTAAAAATCCATTTCTCCCAAGGAATTGTTACATAACCACCAAAATCTTTTACCTCAAAATAATAAGGCGTATTTAATGTGCCATCAGTCGGGCATACCTCTAAACCACAAAGGGTTCTTGTTGGGTCAAGAACATAGTCTCTATTTCCAAAAATTGGTGTTTGCCGATCATAGTGATGGGTAAAAAATAAACTCCAATCACCCCAACCAGAAAATTGATCGTATTTAATTGCGTACTGTGTTTGCTCTTCGTCGGTTTCACTGGATGACCCGTTGATAAAATATGAGTCTTGAATTTCTACCCCTACTCCAAGTCTACTCGCTCCACCTGGAATATAATTTTCAATCGTTCTAGGAAAAACGAAAATACTTAAATTTGAATTTTCAAAATACTTTTTAAACCCGAGGGTCAGCTCGCCAAATTTCTCTGTATCCTCTAAAGCCCCATCATAGTTTCTTGAATTAATAATATCAACCGCTGAGAACACTTCTGTTGATCGCCAATTAAAT
Source organism: Bacteriovoracaceae bacterium UBA1511 (assembly GCA_002323535.1). Lineage (GTDB taxonomy): Bacteria > Bdellovibrionota > Bacteriovoracia > Bacteriovoracales > Bacteriovoracaceae > UBA1511. The sequence goes on from DCQT01000014.1 coordinate 4,426, forward strand.
TTTTCAAAGCCAAAGACAAATAAATAATCCTCATCTTTTCCAAGAGTTTTTTCTAACTTCAACTCCTCAATGAATGAGATATTTCTCGTGGGATCAAGTTGATCAATCCTTGATTTAACACTGGCCTTAACATTCATCCCAAAAAGGTCGGTTACCATTGCCAGACGAGACGCCAGCGCTAGCCCTTGGTCTTTAGTTGCTAAATTATTATCATTTTTGAAATATCTATTTTCAAAAGAAACCATACCCGTAGTTTCAAAAGAAAATGCATTCAGACTAAAAAGGATTAAAATAAAAAATCGTATCATCGAAGCCTCGCTGGACTAAATTTTGAAGATTTAATTTTTCCGCCAAGAGATCTGTTACTCCAAGAAAAAATGCTTTGCTTATTTGTTAATTTATTTTTCATGTGAATTTTCATTGCTTTAAAAAAATTTTTTTTCCCAACAGTGAATTTTTTCCACTCTGAAAACTCGGCGACTTTAAGTAGGTCTCCTCTTCGATTGTAGTACTCAACTTCAACTGGGTTAGAATACTTTTTACTTATTTTCATTACCTGTTTTGAATAACCACTTCTTTTTTTACTTACTCGTTTTAAAACCCATTGGGATTCCGATTCGCTCAGTAAATCAAAGTTAAACTTTTCAACACTGCCATTGCTTAAATCTTCAAAGGAAAATTCACTTCCCATGAAAGAGCCTGATCTTGCGCCACCAGATATTCTTTTTTTTCTTTTTAAAGAAGGGAGGAAAAGCCATTGTTCGTCATCTTTTGTTTTGTGAGAGTGGGTTAACAACTTGGTTCCCTTTACATCTGCCGGTGAAATAAACTCTAGTAAACTCTTACCATTTGAGTCACTACCCTCAAGTGTCTCTCCTTTTAATGATCTTGATACTTTACTTCCGTGGGCATCGATAAGAATCATCTCCATATCACTAGAGTCGCTGTCATACTTTTTTCCAGCCTCTTCGATAATTTTTGCCACCTCTAAGCCTTTAGCTTCTGATGCTTCATCCGCATGTAAAATTTCACAATTGAAATAAATTAAACTCAGTCCAACAAGAAGGTGTCTCAACATAAAAACCTCATTAAAATTTGATCTATACCTAACAAATTATCCACAATCAGACGGCATCGGCCAGTAGTTTAATAATTTAAAGTATGGGATAATTAGTTCGATAATTAAACAAGGTTTATACATGAGTATTTTCGTTAATCGAGTTCTAAATTTAAAGCAAATAAAAGCAATTGGATTTGATATGGATCACACTCTGGTGGAATACCACGCAGATGAGTTTGAAAAGCTTGTTCATCGAAAAACTCTTGAAAAGCTTATTTCCAACCTTGGATACCCACAAAGTATTAATAATCTTATCTTTGACTCTACCCTTGTTATTCAAGGCTTAGTTATTGATAAAAAAAATGGGAACACCTTAAAACTCAGCAGGTTCGGAAAAGTAAAAAAAGCTTTTCATGGAACTAAAGAGCTTAGTTTTTCTGAACTTCAACGACAATATCGAACAATGGTTATTGATCTTAACGATCCAAATTACCAATCCCTCGATACCGCATTTTCCATATCTCATGGTGTCCTATTCATGCAACTAAGTGAAGCATTGCCGGAAAAAGGGTTTGAGAACTTGGCCATCGACATTAAGTATATGATTGATGTTTGTCACAGAGATGGCACCTTAAAAACTGAAGTTAAAAAGAATGTAGAAAAATACATAAAACAAAATTCAAAAATAGTAGAAACCCTTGAGGCACTCAAAGAGTCTGGAAAAAAACTTCTTTTAATTACAAACAGTGAGTACAGCTACTCAAAAACGTTGATGGAGTTTGCTTTTGATCCATATTTAAAAAATCACTCCTCATGGCTTGAACTTTTTGAAGTAAGCCTAACTCTTTCAAGAAAGCCTAAGTTTTTTACCGAAAGGCAAGCATTTTTAAAAATTGATCCCCAAACAGGATTAATGGAAAATTTCGAGGAGGAAAATTATCAAGGCCTTTTTCAAGGCGGAAATGCCAATGATCTTCAAAAATATTTAAGACTTGAGGGGGAAGAGATTCTCTATCTTGGAGACCATATTTTTGGAGATGTAGTGAGCATTAAAAAAACCTGTAACTGGCGAACAGCGTTAGTATGTTACCCGATTGAGCAAGAAGTGGCAGGAGTTAATAAGTCTCTAAAGTTTCAAAACAAAATTGATACTTTGATGAAAGAAAAAGTAACTCTTGAAAAAGACTATCAAGCCAACAGCGTCAGGATTGATGAGATTAACCAAAATATTTCGGACCTCATTAATAATATTCAAAAAAACTTTAACCCTCACTGGGGCGAATTAATGCGTGCGGGCGCTGAAGAGAGTCGATTTGCTGATCAGCTTGAAAAATACTCCTGTATCTATATGAAAAGCGTCGCTGATCTGAAGGATTATGGTCCAAAATTTTATTTTCGCCCATTTAAGCGATATCTGCCTCACGAACTTTAAATTAGGTTTTTACTACTCGCTCCAAAAACTGAGCATAAATCTCCCAACTGAACTCTCCATACCCACCGGCCATTACCCATTGTTGGGGAACGTTCATTTCTTTTATAAAACGATAAACAAGAAGATCTCTTTTAAGCATTTGCTCTTTTGATAGTTTTATAAATTTAGAACTCTCTAATTCGTCTTTTTCGTATGGATCACTACCATCCGCTACAAAAACTAGATCTGGGTTCGGGGTAATTTTCTTTAACTCATTTAAACCCTCTTCCAATTTTTTCAGATAAACATCTTCTTCATGAACACCTATAGGAATATCTACCGTGCTTGAAATATCCCATGGCCCAGGTAACCAAGTCTCATCAAAAGGCCAACCATTTTTCATATGAATACTTAATGTAGAAATAGTTGGATCATCTTTTGTACACTCTGCGGTACCGTCTCCCTTATGAACATCAAGATCAATCACCCAGGCATTATTTAAACCATGTTCAAATTGTAGTTTTTTAATAGCGATAACTTGATCATTCAAGGTGCAAAAACCTCTTCCTCGGTCAGTCATCGCATGGTGCATTCCCCCACTTAAAAAAAAGTTATCTGTGTTGTTTAAAAAAGCATTTTTAGCGCAATAATAAACCCCACTGGCTTCGGCATGTTGATGATAAAAAAGCTCCGAAAAATCTTTTACTTTTTTTCTAGGGTCAAAGCGATGATAAGACCCGTCCTCTTTTTGAAGCTCATAGATCTCTATCATTACGCCGTCCACAGTAGTGTTATTAAAAAGACTTTCAATATAATCGCATGAATGAACAAGCATAAGATCTTTTTTAGAAAGTAACGCCCAATCAATTTCCTTCACGATATTTTTTCCAAACTGACTCTGCAAATATTCAGTTATTTTTTTTGGCCTATTATACAAAAGGGGAATCTCAATTCCCCAATCCGTTAAATCTGACTCTGTATCAACACAAGAGTAAATATTCATCAAAACCTCTAAAGTTTTAAGCCCTAGGCTGCTTTTTTAACCTTTCTGTTTTGATTAATATCTTTTTTGATATACTTTGGCTCACGCTTTTTAAATGGAAGAACATTTGTCGGCTGACAAGGGTCAAAATCATCGGGAAGCTCAAGAAAAGTATTTCCTTTTGTTATTACTCCACCCACACAATCCTTAAAATTATCAAATAGCTTTTTATCTATTTTTTTTCCGACTGAATTTTCCATCAACACCAATGCGGACTCGTATGAAAGCGGTTCATGGTAACTTCTATAACTCGTTATCGCGTCGAAAAAATCTGTTATAGCAACCATTTTTGAATATAGACTTATCTCGTCACCTTTTAATCCTGATGGATAACCCGTTCCATTCACATTTTCATGATGCTCAAGTATTACTTTTGTTATCGCTCTTTGCATCTTAGATGAGATTCCACTGCATGAGCAGGCTCCCATAAGCTGTTCTCCATATTCAGGGTGCTTTTTAATTTGATTAAATTGTTCATCACTTAATTGACCCGGGTTATTCAAAATTGTGGTAGATATTTTTCTTTTCCCAAGATCATGCAGTAATCCTGAAAGACCTATTGTTAAAAGCTCTTCCTTTGATGAGTGAGGCCTATAGAATTTTAAAAAAATTATTGAATAAAAAGCCACGTTCACAGAATGATCGTAAGTATAAGAATCATGTGTATAAACTTCACCCAGAACCTTCTGCATCTGCCTTAAGCTTTTATTCTCAATAAATTCAATCATCTCAAGGACTGAATCTCTACAGCTCATCACGTCGTTTTCAAATAGGTTCTCTCCCTCTTTTTCATTTTGAGAGTTGAAAATAAGTTTTAAATGATCTATCGCGACATTCTTCATTATCTCTGTTTTCTTTGCGTCTTTTAGGTCCTCTCTCCCAAAAACTTCACGCAAATACAGCTTTCTTTGAGACTCCAAAACATAAAGCTGGTGGTACTTAAGAACGTAAGTATTAATTTCAATTTGAGATAACTCTTTAAACCGATGATGAATTTTTACAAATTCATCTCTACCTTGAACGGTTGAACTGTTCACATAAAGATCAATTGCCGAAGGTTTTCCACCTTGAAGTAGATCTGCTGAAATTGAAAAATATCTTTTTTTCCTCACGATATCTTTTCGGTCGATTCCGGCAAAAAAAAAGCGCCTAAATATAGACGCTTTAATTTAATTAAATAATTTTTGTTGATGACCTAGAATGGAATATCATCAGCTGTAAAGCTTGAATCACTAGTCACTGTGTAATCCTGATTTTGTCCCATATCCGAAGGTGCTGCATTGTCTGCAGAATGAGGAACTTGCTCTCTCTGTCCAGTTGTCGCAGACGCACCACCAATAAACTGAACCGTTGATGCATTAATTTCGGTCATATATCTTTTTTGGCCATTATTATCGTCCCAGCTTCTTGTTTGAAGTTTTCCTTCAACAAATGCTTGTCTTCCTTTGGTTAGGTACTGGTTGCAAAGCTCAGCTAGCTTTCCCCAAACAACAATTCTGTGCCATTCTGTTTTTTCTTGCTTTTGTCCACTTTTGTCCGTCCAGCTCTCCGATGTTGCTAAAGAAAAGTTACAAACTGCTGCTCCGCCTGGTGTATATTTTAGCTCTGGGTCCTGCCCTAATCTTCCTAGAATAATTACTTTATTAACACTCATTGATAATCTCCTTACTTTCGTAGCAGGTATTTAACACGCTACTTCTTAAAAATTCAAAACTTTATTGACTAATGCAAGAAGAAATATTTCAAGATATTCTAGGTATCTGAATTCTCATCAATCTCGGAGTCCATGATCTCACATTTTTCACTCCAGAATTCGTGGACAAGCTCTCTTGTTTTAGGAACATCTTTTTTATACCACACAGCATCAAACCCGCAATGAGGGCAAGGTATCTCTTTTCGATAAACCGAACGCCTAACAAACTCAAAGGAAACTAACACTGTTGGGTAAAGTAACATTACTCCCCAACTCAAGAAACTAAAACTAACTAAACTAAGTACAATGGAAATAATCGCTATCTGGAAATGATTCTTGGCAGTAAGCTTATAATGAACAGAAACACCTCTTTCTACTCCACAAAGAGGACACAAAAACTCAAGTACTGCATTCTTTACTTTATATGGTCTTTTATCGATCTCCAATTTCGCCTCCTCCATCTATAAAAGAGTATACAAAATTCTAATATCCAAGATTAGTGAGGAATTATTTCCTGTAAATTTAAAAATAATAACTAAAAATTATTGGTATAATATCTACATGAAAAAATCTAATAGAGGGCAGGTCAGTGTATTTCTAGGAATGTCCCTTCTAGTCATAATCAGTCTACTCGCTTTTGTTATTAATGTTGGATTATTTGTGAAAGCCAAAATTAATTTGCAAAACGCTGTCGATGCAGCAGCCTACGCAGGTGCTGCAGCCCAAGCCAGACAATTAACAAATATAGGATATTTAAATTATGAACTTCGAAATAATTATAAAGAATGGCTTTATAAATATTACGTTGTTGGACAAATTGCGAATGAGAATGCTTCTGGCAACGGAGCTAATGGAGAAACCAAGGAGTTTCGAGCTTCTTCAATACCTGCAACTTTAGCCTCTGATCCCGATGCCTATGATAAGTTTAATGTTCCAAGAGTATGCATTAATCTAGGGACTAAAAATATTTGCCAAGTATATGGGGTCCCAGGAATACCAAGGTTCGAGGCTTCAGGACTCCCTGTCATATCCGAATTAACGAACGAATTTACTAATGCTGCAGTTGCTGCAAAGTCCGAGAACTGTACCACCAGATCAAATTTAAACTTTTCAACCACCCTAACTTGGACCTACGGAAATGGAGATGGAAATTCAATTGGGACAGAACTAGACCTGATGAGTGACAGAGTTGGCGTTTGGCCAAAAGCAGTTGAACTTGGGTTGCGAATGAGAAATCTAGAGGCAATAGTCAACAGGCCACCAATAACAGAAGGAATATGTCGAAACAAAAGCTCCTCAACTCCTGGTTGCAAAAAAAGTATAACCGAGCTGCTATCTGAAGCGGGTAACACACCTATTAATGAACGTCCTATAAATGCTTTTATGTCTGCCTATAGAAACCTTGGAGGAGGGGCAGAAAATATAAATCAAGGAGCAGACCACCTGTCTATTAAAAATACTTTACTAATAAAAGAGTTAAGACCCTCTCCAATGACTTTCACACGAAATGAAGGCTTAAGTGGCTTTTTAATTCCTGAAAACGCCACAGTTGCAGGAGACCAATACAGTTCAAAGTATTACCTGGACCTCAAAATCATCCCAGTCAACTACTTGATTTATTTTACGAGTTTTGTCTCATCATCCAATGACAATGAATTTGGAGGGGGGGTAAGCGCAGAGGGTTCTTGCTCAAGCTCAATTACAGGGATACCGGTACCTTTTTTAATTACAGGTTTTGTGAAAAACCCACGCATACTGACTTACTATGCAGTAAAAGGAGAAGCGAAATATGTTGGACTCTTTTTTCCATTCACTAAAACAAATGGCCTTACGCTGAAGGCTTATGCTGCGGCAAAACCTTTTGGGGGAAGAATTGGCCCTGCATTATTTAAAATATCAGGTGACTCCATCATGTCACGGAATGGCCCAAAACGATCAGCGGCGTACGTAGGAGGGGTTCAAGCGACAAGTGATTCATTTCGGCCGGGGATGCCTATCCCATTTCCCAAACCACCACCTGGCAAACCAAATTTATTTCTTGAGACTGAGAATGATGTCTTTGGAGGTACCCCAGATCAAAATGATGAGGACAATCCTATTAAATATGCCATCCCTAATATGATGTATGACGTCGTTGGAGATATGGCATCTCACAACAACGCAAAAATATTTTTTGTAAAACAAGCACCTGATAGCTCCAAAGCACCTACTGGAAGTGTAAATCAAAATATGAACTACGTTGGTTTATATGATCATGCTCAATTCAAAAGGTTAAAAGAAAACTCCTTTGGTGTCACTACCGCCGGAATAAGTAAGTCGCTCGTCAAACTTAAGACCCCTACTACCTACGAAGCCCTAAACTACCTCATTCCCTCGGTAGACGCACTTGGAGAAAAAGTGGCCACAGTGCAAGGACCACAAAACCTAAACTTTGGCGGGGGCACAATTTATAATTTATTCGCGCCTCTTTGTGGAGATAATTACCTTTTAAAATGCGACCCCGTGGATATAAACAAGGCAATTAATGGTTACCTTGACGCTCTCAATGCACCTGTTAAGGTCTTTCTTGAGGCTCTGGCCGGAGTAGCAGAGATGATGAATGAGGACGCTGAAAATCGTGCAAGTGACCCCACGGTTTACGAAGAGGCTGCCTACGGAATTCATCCTCATCCAGCAGCTGCAATGGACCCTACAAATTATAAAAATGTTGATTGCGACTCACGAGACGCAAGAAGCCTTGCAAATAAATTCAATTACTTTTTCAAAGGTGGCTTACTTGACGCTAGCTGTGGAATACTACCTCTCGGAAACTCTCTAACAGAATACTTTGCTAACAACATGAGTGGCACCAATGGAAATACATTTAAGAACTTCGCAACGGGATTGGATTATGTAAAACCAGCAAACCCAAATTTAGTCTTTTCGGCATATCGGCCGGGCGAAAGGTATGATGTAGATCTAACTAGTGGAGAAGCAACTCACCCCATAACAAATCAAAAGTTCGGCAACAACGCGACGCGAAATTTCTACTCCACGAAGTTTATCGCAATTGATAAGCTCTTTACCTCTGGCTCTAAAGATGGAGATTACGGAAAGTTTTTTCTATATAATGACAAAATAGCAGTAACTCAGACTTCGGCGAGCCTTCTATATGCTGATGAAGAAGACGTCATTTCAGGAATCCCTCAAGTCGGCTTCCATAACAAATTAGAGCAAGCTGACCTTCGTGAGTTTGTTCCAATGGACACAGCATTTTAAATACCTAAAAATACCGTAAGAACACTTGAATTAATCCAAATAATCATCTTATAATCCTGCCTGAATTTGATTCTTTTCCAGGAGATTGTTGTGGCAACAAAGAAGAAAACGGCGAAAAAGAAAGTAGCAAAGAAAAAAGTCGCTAAAAAAACAGCAAAAAAGAAAGTCACTAAAAAAGTAACCAAGAAAAAAGTTGCTAAAAAAACGGCAAAGAAAAAAGTTGCTAAAAAA
>DCQT01000086.1 GCA_002323535.1 Bacteriovoracaceae bacterium UBA1511
TTACTCCAATGAAGGAGAGAAGGTTTTAAACCGACTCAACGTTTTAACCAGTAACGCCGTCACTGGACTTGTATTAGTTGTAGTGTTTTTATTTTTCTTTTTACCCGGTAAAATTGGAATCGCCGCCAGTCTTTCCTTACCTATGGCCGTTCTTGGAACCATGGGAATAATGCCAAGCTACGGGATGAATTTAGACACTATTACAATCCTCGCCCTGGTTATTGCTCTTGGGATGCTTGTTGATAACAGCGTCGTTATCTCTGAGAACTTCACAAGACTAAGACTTGAAGGACTCACTCCAAGTGAAGCGGCAAAAAAGAGTATTCATGATCTATGGCTTCCCATTACAGCGACAGCCCTGACAACTATCGCAGCATTTTTGCCCATGCTTGTGACAAAAGGAGTAATGGGACAATTTATTAGATGGATCCCCATCGTTGTCACAATAAGCTTGATATTATCCCTCGTTGAGAGTTTTTTCTTTTTACCAATTAGACTAAAAATTGCAGGAAAAAAATTAAGCAAAAAACAAAGCGCCGGAAAAGATGATTGGTTTAAAAAATTTGAAAATAAATTTGAGTCAATGATGACAAAATTAATTAACCACCGCTACTGGGCTTTAGGAATTTTCCTTGGAGTTATTGGTATAAGTTTTTATTTTATGAGTGTGGCCAATAAATTTATTTTATTTCCCGCGGATCAAACAGAGATTTATCTATCTCGAGTAGAGACACCAAAAGGAACAAGACTTGAGGAAACCAACCGAGTGATTGGAGAAATCGCTAAAGATGTTAAAAAATTTCTAGGTGAAGATGCGGTGCATGTGGTTTCAAGAAGTGGTGTCGCCAAAGATCGACCTGCAGACCCAAAAGGAAAAGATGGTAACAACGTTGGGATGATCACTATTTTTGTTAGTGAGCATATGAAAAACAACATTCCTCACACAGAAGTATTAAAAAAACTTAGAACAATTACCCACCAAGGTGCAGAAAACTTATCTTTTGAGACGATCATTAATGGCCCGCCAGTAGGAAACCCAATTGAGGCAACCTTTAGAAGTAACAATATTGAAAAACTATATGAGCTCATTGGAAAAATAAAATCAGATCTATCCACTATTTCAGGAATTAGTGACCTTCGAATTGACGATGTTATTGGCGATGATGAGGTTTTTATTGAAGTAGATGATGTGAAGGCTTCAAGACTTGGGTTAAACACCAGAAACATTGGATCAATAATTCGTTCCGCCATTAGTGGAAAAAGACTCACGACAGTAACCCTTGATAATAAAGACGTAGATTTAAAAATTCAATTTAAGGACTCAAACAGAAAAAATCTAAATGATTTATCAACCATTCAAATCATGGATAGGCTGGGAAATCTTATTCCTCTTAGTGCATTTTCTACATTTAATCGAGTAAGTGGCTCTCCTCAAATTAAACGATTTGATTTTAAACGATCTAAAACTCTTACTGGAGATGTGAATGATGAAATCATCACATCAGCTCAGGCAAATAAAAAACTTGTTGAATCTTACAACAAATATAAAAAAGATTTTCCTGATATAAGTCTTAGCTTTGGTGGCGCTGCTGAGAGTACAAAAGAATCAATGGAGTCATTATTTAGCGCACTTATATTAAGTCTTATTGGAATTGCAGCACTTCTCGTTTTTATTTTTGGAAGCTACTTAAGACCTTTAATTATTATGAGTACCATTCCCCTTGGTTTATTTGGGTTTAGTATCGCGTTTTATCTTCATGGAAGACCTATTAGTTTTCTTGCTTTAATTGGAATTATTGGTCTTGGAGGAATAATTGTTAACTCGGGAATTGTTCTCATTAGCTTTATTGATCAACTCAGGTCAGAGAATCCACAAATGGCCCTTGCTGAAGCTTTATCTAAGGCATCTGGTATGAGACTTAGGGCGGTTGTTGTCACGTCTCTTACAACCATTTCAGGGCTTCTACCAACGGCCTATGGAATTGGTGGAAGTGATGCCATTTTAATCCCAATGACCTTAGCGATGGCGTGGGGCCTAACCAGTGGAACGATTTTAACAATTGTTTGGGTTCCCTGTGCCTATGCCATTTTAGAAGATGTCATTGATTTTGTTAAAAAAATATTTTCGAGGTTTTTTCCTGAAGAAAAAGAAATTATAGAGATGGCCAAATAATGGAATTAACCACCACTAAAGATTTAATTCTTCAAACGGCCGCATCCCTTTTTGGAGCAAAAGGCTTTTCGGCCACAAGTGTACGAGAAATATCCAAGGCCTGCGAAGTAAACATATCGGCGATCAATTATCACTTTGAGACAAAAGAAAATCTTTTTCATCAAGTGGTCGCCAATCAATATGAGATGGTTGATAAAAAAATCACATCCCTGTACGGCGAGAATTTATCTTTTGAGAGTTTCTCCCTAAATGTGTTTAGATTATTTGTTCAAGAGTCAACGATGCTTTTATGTACTTATAAAATGTATTTATCTGATGAATTTAAAAATGCTGATAATTTCATTTTAACAACGCCGGAAAACTTTGGCCCACCAGGCATAAATAGTTTTAAAAAGACGCTTAAAAATAATCACCCAAAGCTTAGTAGTGCGGAAATATTTTTTATTATTAAAAATACCTTTTCTGTTATTTGTCACTCGGCAATAACGCTTATTTCACCTGTGCTAAAAAATAAATTAAGAAGTCATCCAGATTATTGTCTGGAGTCTCAGGAAAAAAACATCAAAAAATTAATAAACGCCTTGATGAATAATGTAAGTTAGTCACGTCCATCAACCGTCACATTTTTAGACATATTGCTCTTTAAGTCATTGATATATTTCATAATTACTTGGCATTTTTCCTGCTTAAATCTACTCCAAAGAGGGAATTATGAAACGACTATTACTTTGTCTTTTACTTGTATCAAACAGTCTTTTAGCGGACTCGCCAGGCGCTCTTTCAGATCATAGAAAAATTAATGAAATAGAAAAGGCCAAACATAGAGTCATTGACTCTACTCCTCTTGGGCTTCTTGATTTAATTGATAAAAGGCTAGAAAGAATTGATGAAAGATTAGAAAAAAAATTAGAAATAGAAATAGATGAATATAAACAGTACCCAGAATGTGTTCCGCAAGACCTATACCTTGAACAGTATGATTATTTTGAATCCCTTCAAAAATAAAAAAAGGCCAGGCAGTGCCTGACCTTAGAAAGTAACGAAAAGTAAAAAACCTAAGGCGCTGTCGGGTCAACGATGGCATTAATCGCATCGTAGACAGTATCCGAGCTTATATCCTGTAGCTCTGAGGAACTAAGAAGCCTTGCTTCTCCCATAGAAGTAGTTAAACCATAATTAAAAGGTGCGGTTCCAACGACGTGAGTGGCAGCATCACCAGTGGAATACTGATTTAATACTCTTGTACCTGCGCTACCGCCACTGGGATTATCAGTACATGATCTTGTTGGCGCGTAATCAATGTAGCTCTCACTTGGAGTCCACATTGACTTAGTCCCAGATCTTGTCAAGACCTGCTTTTGAGCAAAGTTTTGTTTAAAAGAAGTTGATTGATCATTACCAGGACCTGTCCAGTTACAAAGAAAGTTTGTTATAGATAAACGGTTAGCATGATCACCACCACTAGTGCCACCATCATTACCGTATCCATAATAAGCCACACCAGAGTTACTGTCCTCATTGATTTTTGCCATAAAGGTTCTTGAATAAGAGTCTGCTGCAATAAGCGGTGCATTGTTACCAGCTACCCAAGAGTATTTCATGAGTTTATCAGCTGAATTATCAGAGGAGTCATTCATGATGATTGTTCGATGGTCCCTGGTCCAACTTGATGTAAATTCTAAAAGATTATTTGAATCATAGTCTCCAGAACCACCAGTGTTTGGAGTCGTCCCCTCAAAAATAGCAGAAATAAACTTTATCTTTTGGTTGCCGCTACTATCTTTTAATCCGTACATAGAAAAAGCAAGATACTCAACTACTAAATCATTATCACCAAGACCAAAATAACCCCAAATATTATTCGCATACTCACCTTCACTTGTTTTATTCGTTTTGATATTGAATTCACTATCACTTGTGTTTAAAACTAAAGAGTACGCACCACTTGATTCTGACCAAGTGACAGAAGTAAATGAGATA
>DCQT01000092.1 GCA_002323535.1 Bacteriovoracaceae bacterium UBA1511
GAAATTTTCTTTGGTTTTAAAAATATGTTTTTACCCCAATTTAAACTTCCATACGCTATATCATTACTTGCGGTAGGAGTATTTCGTATAACCTTATCAAAATTTATATTTAGAACATCGGAACTTTTTAAAGGTTTAGATATGTAGTTGTAAAATGTAAAATACCCTGAAACTTTTGAACTAGTTATTCTATTAATCTTCATAGAGTTTAGCATAAAGCCAGATTCAAATAAATCGTCTAAGAGCTTACCAAAGTTCAAAAAAGTGCTACTTGCTTTGAGATTTATTGTAAAGCGCTCTACGGTACGATCATATTTTTCGAAAGCACCTTGTGGCGCTGCAAGATTGTTTTTTAATTCAGAGGTTAACTCTGATACAGTTATTCTATAAGCTTTACACTTGTCTTTGATCTCATTGAGTGACTCCAAATAATCAACATCACTTTCAAAACTTTTAGAAAGCTGTTCGAGATATTTTACATTTTCATTATTGCTTGCTAATAAGTCTGGAATCTTGACGGATTGAAAATTTGCGAGCGATACTTTGTTATCAATATATAGCAAGCGGTCATCGATTGACTTAATACTTATCATCGCAATGTAATTGTATGCTGCAAACCCTAAGATAATTGCTATTTGAACTACTCTTTTGGTTCTATTATTCTTCATGATCTTAGGTCAATTGTAAAAATTAAACCTGATTTTGGCAGGGCTTTTTGGTCTCTAACAATTACTCTTTTAATTGTTTTTTGATCTCGCATATCTTTTACGTATTTATTAAATGTTTTTGTAGCAACAGATTGGTTCCCAGACACTTCACCTTTAAGTGAAAAGGTAAAGGAATTGTCTTCATTAACTGAATAGGTCATTTCTTCCATTATAATTGATTTCGGAGTAATCGACGAAAGAAGCTTTGATATAAAAATAGCTTTACGGGCATTTTGTGAATCAACATTTTTAGTGTTCCTAATTTGATTACCAACTATTTTTCCAGCAACCAGTTGAAGCTTTCGCTCCTTGAATGGTAGCTCGCTATTTAAATTTCTTAGTTTAATATAATTTTGCGACGTGAAATAAATTATACCAATGAGTATTGCTGTATAAATGATGATTTCAAAAAGTAGCTTAATGGGCGAGGTTCTTTTTTGCGGTTCAGATTTCTCTTTTAACTCATTTTTGGTGTTTTCTTCAATTTCACCATTTTCCCAAAGATCTTTTTCATCTGGATTAATTTCCTCTTCGAGCTCTTCTTGAAGGAAGTCGGATCCTTCAATATTTCGATTTAACTCATTAATTCCTTTTACGACATCTGGCTGTGCATCTTCTAGGGCTTTTCTATGCTGTTCAATATCAATTTTTAAATCAACATCTACAATCTTTTTATCGTAAATATCGTATTTGTCTATCTCTCCGTTAAGCCACTCGTGATAACCTTCATCTTTTTGTCCAGTGATTTGCGCCTCATCAATAGTCATTTGCATTTTTTTAAGTGATTTTTTTGCGCGATTTAGATCTTTCCTAAGCAATGTGTATTTTGCGTTATCTATTGTTTTCTCAAAATCTGTAATAGCCGCCTGAACACGGTCTTTACTTGCTTTGACAGACCTTTGAATTCGTTTTTTTTGTAAACGGTTGTGAAATATATTTATTTTATTGTGGTGAGAGTTCCAAAGCGATCTTTTTTCAGAGGTTTCACTCGACTCCGATTTAAGATTAAATACAACATCGCTATATCTTTTAATTTCTCTTTCAATAGCAATGAAGTCATTAGATGTGGCGTCTTCATTTACATTGGCTAGCATGGATGCAACATTGGTTTCTGCATTAGTCAGTTTTAGCTTAAAGAGCTGCGCTTTTTGCTCCTCGAGGTTGTTTTTAACATCGCTTAAAAACTTGGCATAGACCTCATCTTTATTTGCTAACTCTTTTCCATCCTCAATTATCTTTTCTAGTTTTTCTATAGACTCCGTTACGCTTTGAAAATCTTGAACATTGCTTATTTCTTCTTTTTTTAAGTTTTTGTCATCCACCTTATAACTGTCTATCAAGCCTTTATGAATAGAGTTTGTGTCGATTGCTGTTTTTTGAGTTTTCTTTTTCATCTGGTCTTTTTTGTCTTAGATATGTATCTATTAATTGCTAAAGCTACACTGTCATAATTTTTTTCAATAAGATGGCCCGGATTAAATTCATGAATAGATTTTCTATTGCTATGTGATTTGGACACCACCGTTGAATAGCCAATGGTGGTTTTGAACACTCCAGCTTTAAACTCTGAAGCTGCTATTTTTTTCATTTCTATTGAATGCGATGAGCCATTTACAAATTTTGTCATAAGGACAGGTAGTGGTTTAATTTTTGGATTCAACTTTCTTACATCTTCCATTATCTTTTCGCTAACTATTCTAGCATCAAGCGACCATTGATCCTCCGCGCTTAATACATACCAATACCAATTACTAGTTAATAGGGCATTAAGGGTCAATACGGAAGATTTTTGAGGAGGAGTGTCAATAATTATAAAGTCAAAATCGGTTTTCAGTTTTTTGTTAAAAAAATGATCAAAAAGTTTAAACACATTTAAATCTAATAGCGATTTAATTTCTCCTTCAGTACTATCAAGCATCAGTGTTGATGATAATAGTTTAATATTAGGATTTCTAGTATCTACTATATAGTCAATAGCACTGTCACCAGCTGATTTGAGGAGGTTTGTAACGTGTCTTCCATCTTCAATTACATCTTCTTGATAATTTTTGGCTAGACTAGAAGATGTATTCGCCTGAGCATCAAGATCACAAACAAGCACATTGCATTTGGAGCTTGCCAAGCTCCAAGCAATATTGATAGCTGTTGTAGATCTACCAACACCTCCTTTATTACAAACCAGTGTAATGATTTGGGTCTTTTTTGTTGCCATGGTAGAATTTACTTAAAAATAGAGGAATTTTCTGAGGAAGTTATTTTTCCATTTTCTTGTACTATAATTTCCGTATTAAGCCTTAAATCGTTTCCAATTTCATACCGATGGTCATCGTTGCCACCGTCCCATTTTTTCTTATTCATAAAAAAATCACTCTCTAAACAAACGCTGATTTCATAGGAATTTGTT
>DCQT01000055.1:0-12360 GCA_002323535.1 Bacteriovoracaceae bacterium UBA1511
GCTCTACCAACTGAGCTATCAGGGCAACTTTTCAGTGGGATGGATATTACTGATTCGAATCTTCTCCGTCAACATAAAGTATTGGTTTTTTTAGCAAGTGTTTTAAGTTAAATTAAAATTCATGAGCTTTAAAATTAACAAAATTACTCTTGAAACCAGTAACCTCAAAGTAAACGCACTAGCGTTCAAACCCAATGATCCAAAAAGCGATTACTGCTGCGCATTTACTCACGGATACACCTCCCATAAAGGCTCGATCCTTCCCTGGGCCCAAAAAATGATGGAACTATCTATCCCAACAATTCTATTTGACTTGCCGGGTCATTTCTTAGGAAGCTTTCAAGAGGTCCAATCTTTTGAAGTTTTTAAAGAACAAACTCCAGAGCTTTTTAACCTTGCACATGAAGTCTTGGGAGAAGGGAGAAAATTAATCTCAGGCGGGCATAGCCTAGGCGCCTTATTTTCTTTAATCCATGGCCAGAGCAATCAACCTAAACTTATTTTCTGCGCAGGGCTTGGGCTAAGTGACCCTGCAAAAACTCACCTATTCCAAACCCCATTTTTCAAAGATACGATGAATCTTAGATCAGAGCTCATCTCAAAATCCATCGCTCCTGAGGTAGTGTTCCCGTGGATTTCAGAGACAAAGCAAAACATTAGTTGTGAAAATAAAAGAATTAGTCTTGTTGCCGGTAAAGATGACATCATCATCGATAGAGAGGTCGGGTTAAACCGTTTGGGAGATATCTTAAAAAAGAAAAATCATGTAGAAATTATTACACCTCCCTCTCTTCCCCATCATCAACCAGAAAGAGCAGGGGTTTATTTAAAACAAACTGTTAGGAATCTTTTAAATTTGCCCTAGAGTATGCCGCTTTTACATCAAGTTTTTCATCAACAGATGACAAATTTAAATACAATGTAACTAGGAAGATTCCTAAAAAGGTAAACTCAGATGGAAGCTGTTTTCCTTGCTTAAATAAAAATGAAAAGACCTGATGAAATGAATCTTGAAAATCTTTCATACTAAATTTGATTGGTGTATTTAAAGCTTCGCCAAAGTGAGCACTAAAAAGTTTTTTCATTTCATTTTTTATCTCTTCACTATCACTTTCATCAATAAGCTTAATTTTAATCAACCCTTTCTCAAATACGTCTTCTTTTTGCTCATAAAATCCCTCGTAAACTTCTGATAAACCGGCCCGAAAACATCTGGAGAAATCAAACCACATTCCATTGGCTTCAAAAAAAATAGTTTCATCCCCAAGGTTAAATCTCTCTGATCTAAGATCTAAAAAGATTGCGCCTTCTGCTCTTATTTGAGAAAAGAACAACTCTAAAACAGACTCGCCATAAGCTTTATTAGTAATTTTTGAATTTTCGGAAAATTCTGAGTCCAAGGTTTGAAACTCAATATTCACCGGAAGTTGATCTTCTAACTTTTTTGAATGTCCATCTACACCGCTATTGAAGAGATAGTTAAAGCCCATTTTTGACATTTTTATAGATAGATCAGGAATATTTATAATTTCAAAAAGTTTTGGAGAAATAAAAGGGAGAAAATCCTTAAGAAAGCCTGGGGCTATATCTGTGATGTTTTGTTTACTTTCCAAAGATGCCTCCCAAAAGCTCTCATAACAAGTAGATGAAAAATTGCTTGTGTGTAACGATAAATATACCACGGAAGATTAGGTCTAAACTCATGAATCGCAGCAATGATATATTTTTTATCCGATGACTCACGAAATTCCAATCGACCACGACCGCTGTAATCAGCAAGCACCCCTCCTGCGATATAAAATAACTGTCGAGAAGTTGAACTTCTATCAGGTGAAAACTTTAAAACAAGTAGCCTTACACCAAAAAGATTAAACGAAATAAACTCATCCGTAGATTTCACTCGAAACACGAGGAAGCTTAAAAACTTTGGAAGCCAAGTCATGTATTCACTCGCAACCCACGCAGCATCTTTTCCACTGGGAAGAATGAAACGCTGAACAGACCTAACTTCTTCAGACTCTAAAACAGGTCTGTAAATTCGTTCATGTTTATTTAGTCTTTTTTTCTTAAAATAGCTAAAAGATCTCTTCAGAGAATCCTCAAACTCAGTGTTTGTCACAATTGTCTCGTCAACGGGAACACTGTTGGCGTCATTCATATTATGCTTCAGACTTGAAACCAAAGGCCTGACAAGACTGATAGGCGCCCTTGAGATTAGACTTACCCACAACGTCGATAACTTTGGAGAAACATAAGGAACATTAATAAATGTAATTTTTCTTTTAAGAACTTTTGATGTTTTTTTTAAAAGCTCAACGTAGGGATAAGACTCAGGGCCTACAACATTTACTATCTTCGCCTCTGTCGAAAACGCTAAGTTTTTTGAGATAACTTCAACAAGATCAATTAAATCAACGGGCTGGCACTCAGACTTTGTCCATGCAGGACAAACCATTAATGGCAAACGTTTTACAAGCTTTACCATCATCTCAAAAGATGATCCATAAGGACCTAAAATTAAACCGCACCTAAAAACAGTAGTAGGGATTTCACTGGCCTGCAAAGTTTTTTCTACTTCTAATCTGGAGGCCAAATGATTGGATAAATTATTTGTAGCGGGGATTATCCCTGAGAGATAAATAATTTTTTTTACCCCACGTTTTCTTGCGGCCCTTGAAAAATTATCGGCCATGATAAGGTCAAAATCTCTAAAATTTCCTTGAGACAACTGAGCTGTTGGAATCATGGAGTGAACGAGATAAATGGCCACATCAACATCAATAAGTGCCGCATCCGCGTCCAAAAGAGAATAGAGGTCACAACTTCTCCAGGAAAGCCGTTCACTCCATCGCTGTCCTTTTGAGTCTCGACAAAAACCAACAATATTGTAATCCGTTGTTTGAAGAAGATACTCGATGAGGTTTCTTCCAATAAACCCACTGGCCCCAGCAATACCTATTGTTAATTTTTTTTGTTCTTCCATTTTAAATTCTTAATTAGCCCGTCACGCCCAGTTCGCTCAAAGGAAGTATTTTTCCAATCACGCTTAAATTGCTTTTTGCTAATACCTTCTAACTCATATTTTAATTCATCATTAGGTTTTTCCAAAAACATCTTTTTAATTTTCTGTTGATCATTTGATAGATCGTAGTTTTTGGTTTCCACATACCGAAAACTTCTATCATTCCATGGACATACCTCTTGGCAAATATCACAGCCAAAAATCTCATCCATCTTCTGGTAATTACCTGGCGGGATTGAATCGTCTTTAAATTTTTCTATAGTGAAATAAGGAACACATTTTGTTGATTCAACTGTTCTGGATATCGGGTCAATCGCATCGGTTGGGCAAGCATCAATACAACGCGTGCATTGTCCACAATGATCTGTCTCAAAAGGAGCGATTTCAATTTGATATTTTTTATCTAAAAGAATATGCCCAATCATCACATAACTACCCACGTGACGATTGATAAGCATCGAATTTTTTCCAAACCAACCAAGTCCACATCGATAGGCTAAGTCCCTATCTAAAACCGGTGCTGTGTCGCAGACAGTTTTAGCTGTCGCGTCTTTAAAGTACTTATCTTTGATACTTTCAAGAGAATCCCAGATGTGCTGGTGATAGTCTCTCCCTGAAAAACCAAAAGTGTAGCCACCAATTCGATTTTGTTTAAAGTTATCTTGAAGAAACTTTTTATCCGCGCGGTAGTCAAATAAAAATGAAAAAGCCGACTGAAACTCAGGGAAATAATTTTTCAGATTTTCTCGAAGACTTTGTTTTTCTCCTTCGAGATATTTCATCTCCGCGTTTTTATTTTTTTTCACCCAATTTTTATAGCCCTCAAAGCTTGAAGCGCTAGAATCTTCCGTGTACCCAAAATCAACAATTTTTAATTCACGAAGAAGATTTGAATCAAATATAACTACCTACTTGTTTAAAATCTCGATCGCCCCAGTTGGACACTTTTCAACGCACTCCATATCAAAAGTGCATCGCTCAGCTTTTATGGCATTAATATTTACATGTCCGTATCCGTCTATTGGCTTTTTCCATATTCCATGAGGACAAGTAGAGACACAGTTAAAACAAGTCGCACAAGAAAAAGTATCTAGATTGATCTGTCCTTCAGAGAACTCACTCGTCACCAGAGTGTCTGATCCTCCACGTACCTTTGGCGTATCTTTAATGATTTCAACTCGAATATTATTAGATTTACCTTCTTGAAAAAACTGCCCATCCCCGCGAGAAATGACCAGCTTATCACCGTTTTGAAGGCCCAGCTTGTTTTTGATTTTATTTATCACTACATTTTCAATATCTTCAGCGTCATTTCTCTCATTAACGAGAAATGGAGTTACCCCCCAATAAAGACTCATACGCCGTGCGACTTGAATAGAGTTAGTCACACCAAGCGCTTGAGTAGTTGGTCTAAACCTGGTGAGCTTTAAACAACTATTCCCTGATTGAGTAACGCAGACAATTCTTTTTGCCTTAATCTTCTCCGCAATTAAGGAGCAAGCAACCATTATTGAAGCACTTACAGAACTCAAATCAACATTTCTCATCAATGGACGCTCTTTTGGTTTCTTTTCCGCTTCAAGCACAATATCACTCATCATTTGAATACTTTCAATAGGGTACTTACCCGCCGCGCTCTCGCCAGACAGCATGACAGCATCAGTTCCATCCCAAATTGCATTCGCCACATCACTAGCTTCCGCTCTTGTTGGAGAGGGATTATCCATCATGGACTCAAGCATTTGAGTGGCCGTTATAACCGGGCAGCCTACTTTATTGCATTTATTAATAATTTCCTTTTGAACAGCGGGGACAAGGTGGTTTCCTAGCTCAACCCCCATATCTCCTCGAGCAACCATGATCGCATCACTCACTTTAATGATCTCATCAATATTTTTGATTGCTTCAGGTCGCTCAATTTTTGCCACAACTTTTTGAGAACACTTCAATTTATGTAGTAAAAACTTTACCTTTTTTATATCCTCAGCATTTCCTACAAAGGATAGCGCAAAGTAATCAACCTCATTTTTTATCCCAAACATAAGGTTTTTCTTATCTTCTTTGGTAAAGGCTGCCGCGGAAACCTTAGAGTCCGGAAGATTAATCCCTTTTCTTGGCTTAAGGATTCCGTCATTTAAAACCTCAATAACAAGGTATCCATCTTTTTTTTCGGTGCACTTGGCTGTTATTTTACCATCGTCAAATAGGACGCGCTCACCAGTGTTAAGATCGTCAAATATATATTCATAATCACTAAAAATTTTTTTATCTGAATCAACTGAGACTAAATTATCTTTTCGACCTAAATAATACATATCACCAGCTTTGAGGTCTAGAGTACCATCAAGCTGGTCTACCCGAATTTTTGGCCCTTGAAGGTCCATCAAAATACCAACTGTTTTTTTTGCTTCTTTTGAAACTTCTCGAATTGATTCTATGACTTGCTTATGGCCTTCATGATCACCATGACTCATATTCACTCTAGCGACATCCATGCCTGCATGTATCATTTTTTTTATCTGGCTTTTGGTATTTGTCGCAGGGCCAATTGTTGCAACGATTTTGGCGCGTCTCATATAAATCCTAGCTTATTTGGGAGGTACGAAGCCTCGCTTTTTCGCGCTCATTGTTGATTATATCTTGAAGATTTGCAAGCTTTTGCTCGTATTGATTTACAAGCATTTCTTTTTCCTTATCAGACTTACGGCTGAGGTCTGTAATAAGGTTGTTTTTCTCTTTATTAAAATTCACAAGCTTCTCATCGTACTCCAGTCTCAACTTTCTCATTTGAGACTCTGCCTGACGCATTGATTGCTTTAAAAAACGATCACTTTCCAGCCGTTGCTGATTAAGTTTGGAGGCAAATTTTTGTTCAAGGCCTCTTATTGTTTTTTTATTGGCCAAGTCTTTTGCCTTGAACTCTTTTTTAAAGTTATTCATCTCCTCAATACGCCGTACACGCTGTTTTTCTCTGATATCTTTTACTTGCCCAGAATGACGCGCCTGAATATCCAGAATTTTTTCTTCATAGATATTTCGAAGAGACTCTCTTTGCTGCTTCATTTCATTGAGTTTGTTTTCGTATTTACTAAATACTTCAGAATAATCTTTTCGTAAGTTATCAATCAAATTCGCCTTTTCTTTGGAGAATCTCTCCTGGGAGGATCTAATATACTTAGACTTCTCCAGAGTGGCATTTTTTTGAATTTCTGAAAGCTGTTTTTGATTTTGTTCTTGAATGATATTAATTTGCTTTCCAAGTCTATTTGTTTGGCGCTCAAGCTTTCGCTTAGAGAAGTTAATAATATCTTGCTTATTATTTTCCGACTCTACTTTTTGCTTAGATAAAACATTTTTATATGAATCAATTAGATCTCTTTTTTCTTTTGCTGTTTGAGACCTTACGTTTGCCTCTGCTTGACGAAATTTTCTTTCAGTCTCATAATTTTTTTGTCTAAAACTTGAGGCCATATCATCTAGCCTACTTTTTGAAACTTCCTGGTTTTTCTTAGACTCTCTCGATAAAGAAGCTCTCTCATTGTAAAGCTGACGCTTTAAGTTGGTGATTCTTTGTCTTTGTAAAAATGCATTACTTTTATCATTGAGGGAATCTGCCTGGGGACCTAAACTCGCCAATTTTTTTTCGTAATTAATCCGCTCTTCCCTTACTCTATCGGCCATATTCTTATTGAGTTCAGCCTCTCTCTTTAAAGAATCACTCTTAGAATTTTTTATCTCTTGGCTTGATTTTTCTCGTTGATCAACAAGGGCATCATTAAACTTTTTCAATTGCTCCGACTGGCCCTGATTAAAGTTATTAGTTAATTGCTTAACTTTTTGGCGCTGATCATTCTTCAAGTCCTCTACTCTTCGCTGATTTGCACTTTTCATACTCTCAAGTGCTTCTCCATATCGATTTTTTAGATTATTTTCTCTAGATACAGCCTCTTTTTGGGCTAATTCCCTTTCTTTATTATTTTTAAAAAAGATACTTTTTCGTTCTTTTTGATGATCAGCATTTAATTTACTAATATTCTCCCTGGCATTTTCGACAATTGACTCAGCATCTCGTGCTGCTTTTGAGCGAAGGTCGGTAAGTTGTTTTTCGTATTGAGATCTTTTTATTGAGGAGTCTCTTAGTTTTAGATCATTCACCTCTGATAAGTTTTGCTCAAAATTCTTTTTTGAGGCACTCATCTTCTCGTTAAAATTCTTTCTTGCGGAAAAGAGGTCTTTTTCCGATTGAATTTTTTCTTTTTCAATTTCATTAGTGTACTCGGAGGACATACTTTTTAATGCTTCATCAGTTCTCTTTGCGTAGCGATCCTTAATCTCACTAACATCTTTTTCTAGAACTGCTTTTTGATTATCATAGGCACGACGTTGTGTTTCAATCTTTTCGTTGTTGGCCGATTCTATTATATCTTTTTGCCTCTCATGGGCACGAGTTTGCGAATCAAACTTTTCTTGAAAATCAGTTTTTAAATCATTCAATCTATTTGTGTAGTCAGTTACATCAATGGACATATAGTCATTACCCTCTACATCAATTATAGACATAAAAAAAACGGCATTTTCGCCCTTGGACAAAAATGCCGTTAACAAGATGACTAAATAAATTTTTTAGTTTAATTCTTTATCAATTAACTCAGAGAAGACTTCAATTGGTTGAGCACCGTTAATGATCTTCCCATTAACAAAAAATGTTGGTGTCGATTTTACACCTACGTCCTTACCAGAGTTAATATCACTTTCTACTTGGGCTAAATATTTTTTGTCTTTTAAACATTTTGAAAATCTTGAAGAATCTAGTCCACTAATTTTACTTGCCGCCGCTTCAATTTCTTCTGGCTTTAGCTTGTTTTGATTTTCAAACATATGATCATGAAGCTTCCAAAAATAGTCTGTATTTTGTTCATTGGCACACAGACCTGCAACGGCTGCCGTCTTTGCTTGACGGTGAAAATCTAATGGAAAGTTTTTAAAAACCACATTAATTTTTTTCCCGTACTTTTTCTTCAAATCATGAACAAGTGTGCTTCCTTTGGCGCAGTAGGGACACTGAAAGTCCGAAAACTCAACAATTGTTACTGGCGCCGACTTATCTCCTAAAACCGGTGAGTTACCAATATTGATTTCGAAAACTGGACGAGTAGGCTCTTTAAAGAAAATTGATACTGGGTTTTTAGATAGCTTGGCATCAAGCCACTTATTTATAGCATCTTTTTTCTTTTCTTCGATTAGGTATTTTTTTACTCGCTCTTTTAATTGATCGTTTACATGAACCTGAGGAATTTTTCGCTCAACAATAAAGGCATCAATGTCTTTTTTTGAAACCTCAACTTTACTGATTACCTCTTTTTCAAGCCACTCATCATTAGTCATTTTCTTTCCGGCTTTTTCTTTTTCTACAAGCTTTTCAAGAATCATCCCACGCGCTCTATTCATTTTTAATTCATAAAGCTTGTTTTCTAATTCATAAATATCGTTTTCAATTCCCTTATTAAATTCCTGAGTCTTAACAACCTCACCGTTAAAGCTTAAGACAGCACCCGCAGACCCACCATCTTTATAGACAAAACTTGGAGATGTAGTGGCTTCTTTCATACAAGAAAAAAAGATTAGGGTACTAAGTAGAGAACCTACAGTTATATACGTTTTCATAGAAGACCTCGCATTTAAATTTATTCCCTATATTTTAGATCACGAAGGATAGGAATCACAAATGTTATCTTTCCAGTTCAGCGATAAATTCTTGATAGTATTTTGAACTTTTTTGAAGCTCTTCATTTGTTCCTGAATCGACAACCCTGCCCTCTTTTAATACGATAATTTTATCTGCTTGAAGAACCGTCTCTATTCGATGGGCCACAATAAAAGTTAAAGAGTATTTCTGAATTAACTGCACAAGTTTTCGTAAAGCAAGCTCCAGGTCAGAATCCAACGCGGAAGATATCTCATCAAAACACACAATTTCTTTTTTCAGGTAGCAAGCCCTAAGAGCACATATAAGTTGTTTTTGCCCATCAGAAATTTCTTTAAGATTAATCGTGTCAAGTGGACTTATACCCCAGCTTAATAAATAGGGCACGTAGCGACAAACATCTGTCCAAAACAGATCAAAATCATCACCTTCAAAGCCAAGGGTTATATTAAATCTTAAATTTTCACTGAATACATGACTATCTTGAGAGATTAAACTTACAAGACCTCTATAGGACAACCTGTCCTCTCTTCTTGGAAACCTGATCACTCCATTTGAAGTAGTGACTTCAATCTCACCCTCGTCAGGTAAAACAGCACCTGATAACATCTTCAAAAGAGTCGATTTACCACACCCACTCACGCCAACGAACCCATAGGTATTTCCAGAGGTCGCACTAAAGTTTATATCTCTTAACTCAAACCTTTTTGATTCATCCTTATTTTTCCTAGGATATATAAACCTTTTAATATTTACTTTAAGATCCTTCAGCTCAGATTTACTTTCACTAATACGTTTATAGTCAGCACTTGATTCTTTTTTTATGACTTGATCATAAAAATGTTGAATTCTCTCTAGCCCCGTGTAGGCACGTTGGATGTTAGCAATTTTTCCGGCGATTGCTTTAATCGGTTCAATACTTCGTTGAATTAAATCAACAATAGCAAAGATTAATGCCCCTTCGATAACTTTTGAGTATGGTGCCACAAAAATAACAACGATAATAAACAATGGATAAAGACTCTCCGCAACTGAATAGTAGCCAGCATCCCAAACGTTTGCTTTTAACTGTTTTCGCATAAAATCGTTATAAAAATTCTCCCCATCTTTTGACGCATAGTTTTTATGATCAAGGTAATAGACTTGCCCAAACCCACCAGTGATGTTGGCCATTTGCCTGGAGACATCCCCTCGAGAGGCGCGCACTTTATGAAAAATATCTCGCATATATTTGGATCCATAGATTAAAGCGATGGTTGCGACAACCTGAAAAAAAGCGATGGTTCCACCCATGAAAAAATCCATGTCAATAAACCCAACAATGCAGCTTATAACGTAAACGATACTGATGATAATACTTAAGGCGCCAGAGGTTAAAAGCTCTCTAAATGCCTGAGTGTCGTTCATTAATCTGGAGATTAATTCACCCATAGGAAATTGATGATCATCCTTCCCTGATTTATTTTCAATTAAATCATAAGAGTGTAACCAGCTTGAATAGCAAACGGTTCTAATATTTTCCAAAACGAGCATGACGTATTTATTAATAAGAAGCTGGTAAATTAATCTTGAAATAAAAACACCACCAAGTATCAACCCAAGACTTAAAAGAGTTTCGTTAAAAAGATCTTTTTGATTAAAATTCGCCGAAAGTTGATAAATTACTTTTGGTGTAAGGTGGCCCAGGTAGCTCGTCGCAATCATACATAAAAAAGACAAGGCAAAAAGCCAGTAAACCTCTTTAAAAAAGAACATTGATTTTATATCTAATTTTTTCATTGTTTCACCTCAACTGGTGAGGTTTGATTGGCGAAGTTTTGCTCTTCAAAAAAATTTTGAACTGGAAGACTAGATTCGAGCAGTCGTCCAGTCTCTCCTGATTCTTCAATTCCCTTGTTTTTGTTAATAAGTATTAACTCATCAGAATACTTAACTGAAACCAAGCGATGAGAGGAAAAAATTAAGGTTTTATTTTTAAATAACTCAAGAGCGTTTAGTTTTGAGATAATTTCTTTTTCTAGGATCAAATCGACCGAAGAAAAAGGATCATCCCAAATGTATAAATCACTCTCTAGAAGAAGGGATCTAACAAGACACATTCGTTTTATTTGTCCACCTGAAAGACGCTTCCCATTTTCTCCAAGGGGCATCTTAAAAAGTTTTTCTTCTGATTCTTCAAGTTCACGAAGCCCAAAGATCTCAAGAAGCTTCAAGGCCTTTTGCTTTTTTTCATCTGTAATCTTTTCGCCTAAAAATAAATTTTTCTCCAATGTGTCATCAAACACATAAGGAGTTTGAGCGACATAACCTATTTTTTTTCCTTTTAATTTATATAAATAGGCAAGTTGTCCCAGTATCTCTGTTTTACCTGCCCCTGTCGGCCCCACAAATACATACTTTTTATTTCCCTCAAACCTAAGCGGCAGTTGTTTTTCCCAGAACATCACTTTCAAATGATCTGGTTCACTATTGTTTTTTGTTAAGCTTTTCTCCTCGTCAGACTCAACCTCAATTTTATCAACAAGCTCTTTGATTCGATCCCAAGCTGCAGCGCTACTGACAAAGACAATTCCAATCCAAGAGATAAAAGCTAGTGGCTCCAAAAATAAAAAGGTCATTCCGGAGTAATAAATCAAACTACTCGCATCCATACCTTGATCTGAAATAATTTTTGCTCCCCATACTAAACTAGCTCCCACACCAAGAGGAATTAGCGGGATAGAAAAGGCAATTCCTTTTCCTGCAATATAAAAGTTGAAAAGTTCTTTATATGAAAGCGAGTTGAAATTTTTTATAAAAGAGTCTTCAGCGTGAAAGTTTTTGATCGTCTCTTTTCCGTTGTAGCTTTCAATAATATTATTTTGAACCAAAGCTTGGGCGTCCAAAGCCGCTTTAGAGTACTTTCTCATTCTTGCCACAACAAAAGTAAATACAACCGAACTCATGAGCATCGGAAGAAGTGGCAAAAGTAATTTGTCATTAAAACTTGAAATTTGAGGTAGAAGAACAGCCCCAGCGATGACAACGTTACCAAGCTGTAAGAGAGCAAACCCAACCATCGCTCTCATTTGCTCTACATCACTAAAAATAGTTTGAAAAATGTTTCCTGAAGTAAATGTTCTATATCTCGACGGAGGACAAGACTCTAATTTTTTGACAAGATTAAGCCTAAAGTCCCGCTCCAATATTCTGGCGGGAAAAAAGTAGAGCAACCTTGAAAGAGTCCTGAAAACGACTATTCCGACGGCAAAAAATAAAAGTAAATAGTAGTTTTTAAACTCCTTACCCTCACCTACTAATTCGGCGACCTCTTTCGCCAAGACAGGAAGCTGGGATTGGATATAATGAGTCAAAAAAAGACAAACTGCCCCAAGAAGATAGTAGTATTTAAAATCTCGAATCTGTGTGGCAAGCATTGCCCACATGGAGCCTTCAAGCTTTTTGCCTGCATTTGGATCGGATGGATAATCTACTCCGAGTAAGTACTTTTTGATCATTAGAACCTTCTATTTTCCATATCATAGAGCACTCGAAGTGGTTTGACATCCTAAGCCTAAGTCTTTATATTCACCAAATCCTAATCATGGTCGTGTAGCTCAGTGGGAGAGCACTACGTTGACATCGTAGGGGTCAC
>DCQT01000055.1:12687-26827 GCA_002323535.1 Bacteriovoracaceae bacterium UBA1511
GGGGTCACAAGTTCAATCCTTGTCACGACCACCATCCTTTTAAATAATCACCCTTCAAAAAAGTAGATCAAATTTTAAGCCTAAAACTAAAAAAGCTCCTTAAAGTAAGAAGCATTTTTAGTTTCACTCTTTTGAAGAAAACTCATTTGGGGAGAAAAAAGGAATTGGTCAAAAACCCTCAGTCTCAATGATATATTCTTCGCCTGACTCTATGTGCTTTGCAACGCAATATATCCCGGGATACATTGATCGAAAATAGCTGTATGCAGAGTCACACGTTTCTATTAATGAAACAGAAGAGACATCTTCACAACTTTCAACCACTTTATTGTAGTCTGATACCTCATTATTGTTACAAGCCGGAGGTAAAGATTTGACTACTTCAATCAGAGACTCAACTTGTATAGTTCTATGATCAAGATATGCTTCTGTTACAGTTAATTGTTTCTCATCAACTCCATAGGCTAGATCCATAGAGCAATTAATCCCAGGATATTTTGCTTTAAGATTTTTTAATTTTAATTCACACTCTGTAAGCTCATCTGCAGTTGAGGGTTCGCGACAATCAAAAACCATACTGTTGTAATCGCTAATTACATTGTATCCGCAACTTCCACTTTTAAACTGGTTCGCGATATCCTCTGAACTATCTCCACAACCGGCTAAGAATGTAATAAATAAAAATGTTAATAACAAATTTTTCATTATTAAAGACCCCTTAAAAAAGTTATATAGAAATTGAGGAGCATTAATAATGCCAAAATAATTTATTTGATTTCAAAGATTTACTAATCAAGTTTAAAAACCCAATGTAAAACTTTTAGAAAGTCAAAAACGACTAAAATATATACGGCTTAAGTTTTATCAAAATTTGCCTGGTTTTTTTCCTGTTGCTCGATGTGTTAACTTATTACATGTAGGTATGAAAAGATTTTTCTATTTTAAATTATTTTTATTTATATTTCTCTCCATCCAAGGTTACGATGCACGAGCAACCCTTGTGTTTAAAGGATCTGGCGGGTACACGACCTTTGATCATAGTGAGAGTGAAATTGCCTATAGTCGTATGCAAGGAAGTTTTTTTGTTGGAGCCGGTATAGGAAGAAATGCCTATATCATTCTTGGGCCTAGCTATTCTCTTTGGAACAAAAGTCATAAACCAGCAAGTTCCACTGCTGAAGAAGTGGCCATCACTGAGTTTGGCGCCACCTTGTTAATTTATTTTAGCCGAAGTAAAAATTGGAAATTTGAAGTCACTTATTGCCCAAATATTACTGGAACAAGAACAACTTCAGGAACAGAAGAAGATTTATTAGGTAGCTCTTATAGCGCGGATTTCGGTTATCATATGAACTTAACGGAAACTTTTATTTTGGGAGCTAGTATTGGCTACCACTCTACTACTCTATCTCAAAAAATTGTCAGCAACACAGAAAGCACCATTTCAGAAAGCTATACTCAAATTATTCCAAAACTTGAGGTAGCGTTACGATTTTAAGCTCGTTCACAAAAAAGCGATAGAGAGCTTTTTTCATATTTCGACACCCCGGAGTAAAATATAAACTTCCAATACAAAGTCCTTCTCCATGATCGGCCTCAACAAGTTCCAGGTGTTTTCCAAAAATCATCGATGGAACAGGTATAACACCGTCTGATTTAAATCCATATTCATCATCCTGTTGCCCATGATCTCGAAGCTGTTGATCAAGGATATTCCAAGTCAAATTGAACATGCTTAAGGTCGGGTATTTTAAATAATTAGAAATACTAAAGTAATTAATTCCATCTACCATTGGCACGTCTTGGGCGTGGTAGTACTCCTCTCCTAATGTTCTTTTACTATGAAGCTCAAAAAAGTAAGGCTTCACATCTGGAGAGAACTCAAGAACTTTTATAATCAAGCGATAAAAATCTGTTTTAACACTATCCCCATTTTCGTATTCATCAACAATGTAATCCGCAAGTATAGTGCCACGGTTTGGTGTCGAAATTGTTAAAACATTCTTGATGTATTTAGAGAGAAACATATCGTAGGCTACAAGCCTTGCGATGTTTCCTCCCATACTATGGCCGATAATTGTGATTGATTTTTCATCAAGATTATTTGATTCGATATACTTTTTTAAATTCATCTTACACTCCACTGATCTCTCAAGCAGTGTGCGTGAATCTTTATCTTCAACTTTTAAACATTCAAAAGCAGGCAAGCCTAAATCTTTTAGAATTTTATAATAACCAGAAAAATAATATTTATGCCCTGTTGCATGGGCCGCGGCTGTTAGCTTTCCAAGCTCCATCTTTCCCGCTGAACTTGCTGACCCTGAAATAAGAAGAATATGTTGTTTCGCCTCGTTTGCTTTCGAATAAGCAATTTCACCAGTGAAACTCGCAGTTAAACAAATTATGAAATTAAAGTAGAAAAACATTCTCATAAATACTCCCTGTTAAAATGTTGCCTAACAATTCATGTAAAGTCTACCTTTCTGGCGCAATGCAACTAACTTGCGCCTACCAGGTTAAGTCTGTAATATCTCGACAAAATAAAAGGGTTTTAAAAATGATGTCTGAGATTTCCTCTGCCGTAAAAAACGCAATCGAAAACTTTATAGTCCCAAAGGACGTAGGATTTGGGACACTCATATCCCCGGTGATGATTGAGGCAAACTTTAAGGATAATCAATGGAGCGATCTACAAATACTTCCATATGGAGACATAACTATCCCCCCAACAGCAAAAGTATTTCACTATGCTCAAGAAATTTTTGAGGGCTTAAAAGCTTACAAGTCTCCAAATGGAGAGGCTTTGCTTTTTCGACCAGAACAAAATGCAAAAAGATTTAATTATTCTGCCAAACGAATGGCCATGCCAGAAACTCCTGAGGAGATGTTTTTAACGGCTTGTAAAACAATTACGATGCTTTCCAAACGGTTCATACCTGAAGCCTCTGGTTCTAGTTTGTATATAAGACCTTTCATGTTTGCGACAGAAGCAACACTTGGAATAAAACCAAGCAGTGAGTTTAAGTTCATGGTTCTAGCTAGCCCTAGTGGTTCTTATTTTAAAGCAGGTGGGCTAAATGTCTTTATCGAGCGGTCCGCAATCAGAGCGTGTCCAGGAGGAGTTGGCACAGCAAAAACGGGTGGAAATTATGCTGCATCACTACTTTCTTCAACAAAAGCAATTGATCATGGATGCCAACAAACCTTATGGCTAGACGCGATCAACCACCAAAAAATTGAGGAAATGAGTGGAATGAATTTCATGTGCATAAAAAATAACAAAATCATCACACCTGAGCTCACAGACACTATACTATCTGGGATTACACGCGCCTCTGTCATTGAGTTGGCAAAAACTGAAGGATACGAAGTCATTGAGAGGACTATTGAAATTGATGAATTAATAGATGGGGTCAAGTCTGGAGAAATTACTGAGGCATTTGCTTGTGGTACTGCGGCGATTATTACACCGATCGAAAAGTTTATTGAAGAAAATGGTATTTCCTATGAGCTTCCAAAATTAGATACTCCAATATCATTGAAGCTTCGAAGTCACTTACTTGATATTCAAGAGGGAAGAAAAGAGGGACCAGCTGGCTGGTCCCAAATAGTTGATTAAAGACTGGGTAAAAGCTGAAAGCAAAGTAGACAAACGATTGTCGGGGCCAAAGCTCCTAAAAGTAACTTTCCAGGGTTAATCCCCTCTTCTCCAAAAGAGCTCTTTAAAATTCCAAAACCTGCGGGGTTTGGTGCATTTGCGATTACCGTTAGACCACCACCGGCAACAGCACCTGCCACTAAAAAGTACTTTGAAGAGTTACTTAGTTCGACTAAACTTCCAAGATAAGTAAGTGCAGCGTTGTCAGTAATTGCAGTCAGTGCAGCTGATCCATAGAATAAAGCAAGCGATCCCATTTTAGTTAAAACCTCTTGAAGCCACCATTGCTGAACACTTCCTAAGGTAACAAGACCAGCAAGAAAGAAGCCAACGAGAAGGGACTCTTTTATTTTTAGCCTTTCTTGATATTCCTCTGTCACTGTTGCGAATCCAATGAAGAAAAGAAAAAGGCCCATAAAGAAAACCATATGGTGAGCAGTGTAAACAACGAGTCCCATAAAGACTAAATGAGTCAAAATTACCCAAAGAGGAGGCTTCATTTCAGTTGGATGATGGTCTTTTGTGCTAGCCCGCCCTTTGAGCTCTTTTTTAAATAAAAAAGAAATAGCAACAGCATTAAAAACAACCCCAATAGAGGCTTTCCAACCAAAGTTTGTCAGCATGTGGGTTAATCCCCATCCATATTTTGTCGCGACCATTAAAACCGGAGGAGCCGCAAAGTGCGAAAGAGTTCCGCCAACAGAGATGTTTACAAAAAGCACACCAATAGTAGCGTACTTAAATTTTGTACTCATTTCTTTTGAGTAAAAATTATCTAAAAGAATCAGTGCCGTAACTGTCATTGCTGCAGGCTCAGTAATGAAAGATCCCAAAATCGGTCCCAGGATCAATGCCGACATATAAAAAGCCATTTTTCCGTTTACAGGAATAAGCTTTGAGAAACCTAAAATTAGATTTTTAGCAAACATGATGACTGGCTTTGTTGCCGCCATACACATGATCACAAAAACAAACGCCGGTTCAGTGAAATTTAGACTCTCTAGATAGTGAAGAGCGCCCCCCACAACATGATGATCTTCATCGTAGATAGCAAAGCCCTTAATAAAAGAATAGAATCCAATAAAAACAGCTGCCCAAATACCAAAAACAGCCTCAACCTCTCCAAGAAAATGAAAAAGGTTCTCTCCAATAGACCCCTTAGGGTAATTATGGGAGAGGTTTTCAAATTTTTTAACAAAAAAAGTATGAATGACTGCAATGCCAAATAAAACGGTACCAACAATCTCAATTGTGGTTGGATTCATAAAAAAATCTCCTCGATAAACAAAAGTCTAAAGAGGAGATTACTTAAAAACCTAAAAAGTGAAAAGAAATAAGTTACTTAGCCGTCACTTCCAATCGATGCAACTGGGCATGCCTCTAGTTGCTCTTGGCATAACTCAACTTCTTCTGGTGTTGTTGGCTGCTGTTTGATGTATGCATTACCATCTTCATCTTCAGCAAAAAAGTCAGGCGCGCCTGTGTAACAAACGTTACAGGCAATACATCCCTCTCCATTGTCATCATCTGGGTCAGTACAATACCAAGCCCCTGCCAAGTTATCTTTATGTTTCATTTCTGGATTCGCCATACTTACCTCGTATCTAGGGATTTTTTTTGAATCATTACCTTCATTCTTAGAATATGTCCATAATTATAACCTCTCGAGTAAATTGTACCTAGACTTAATTTTAACTTTTGTGAGAGCATAAACCCGTAATTTTTCTTAAATTTGACAAGGAAATAAAATGGACACTCAACATATAATTGACGAAGCATTAAAGTGGACCCAGAACTCTGCAATCGACGAACTAGACCGAGAAGAAATAAAAACACTTATTGATAAAGACGAAATTCAAGAATTAACGGAAAGATTTTATAAAGACCTTGAGTTTGGTACTGGAGGCTTAAGGGCAATCCTTGGAAATGGTAAGAATAGAATTAATAAATATACCATTCGAAAAGCCACTCAGGCTGTCGTAAATGCGATAAAGGAACTTCCAAAGTCTGAATATAAAATGGCCATTTGTTACGACTCTCGAAAGTACTCCAAAGAATTTGCCATGGAAGCAGCTAGTGTCTGTGCAGCAAATAATGTCCACGCCTACCTATACAACCGACTCAACCCAGTTGCTCTTCTTTCATTTGCAGTTAGAGATTTAGGCTGTGATGCGGGTGTAATGGTTACGGCCAGTCATAACCCACCTAAATATAATGGCTACAAAGTTTTCTGGAGCGACGGTGCTCAGGTTACTCCTCCAAATGATAAAATGATTATTAATCACTACAATAAAATTCAACGCTTCGAAGATATTCCTACAAAGGACTTCGATTCTTCTCTTGAAAAAGGACTCATCACTATTCTTGGTGAAAAAATGGAGACAAAATACCAACAATCAATCAAAAGCAAAATGATTAAGCCGTACGAAGCACAAGCAAGTGGCGATGACCTTAGTATTGTGTTTACACCAATTCATGGCACGGGGTTAGTCCCATGTACAGAGGCACTAAAAATCAGTGGGTTTAACAACGTCATCGTCCCCAGCGAGCAAGCAGAGCCTGATCACCGCTTTCCAACAGTTAAGAGCCCCAACCCTGAGAACCCTGAAGCCTTGGCGATGGCCATTCAGCTAATGCAACAACAAAATGCAGATATTGTCATGGGCACAGACCCAGATACAGACAGACTAGGAGTTGCCATACAAAAAGATGGCGATATCTTTTTTCCCAATGGAAATCAGATTGGCACATTAATGCTTCATTTTATTCTCACCCAGTCAAAAGAAATTCCTGCAAATAGTTATTTTGTAAAAACAATCGTGACGACTGACCTTCAACGAAAAATTGCTGAAAAATATTGTGTGGACTGTGAAAACACCTTAACGGGATTTAAATGGATTTGTGGTCGAGTTAAAGAGATTGAAGAGCAACAACCTGAGAGAAACTTTCTTTTTGGAACAGAAGAATCTTTTGGCTACCTTCACCATCCTTATGTAAGAGACAAAGATGGAGTAAGCTCCGTAGTCTTGATGGCCGAAATAGCCCTCCATTACAAAAACAAAGGCATAACAATTTATGATGCCCTAAATTCCATATATGAAGAGTTTGGTTATTACCAAGAAGAACTTC
This sequence comes from Bacteriovoracaceae bacterium UBA1511, assembly GCA_002323535.1. Classification (GTDB taxonomy): domain Bacteria; phylum Bdellovibrionota; class Bacteriovoracia; order Bacteriovoracales; family Bacteriovoracaceae; genus UBA1511. Next base: position 19,475 of record DCQT01000055.1, read on the forward strand.
TTTGCTTAGACTATGAAGGTAAATCTGGCGCCGAAAAAATTTCACGCATAATGAATTACTTTCGTGAAAATATTACTCAAAATTTTGCCGACCAAAAGTTAAAGTTGATTGAAGATTATCAATCTAGTACCAAGACAACGATGTCATCCGAAAACAAGGAATTAATAAAACTCCCAAAAAGTAACGTCCTTGGGCTGTTTTTTGAAAACGGAGACATTATTTATCTTCGTCCGTCAGGAACTGAACCTAAAATAAAATTTTACGTTATGGTTAATGAAAAAGATGGAAACATAGAGCAAAAAGCCTCTTTGGCAAGTGAGAAAATCTCACGATATATAGAAGTAATTAAATCAACTTCAGAGAATTGTTAAGAAACTAAAGGCTAACATGAAAGACCTGGCAATTGTTTTAGTAAGCGGTGGAATGGATTCTTGCTGCACGGCTGCTATCGCGGCATCCAAGCACGCAAACCTCGCTTTTCTTCACCTAAATTATCGACAAAGAACTGAAAGAAAAGAGCTTGAGTGTTTTAACAAGATTGCTGACCACTATGATGTTCCAAATGAACTAAGAAAAGTTATTGATATCTCTTTTCTCGGGCAAATTGGAGGTAGTTCATTAACTGATGAAAACATTGATGTAAAAAAATATAAAGGTGACACAGAGGAAGTACCTGATAGCTACGTTCCATTTAGAAATACCCACATCATATCTATGGCCGTCAGCTGGGCGGAAGTAATAAGGGCTACAAAAATATACATTGGAGCAGTTGAAGAAGACTCCAGTGGATATCCTGATTGCAGACCTAGCTACTACAAAGCGATGAATGAGCTTATAAAACAAGGTACAAAAGATGGTAATATTGAAGTTATTACACCGCTAATTCACCTTTCAAAAAAGGACATTATCAACAAGTCTTTTGACTTAAATGCGCCTATCCAACATACTTGGTCTTGCTATGACAAAGAAGATAAGGCTTGTGGTGTCTGTGACTCATGTGCATTAAGGCTGAGAGGTTTTGAGCAGGCGAAAAAGATAGACCCAATAGAATACGAAAATCGACCTAGTTACCTAATTAATAATTCTTAGGTAAGTTAAGTTTTTCCTCATAGACAACACGAATAAGCTCCTCAAGGTTAGTGAACCCAAAGTAAGACATAACTGAAAGTATCTGATCTTGAAATGATTTAAAAATACCAGGTCCTTTAAAAATAATAGAAGAATAGAGCTGCATTACTTTTCCACCATCTTGCCAAAAATCCCAAAGATGCGAGAACTCACTAACTCCACCGACACCAATAACGTCAAAAGTTGCGTCATTACGAGTAACCTCTAACACTTTACGGCGAATTCTCTTAGCTCTATCATAAAGAAGCTCTCCTGAGACGCCTCCTTTACCCATATTTTCCATAACAGTCGTATTGGTGCAAATCATTCCTGAAATACTTGAGCTCAAAGCAAACTCTGAAATTTCTTTAACTTGGTTATCATTTAAGTCAGGCGCAATTTTCAAATAAATAGGCTTATTCTTGCTATTAACTTTCGTTAATTCATCAAACAATTCATTTAAAAAATCAAGTTTTTGAAGCTCTCTTAAGCCAGGCGTATTGGGAGAACTTACATTTACTACAAAATATTCACCCGCATGTTTTAACTTCTCAAAAGATACAAGGTAATCTTCGATAGCTTTGTCATTTGGAGTAATTTTATTTTTTCCAATATTAATACCTAAAATCATAGATTTTTTATCATGCTTAGAGATGTTGCTTTGAACAACATCAACACCTGGCCCATTAAAGCCCATTCGGTTGAGAATTGACTCATCAGCGGGATACCTAAAAAGTCTAGGTTTTGGGTTTCCCATTTGAGGAAGCGGTGTTACTGTTCCTACCTCTAAAGCTCCTACCCCTAGGCGAGAAAAAAAAGTAATCAATCTTGCTTGCTTATCTAAACCCGCTGCGATTCCCAAAGGAAAACTCCATTGGCCAGCTCGAGTTGAAACACTTAAAGATTTTTTATTTTCAATTTGATATGGAAGAGAAAAAAAACGAGGAGAAGTATTAAGTAAACCAAGAGTTATGTCATGCGCAAGCTCGGGCTCTAACTTAAAAAGAATCTTCTTTGCTAAACTATACATCCTAATACAACATAACCTTGTCACCAACTGCAGGTGCACCTCCAGAGTGTAACCTTGCGATCGCCCCATTGGCACCAAAAAACTCAACAACCTCAACAGTTGCCTTAACCATACCTTTTGATTTACCCAGATATGCTCCTGTGCTTGGGTCAAATACCTTTTTCCCCTCAAGCACAACTTTCAAGATATCCCCAACCTTAATACCGTTTTTTCTACCTGCGTTTAAGTAAAAATCATTTCCCTCTATTTTTGCGATTTTTCCAACCCAGCTTTTTGCGGCTTGATTTTCTCCTACGAATTTAACAATTTTTGGAATAGCAAGGTCAATCGCTCTATTAAGTAGACTGTTCCTTTTGGCCAAAACTGTTTTTCGTTCCAGGCCAACTATTTCAAAACTTTTATCCTCTACGAATGCCTCTATTTCTTTTTTTCCAATTTCGATCTCTGCTTCAACATCTATCACTCTTATCTCAATTTTTACTCCAGCAAGTAAGAATACCTCTTTCGCCAGTCCCATATCATCAATCTTCTTTCTTACAAAAGCATCTTTGATCTCACCATATACAATTGTATTTAATTGGTGCTCCAGCCCTTTCTCAAGGATCATTGGCCACCTACTACCGCCACTAGTTAGAACTTGTTTAGAGGATAACAAACCTCCTTTAAGCTCTGGCTTAAAAATAAAACGGCCAGACTTAAGCATTCCGAGTCTAAGCGACTCCGTCGCATAAGTTGAAAGAAGATCACCTCCAATAGGTGAGCCATTATACAAGGGAAGAATTTCTGCATTTTTTTTGATAAAGAAATTTCTTTTCTTCTTCATCGCAGATTTACGCTTTAGTAAAGTATTTCTTTTAACACCAATTGTTGAACAACTTGTCAAAAATAATAAAAAGGAAAAGAGTGCATTTAAGAATATTAATTTACTGTGCATTTTCATTTTTAATTTCACCCTCAAGACTAGATACTGTTTCCTCTAAAGATATCTCGACACTTCTGTCGTCAACAGAGGACATCATGACTAATTTGTTACTTATTTTTTTACTTTCCCATTGTCTAAATTTATTCAATGCCTCACTTTTTGGCCCATTAAAATAAAGATCAAAATAAACAGAATCATCAAGAATAATAAAGTTACTAGTCAAAAAATTATGATTCGCTCCTGAAATCGCAAGAAAGTCATTTAGGGCATATACATCATTCATATTTTTAGGTTTATGAACTTTAATTGAGAGACTATTGTTTACGCTGGGATACCTAGCAATTGATTCTTTATTTTTCCTAAGGGATTTGATTGGATAATTATACAGCTTAGTCGCTAACGATGAATAAAATGAATTCGGTAAAGAAGAAAATAATTCTCCTTCAGAAAAATTAAAGTCATCAAAAAATATTGAACTTCTTCCTCTGAGGTCAAAAAGGGCCACCCCTCCCTTGAACGCATAAGAGCCTTTTTGATTTTCTGTATCATATTTAGCTCGCATGAAAGAATATTGTATCTTTAAGTAAAGCTCTCCATCTATTATTTCATTTTCAATATTTTCACTTCCCTCTTTGGTAGGTTTATCTGTCGGGGGGGGAGTTTCTACGAGAACTTCTGTACTTCCAACATCACTATTTTTTTTTGACTCAAGTTCAATTAAGTCTACTGATGATTTTTCTCTTTCCCCATCCTCTGGTGCAATACTAAGCTTCTTTTCAAAATCATCACTTTCCTCATCAGAGATAAAAATTATATTTTTAACAATTTCCCCGTATTCTTTTTCAAAGAACCTTTTCCACTTTTGTATTAGGGCGATCTTAATATCCTCCATCATCTCGCTTTGAAAAGATTCCCCTTGGTCATTTGAGTATAAAGATGAGTGATCTTCAAAGGTAAGATTCACAAACATTTTATCAAAAGTTCTTTCAAGGTTTTGTTTTGTAAGTGAGAAGTAAAAAGATTTTAGCCTGGTCTTATTAATCTTAACTTTCATTCTTATAAATTTTAAAGATGGGTTAGTTAAAGACTGAGATCTATTTTTAATAGAATAAGAGGAGAACACCCTAGACCTTTCAAGGTATTTTGCTTTTTGAGTAAGAATTAATTCTCTTTTTTTAATCTGAAAATTCAGAAGCTCATCAAAATTTTCAGCACTTTGCATCTCTAATATTTTTTCATCAAACCAATCAACCTTAGTCTTAATTTTTTCTTCTATTTTACTATCAAAGCCTTGCCAAAATTCCTGAGGACTTAAATCTAATGAGGTTAAATGAGTATTAAGTATATTTTTTTTTGCAGAGTATATTAATTGTTTTTTAACAAATGTTGGCTTATCTGACTCTATGGAAAGAAACTCTCCTTCTCCTGTTAAGTACTTTGACCAGGCTGCTGTCGAGATAAACAGTAATAATAAAATGAGCGTCTTCAATTAAACATCCTTGTTCACTAATTTGGTGACACCTATCTAATTTGGCAATTCACTCCTCAATTCACCATCAACAATAAATTTAACACTGTTTTTATTAAAAATCTCATTAATTTTAGCGGCAAATTGAGGAACTGGATTCACATGAAAACCACTTCCTAGAGGTAGTCTCCCTTTGGCTTCATTACTTTCAAATATTAAATGACAAGGAACGGACCCTTTATAACTCAAGATAACTTCTTTCATCTTTTTTAATTTTCTCTCATTTACCTCACTCATCGAAAGGCTAACCCTAACACCGGTGACCCTTGTCTCAGCTTCAACTTTTAATTTTTGTATTTTTTGAGGAAAAAACTTTCTTGGTTGCTCAGTCAGATTTGCATAACCAGTCATAACCACAGGGTCATCCGATTTAAGGAGTTCCTCATACTCAGCAAATACACGTGGAAATACTATACATTCTATTTTTCCATGAAGATCCTCGAGCATCGCAAACGACATTTTATCACCTTTTTTTGTCAAAATAGTTTTATTGGTGACAATCATCCCCGCAACAATCATATCTCTTTTGTCACTTCCTGATATTTCTTGAATCTCATTTAAGTTCATTGAAGTTAACTGCTCAATAACTCCCTGATATCTACCTAAAGGGTGACCCGAGACATAGATACCTAACAGGTTTGATTCGTAAGCTAACTTTTCTTTTTCGTCATAGTCTTCAACTCTTTCTACATCTACCTTTAAAGATTCATCCTCAGAGTCTGAGCTCGACTCCCCAAGATCAAATAAGTTTGATTGGCCAAGAGCTTTTTCCTCTTGTTTTTTATTTCCATAGATCATGAAGTTTTCGAGATTTTCAAAAAGAGTTTTTCTATTTAATTGTTTTTCAATCGAATCAAATGCACCAACGAGAACAAGCGACTCGAGTGCTCTTTTTCCACATACTTTCAAGTTCACTCGCTCAACAAAATCAACAAAGCTGGTGAACGCTCCATTTTCAGTTCGCTCGCGTACCATTTCTTCAACGGCCGCTTTACCTACGTTTTTAACCGCGCCCATTCCAAATCGAAGGTTTCCTTCAACAACGTTGAAAAGCCACAAACTCTCGTTAACATCTGGAGGAAGAACTTGAATGCCATAGTTTTTGCAGTCATTAATATAGGAAGTTACCTTGTCCATGTTATTAAGTTCAGTGCTTAATAAGCCCGCAAAAAACTCAGCAGGATAATAACGTTTAAGAAAAGCTGTTTGATAAGCAATTAGCCCATAAGCAACCGCGTGAGATTTATTAAAGCCATAAGCTGCAAAGTTGGCCATCAAATCAAAAAGGTCGACGGCTTTTTGCTCATCAAACCCATTTTCAATCGCGCCTTTTCTGAAAATTTCTTTATGCCTCTCCATCTCAGAGACTTTCTTTTTTCCCATCGCTCGTCTAAGCATATCCGCTTGTCCGAGGGAATAGCCGGCAACAATCCTTGCGATGTTCATAACTTGTTCTTGATAAACAATAACACCATAAGTATCGCTTAAAACTGGCTCCAACTGGTCAAAAGGAAAGCTCATTTGCTTTCTTCCATGCTTAATTTCAATAAAGTCATCAACCATTCCTGATTCAAGTGGGCCAGGGCGATAAAGAGCGTTGATGGCGGTTATATCTTCAAGGTTATCAGGGCCTATTCTTTTGCAGAGATCAATCATACCTGATGATTCAAGCTGGAAAACACCTATAGTTTCACCACGTGAAATAAAGTCATAGACTTTTTTATCTTCTAAATCGATGGCTTCAATATCAAAGTTCTCATCATGATCTCGCCTGATAAATTGAGATGCATAATCAATAACTGTGAGCGTCTTTAAGCCTAGAAAGTCAAACTTTACAAGACCAATTGTCTCTGAGAAGTCCTTATCAAACTGAACGACCTGCTCTCCTTCTCTTCCTTTAAATAAAGGGCAATAGTGAACCAGTGGTTTATTGGTGATAATTACGCCTGCTGCATGAATAGAGGCATGACGATAAAGGCCTTCAAGTCGCCTGGAAATATTGATGATCTGTTTAATCTTTTGATCACCATCCATTAACTCTTGAAACTTTGGCTCTACCTCAAGTGCCTTTTCAAGAGTAATACCTAGTTCTTCAGGAACAAGCTTTGAGAGCATATCCGCTTCAGAGTACGGAAGAGCAAAAACTCTAGAGACATCTCTGATAACCGCTTTAGCCTGAAGTTTTCCAAATGTGATAATTTGTCCGACTCTTGCTTCTCCGTACTTTTGGGTTACGTAATCAATAACTTCGGGACGACGATTTTGACAGAAGTCGATATCGAAGTCAGGCATTGAAATACGTTCAGGGTTGATAAATCTCTCAAAAAGTAAGTTATATGGAAGCGGGTTAATATTAGTAATTGTCAGTGCATAAGCGACAAGAGAGCCAGCACCTGAACCCCGTCCTGGGCCGACGGGAATATCATTTTCCTTTGACCACTGTATGAAATCACCAACGATTAAAAAGTAACCCGGGAACCCCATGTCACAAATCATTTTTATTTCTTCCTCAAGTCGCTCGTAATACTGTGGTTTAAGTTCATCCTCCCAATTTTCTTGAGAGATAATTTTTGTAAAATGCGGGCCTTGAAACCTTTTCTCTAAGCCTTCTCTAGATAACCTTGCAAAAAACTCATCTGTTGTTTCATCAGTATCAATTGGATAATCAGGAAGATGATAAATTTGATTTCCATTTTCATCTTTCCATTTAAGTTCAACATTACATTGGTCAGCAATTTTTAAAGTGTTGTCGCAAGCTTCAGGTAT
>DCQT01000012.1 GCA_002323535.1 Bacteriovoracaceae bacterium UBA1511
TGCATTAGTTCCTTCGCAAGTCCTGCAATTTCTTTACGCCCAGTTGTGAGAATTTCCGTCACAGTTCTGTCCCCAACAACTCTCCTCATAATTGATTCCGCTACATCTCTAATATTGATTATTGGAGAGCTCGTTCTAAAAAGAAAGTTATACGGATCAGAGATTTGATATTGAACAACCCACTCAACATCAGCAACGTTTAAGTCACCAGTTAGCATCAAAGACTCAAGGTCATAATTTCTTGCGGAGTAACTTGTTGAGGATCGTCTTGAGATCGTATTCGTTCTAAAGCCAAACTCCTCTTGAAGAACTCTTTTTGTTTGAACCTTAATTACTTTATCTACTCCAAATGGAATTTTAAAATGTAGCCCAGGTGGCTTTGGACTTCCTGTATATCTACCAAACCTTAAAACAACTGCTTCCTCATCTGGCTCAACAGTGTAAAAAGAAGAGAATGTTCCAATTAAAATTAGAATTAAAATAACAAAAACTCCACCAAACTTACCAAAGCCAGGAAATTGTTTGTTAACGCCTTCAAATTGTTTTTTAAACCTTTTCATTTCCTCTTGGAAATCATTTGGGTCACTCATAAATCCTCCTTGATTGAAAGGTACTAAGCCTTTTCAACCTCCATCATTAAAAATCCATTTTCTAGTGCTTGCCCCTCTGATACGTAAATCTCTTTAACCGTTCCATCGATCGGAGCTTTAATCTCATTTTCCATTTTCATTGCTTCAAGAATAAGTAAATTGTCACCTTTTTTAACTTGCTGCCCTTTTTCCACAATAATCTTTACGATCTTACCAGGCATTTGAGTGAGAAGCTCTCCTTCATTTCCACCCATTAAACCGCTTGGTTTATAACCTCTAAAAAGTTGGTATACCTTATTCACATTCAACATAATATTTGGTGCATCTTGCCTGGCGAGCTTTTTCCAGCGTTTATTATCCATTGAGACAAAGTACTGTCCGGCTAGCTTTCTAACAAAAATATTTTGAGTTCTTTCCAATTTGTCATTTTCCAATGCAGAAAAAGTAAACTCTACTAAATTTGAGCTATGAACAACTGTTCTATGAAGATCAACGACGAATTCATTTTTCTCATCATCAATAAAATAATTTCTCATATTAGAACCCCATCCTTCTTGCCTCTATTGTGGCAAGCATCGAGTAAATCTTTTCATAGTCAAAATCTGTTTTAACATCGTCTTGAGGTTTTTCTTCCCCAATGAACTTCGTTGAATAATTTCCACCAACAAATTTTTCATTTTCAAGAATTACTTTATGAAGAGGAACATTGGTTTTTAAACCCTCAATAAAAAGGCCATCTAAAGCAGCTTTCATTTTCCGAAGAGAAACCGACCTTGTGATTCCTTTGGTCACTAATTTTCCAACCATTGGGTCAAAATCAGGTGTTACCTCTAGTCCTTTATAAAGACAGTTATCAAACCTTGTTCCTTGAGGAAAGTTCGTCTCAAAACCTGTCACCGTACCCGGTGCTGGAAGCATCGTAATTGGGTCTTCGGCGCAGATACGACACTCAATTGCATGCCCTGTTTTTGTAATCCACTCTTGCGATGGAATCCCTAAATCAATTCCAAATGCAGACTGAATCATACAGACAATTAAATCAATCCCTGTGATTTCTTCCGTTATTGGGTGTTCAACCTGGATTCTTGTATTCATCTCAAGAAAATAGAAGTTCTTATCCTCCCCCATGATAAACTCAACCGTACCCGCTGAATCATAACCAACAGCCTTTGCGAGTCTTACAGCAGTATCACAAAGCTCTTTTCTAAGTGCTTCATCTTCTCCAATAAATGGAGATGGAGCCTCCTCAATAATTTTTTGATGTCTTCTTTGAACAGAACATTCTCTTTCAAAAAAGTGAAATGTATTTCCTTTTTTATCTGCAAGTATCTGCACTTCAATATGTCGTGGATTAACGATAAACTTCTCAACAAGAAGGTCCCCATTTCCAAAAGAGGACATCGCTTCCCTACCAACTGCTTCAAAGTTATTTTCAAGCTCTATCTCATCAGCACAAGGTCTCAAACCTCTACCACCACCACCTGCAACAGCTTTCAACAAAACAGGGTAACCAATTTCTTCAGCTACCTTTTTTGCATCAGCAACTGACTTAACAGCACCAGTAGAACCAGGTACAACTGGTATGTTGTGTTTTTCCGCTAGCGTTTTTGAAACTGCTTTATCACCCATAAGTCTTACAGCTTCGGAGTGAGGGCCGATAAAAGTAATACCATTTTCTTCAAGTGCTTTTGCAAAGTCAGTATTTTCAGAAAGAAATCCATAACCAGGGTGAACACCATCAATATTATTTTCTTTGGCAACTCCTACAATTTGCTCAATATTTAAATAAGTTTCTTGATTAGTTTTTCCCTCAAGAAATACCCACTCATCACAAAACTCAAGATGCCGCGCATGTGGTTCACTCTCCGTCCACACTCCTACGGAAGTGTAATTTAACTCACGACAGGCTTTCGCAATTCTTGAGGCAATCTCGCCTCTGTTTAAGATCAATATTCTTTTATCTGTCATAACTGAATATTCCCGTGTTTTCTTTTTGGAAGTTCTACTTTTTTATTTTTAAGTGCTACTAAGTATTCATGAAGCCGTTGCCTAGTTTCCTCAGGAAGGATAACACTATCTAAGTAGCCTAACTCTGCTGCTTTATATGGGTTAGCAAACTCTTTTTCGTAGTTGGCCACAAGCTCTGCTTTTTTATCATCAAACTCTTTACCCTCAAGCCCTTGAAGTTCTTTTCTGAAAACAATGTTAACAGCGCCATCTGCCCCCATAACCGCAATTTCTGCTGTTGGATAAGCAAGATTAACGTCAGCTCCAATATGCTTAGACGCCATAACGTCATAAGCTCCACCGTAAGACTTTCTTGTAATTAAAGTAATTAATGGCACTGTTGCTTCCGCATAAGCATAAAGTAATTTTGATCCGTGCTTAATAATTCCACCATATTCTTGAACTGTTCCTGGTAAAAATCCTGGGACATCAACTAGTGAAATAATCGGAATATTAAATGCATCACAAAAACGAACAAACCTTGCACCTTTTACTGATGAATCTATATCTAAAACCCCGGCCAATACAGCTGGCTGATTAGCAACAATACCAACTCTAGTTCCACCAATTGAGGCAAAGCCTACAATAATATTTTTTGCGTAATCTTTGTGAACCTCTAGAAAATGATTATCATCAACAATATCTAGGATGATTTCTTTCATGTCATAAGGTTTTCTTGGATTCGCAGGAACCGTATTTTTTATTTTTAAATTATCTCTAAAAATTGTGTCACTCGTTGGCCTTGGTTCCTTTGGTGCAAAGTTCGATGAAGGTAAAAAAGTCATTAACTCTCTAACTCGCTCAAACGCACTGTCCTCATTTTCACAAATAAAGTTTGCAACACCACTAGTTTCACCATGTCTTCTTGCGCCACCTAGGTCTTCTTTAGAAACCTCTTCATGCGTAACCGCTTTGATTACATCCGGCCCTGTAACAAACATATAGGAAGATTTATCAACCATAAAAATGAAGTCGGTTATTGCAGGTGAGTAAACAGCACCCCCTGCACATGGCCCCATTATTAAAGAGATCTGAGGAATAACCCCTGAAGCTTTTACATTGAGGTGAAAGATGTCTGCATATCCAGCAAGCGACTCAACACCCTCTTGAATCCTTGCCCCACCAGAATCATTAATCCCAATAATTGGAATCCTATTCTCAAGGGCAAACTTCATTATTTTGCATATTTTTTTTGCGTGAGCTGCACCTAAGGCACCGCCCCAGCACGTAAAGTCTTGTGAATAAACAGCAACTCTTTGTCCGTCGATCGAGCCTATTCCTGTTACTACACCATCACCTAAAAATTTATTTTTCTGCATTCCAAATTGATGACATCTATGAGTAACAAATCGGTCAAACTCTATAAATGTACCCGGATCAATCAATCTTTCAATTCTTTCTCTAGCTGTGTATTTACCTTGTTCGTGTTGTTTTTGAATTCGAGCTTCACCGCCACCTAATGAAGCGACCCTTCTTTTTTCAAGTAATTCGTCCCGTTTTAACTCTAAAATATCAGTCATATTAATACCTCCACGGAATGGAGGTATATTAATATGCAATACTCATTAGGGCTAATTTATTTTAAATCACAAAGTCGACAAAGTGATAGGTTGAAATCGACCTGTATTTGATTTTTAATTTAAAAGGAAAGCCAAAATTTTGCAGAGCGCAACCGTTTACTCACCGGAAGCCTTTTTACGCTTATCAAGCTGATACCTGTCAACTTTCATTATCAAACTAGCTCGACTAATTCCAAGCTCTTTGGCAAGTTTTGATTTGTTAAAATTACATCTTCTTAAGCCTTCTTTTATCATGATACGCTCAAGTTCTTCAGTCGCCTCTTTGAGGTTACCCGACCTAGTGAGACTACCTGATACTTGAGAAGAAGGAGCGCTGAAATCAATAATCCTCTGGCTTAGGGTTTCTGGCCCAATTGACCTGTCATCTCCAGATAGAACAAATATCCTTTCTACTTCATTCTCAAGCTCTCTGACGTTACCAGGCCAGGAATAATCTAACATTTTTTCGAGAGCTTTTTTCGAAATTACCTTGTCACTAACTCCTGCCTCTTGGCATTTCTTATCCAAGAAATGACTAATTAGAAGAGCAACATCATCAGTCCTTTCCCTCAGTGGAGGAAGGTCAACATTTATCACATTGATTCTATAGAAAAGGTCTTCTCTAAACTCGCCATCGGCCATCATTTTTTTTATATTTTTATTGGTTGCCGCCAAGATCCTTACATTACATTTTTTTGGACTAGTCCCACCAACAGGCATGAAGGTACCTTCTTGCAACACTCTAAGCAGCTTTACTTGCATGGAGAGACTCGTATCACCAATCTCGTCAAGGAATAAAGTTCCTCCATCTGCCTGCTCAAATAAACCTCTTTTATCCTTAAGTGCTCCGGTAAATGCCCCCTTAACATGGCCGAACAGTTCTGAGTCAAGAAGGTTGTCATTGAATGCAGAACAATTTACTGCCAGGAACATTTTATCTCTACGAGGAGAATAATAATGTATCGCTTTCGCTACTAACTCTTTACCAGTTCCATTTTCACCAAGAATAAATACACTGGATTCACTTGAGGAAATTTTTTCTAAAAGACGATAAATTTTTTGCATCTGTTTTGATTTACCTATCATTGAATGGTATCGATATCTATCTCCTAACTCGGAGTTCAAGTCTCCAATCAACTCCTCTCTCTTCTTAATTTCGTTGTGATAAGTGATAATTTCATTTGAAATAAGTCCAACGAGCTCTTGAAAGTAGGATGACTTTTCATGATCAAGCTCATTTAAAGAGTTAATGCAGATGTTGAGGCTATTATCTTTAATACCGTAATTTTCTAAAACGCTAATTAATGAATCCTTGAAATCATCAGAGACGCTTCCTTTGATAATGGGGAATGCGAAAACACCACCAACTGGCTCTCCATCAATTTGAATGGCTTGACCAAAGAAGCTAACACCCGTGAAGCTAGAATTACAAAACCCATTCTCATTATTAGAATCAAAGAAGTTTTCAAAATCACTGCCTAAAGTTTGAAAGCCCTGTGATGTTTGATTTAAGACGGCCAAGAATTGGTTTTTATAATCGAAATCTTTCGACCAATTTCCAGATTGAACATGTCCAGAAAGGTCAGTAAAAAAGATTTCAGCACCATACCATTGGGATATTAATTCCCTAACTTTTGAAATTACGTGTAAGTCTTTTAGTTCTGTCCAATTAATTGCCATAAATACCTCTTATATGAAACATTTATCGGAAAAATTTAGAATAAATTAAACAAATACTTCCCATTTGTTAAAAATTTAAACAAATTAATGGTTTGGGCTCTTAAATTAAATAAATTAAAGCTACTTGATTAAATATTTTGTATTTTGAATAAAAAATTTATTTTTCCAATCTTGAGGGCCAACAAACTTTTTGAGGAAGTTTCCATCCAGGTCAAATAGGAATGTTTCGGGTACCCTTAGAGAACCAAAATTCTTGAGTAATTCGCCATTAGTATCATGAATAATATTGAAATTTTCACTCAAATTATATTTTTCTAAATAGCGCATGACTTTTCTAGAATTATCCTTAGAAGCCACCAAATTCCCTTTAACAAGTCCACCTAGAGAGTCAATAAACTCAATAAACTCGGGTAATTCTTTTTCACAAGGGCCACACCAGGTAGCCCAAAAATGGAAATAGCTACCTTTATTACCAAAAATAAGTTCTTCGCCAACATAGTCAAAGGTAACCGCAGGGATTTTATTCAAAATAAACTCGTTCTCTAGATTAAAATATTCTTTTTGATTATTAGAAAGAAGAAGACCATAAATAAAGAAACTAGAAAAAATTAAAACAGTTACAATAGACCTTAGTCCAAACATAAAAAAACCCCACGACTGTGGGGTTTGATATCACATAAATTATGAAAGGAAAATTAATCGACCAAGGCAATATATGACATTTTACTTCCATCACCGACTCGTGTATCGGCTAATTTTAAGATTCTAGTATACCCACCATTTCTTTCTTTAAAACGTGGAGCAACAGCATCAAACAGATGATTAGTGGCAGACTTATTATTGAGCTTTCTAAAAACAAATCGTCTGTTAGCAACAGAATCTACTTTCGCCGCAGTTATAAGTTTCTCAACAAATGGCTGGACAGCTTGGCATTTCGTGTGAGTGGTCTTAATTTTACCATGCTCAATTACTTCAACTGCTAAGTTTCTTAATAGACTTTTCCTATGTGAAGGACTTGAGCCTATTGAATATTTTCTCTTACCGTGTCTCATTATTATCTCCTATTTATCAGCTTGAGCTTCCTGTACTTCCTTCATAATAGTATCGACTTTCATCCCTAGTCCTAAGCCCATAGTTGTAAGTAATTCTTTAATTTCGTTAAGAGACTTTCTCCCAAAGTTTTTTGTCCTTAACATTTCGCCCTCTGTTTTACTAACGAGCTCATAAATATATTTGATATTGGCATTTTGAAGACAATTAGCAGATCTAACAGATAACTCTAATTCTGAAACAGGCTTCAACAATGCATTATTTGTAGGTGTTTGAGTTTGTATAGGGCTCTTTTCAACGTTAGAAACAACCTCGTCGTTATCCTCAAAATTCAAAAAGACGGTAAATTGATCTCTTAATATTTTGGCTGAATAGGCCACTGCATTAACTGGCTCAAGACCACTATCTGTCCAAACTTCCAAAGTTAATTTATCAAAATCGGTTCTTTTTCCAACCCTTGAGTTGGAAACTGTATAGTTAACTCTTTGAACAGGGGAAAATAAAGTATCTAAAAAAATCCACCCAACTGGTAACTCAAAATTTTCTTTATTATCGCTAGATGTAACGTACCCTTTCCCCCTTGCGATGAGAACCTCAAGTCTGAACTTACCTCCAGAGGAAACGTTGGCAATTACATGCTCAGAATTTAAAACATCAAATTGAGGTGACTCTTCAAAGTCTGACGCTGTTACAGGACCCTCACCAGACTTTTCCAAAACGGCTGTGAATTGATCTACGCCGCTAAGTTTAAACCTTACTTCCTTGAGGTTTAAAATAATCTCACTAACCTCTTCCTTAATATTATTAATCGTGTCAAATTCATGCTCAACACCTTCAATTTTAATAGCAACAATACCAGCTCCCTGAAGCGAGCTTAATAAAACACGACGTAAGGAGTTTCCTAATGTTTGACCATAGCCTCTTTCCAAAGGCTTCGCGACAAACTTGCTATAACTAGATGTCGCGGTGTCACTATCGATTTCTAAACCGGTAGGACGAATAAGATCATTCCAATTTTTATCAGTAAATTTATCCATGAGAAAATCTCCAAATTATATAATTAAACTCTTCTTCTTTTAGGAGCTCTACATCCATTATGTGGAATAGGACTCTTATCAGCCACAGATGTAATTCTTAAACCAACACCAACAAGTGCTCGAATAGCGTTTTCTCTACCCGCACCAGGACCTTTAACCTTCACATCACAAGAACTAAGACCGTGCTCCATTGCCTTCTTAGCTGCATCGGCTGATGCTGTCTGAGCAGCGAATGGTGTCGACTTTTTAGAGCCTCTAAAGCCTAACTGGCCAGCGGATGCCCAAGAGATAGCGTTACCTGATGGATCAGTGAAAGTAACAATCGTGTTATTAAACGAAGCTTGAATATGACAAACTCCGTGTGTGATGTTTTTTTTAACTTTCTTTTTTGTAGCTTTTTTAACCATGTTTCAACCTTAATTACTTCATTGATTTAATAGATTTTTTACCAGCAATAGCGACTGCCTTACCTTTTCTAGTTCTTGC
>DCQT01000118.1:0-3694 GCA_002323535.1 Bacteriovoracaceae bacterium UBA1511
CCCTTGAAGCGGGACGAGACCTTGATGGGGTAAGAAAAGTTATTTTAGATGCCGTGGTTAAGGCTCAAGGAAAAGGCTGTGGCCCAGGCGTCCTTGGAGTGACAATTGGTGGTGATAGAGGCTCAGGCTACATTGCTTCAAAAGAGCAATTATTTAGAACCCTTGATGATGTGAATGAGATACCAGCTCTTAAAAAATTAGAAAAAGACATTGTTGCTACAAGTAATCGTCTTGGTATTGGGCCTATGGGATTTGGAGGAAAGACAACTCTTTTAGGTTGTAAGATTTCGGCTTTAAACAGACTGCCGGCAAGTTACTTTGTGAGTATCAGTTATATGTGTTGGGCGTTTCGTCGGCAGGGAGTCAATTTGAGGGCAAACAACAAAATTTCCAAGTGGCTTTACTAGAAAAATTTAGGGAAAAATTTTATGAAAAGACTAGATTATCCATTTAACGAAAAACAAATTAGAGAACTCCGCGTAGGAGACATGGTACTAATTTCCGGGAAACTTTTTACCGGAAGAGATGCGGTTCATAAATACCTGCATGAGGGGGGAAAATCTCCCGTAGATTTTAACAATCAAATTATTTATCACTGCGGCCCTGTCGTCTTAGAAAAAAAAGGAAAATACGAAGTAATGGCCGCTGGTCCAACGACTAGTATTAGAGAGGAGCCCTACCAGTGGGAAGTAATGAGAGATCACGGCATCGTTGGGGTAATTGGTAAAGGTGGAATGGGGCCAAAAACTCTGGAGGGTTGTAAAAAATACGGTTGTGTTTATTTTCATGCCATTGGGGGAGCTGCCCAAGTTTTAGCTGAAAAAATTAAAAGTGTTGATAACGTCTACCTTAAAGAAAAATTTGGAAGTCCTGAAGCCATATGGGAATTATCTGTTGAGGAGTTTCCCGTTGTTGTGACAATGGACTCTCACGGCGGAAGTCTTCATTCAGTTGTTGAACAAGAATCCACAAAAAATCTAAAAAAATCACTTAAAAAATAAGGCCATATCATGACCAAGTATCTTGTTACCTCAGCTCTTCCATACGCCAACGGCCCTCTTCATTTTGGGCACCTTGCCGGTGTTTATATACCTGCTGATATTTATACTCGTCACAGAAAACTTCAAGGTGAAGAAGCTATTCATATCTCAGGAAGTGATGAGCATGGTGTGGCGATAATGCTTAACGCTCAAAAAGAAAAACAAGATTATAAATCTTATGTGGATCATTGGCATAAAGACCATAAAAATCTTTTTGATAAATACGGAGTAGATTTTGATTTCTTTGGCCAAACAAGTAGTGATTACCATGCAGAGGAAGTTATTCCTTGGTTTAATGCGCTACTTGAAAAAGGTTTAATCGAGCCAAGAGAAGGAAAACAACTTCAATGTGGTGATTGTCATAATCATCTTCCGGATCGATTTGTAGGTGGAGAGTGTTACGAATGTGGCTATGAACAAGCTAGAGGGGACGAGTGCCCAAACTGCGGAATTATCATTGATAGCGTTAAGCTCATCAATCCTGAGTGCCAAATTTGTGGCAGTAAAAATATTAGTGAAGTTTCCGTTACTCAGTATTACCTTCTTCTTTCAAAAGCCCATGGGGATTATCGGCAATGGCTGGAAGCGGCAATGCCAAGGTTTAGAAAAACTGTCACAAACTATGTTGATAGTTTAACGAAAGAGAGCCTTCATGACAGAGCTATCACAAGAGATCTTGATTGGGGAATTGATGTTCCTATTGCTGAGGCGAAAGGAAAAAAATTATACGTGTGGTTTGATGCACCAATTGGTTATGTTTCCAATACAAAGCAGTGGATAAAAGAGACAGGAAGAAGTGATCACTACAAGCATGACTGGTGGAACAACCGCGATACGCACATAGAACACTTTATTGGAAAGGATAATATTATTTTTCACTGTATTATTTTTCCGGTGATGAGTATGGCAAGTGAGCAAGTTCATACCTGTTACGATGTTCCGGCAAATCAGTACCTAAATCTTGAAGGAAAGCAATTCTCTAAGAGCAGTGGCTGGTATGTAGATGCTCATGAGGCAGTTGATCAGTTTGGAAGTGACGCTTTGAGATATTACCTCACAGCGATTTCTCCAGAGGGAAGTGATAGTAGTTTTACCTGGGAAGGGTTTCAGGCAAGAGTGAATGGAGAACTGGCAAATAATATTGGTAATTTAATTAATCGTTGCCTTAAGTTTTGGAAGAAAAATTGGCCTGATGGAATGAGTGAAACAGAGATTAAAGCCTACGAGCATTTATCTGATATGAAAAAGCTTCGAGCAAAGTTGGCAGTGTCAAAAGATCATCTAGATAAAAAAGAAATCAAGCGGGCCCTTGAAGAAGTAATGACTATGGGACACCTTGCAAATGAGTTTTTCTCTGAAAGAGCTCCTTGGGCTAGCTATAAAATAGATCCGCATATTGCAGCAAAAACTATTAGTGAAACAGCCGCGATGATCTTAGTGACTGCAGCCGCTCTTAAGCCGTTTACTCCTAGTCTTAGCGCTGAGATTTTTGCTTTATTTGGTGATGTCAGTGAGGAGCAGCAATCGAGGCTTTATCAAGAGGACTTTGATGTTATAGCAGAGATATTTGAAAACGCTGGGAAAACCCCGGTCAAAGCCCCAAAAGCCCTTGTTCCCAAAATTGATGATGATGTTATTAGTGATCTGAAAGAAAAGTTAAAAGCCCTTAGCTCATAAGGCAATAAGTTTTCAGGGAGATTGAAAATGAGTGAACTTGTTTCTGATATTATATGGCGCCCTCGTGCTCGTGAGACAGAGTTTAATAATTTAACAAAGTTTACAAAGTACCTTGAAGAAAAAACAGGAAAGAGCTTTTTAGATTACAATTCGCTTCATCGTTTTTCTGTTGAAGATAAAGAAATTTTTTGGAGTGAACTAACTTCTTTTTTTAATGTACGATACGAAGGAAGCCTAGATCCAGTCCTGGAAGATAATTCATTTAAATCTTATGGTTGGTTTAAAAATATTAAATTAAATTTTGCCGAAAACCTTCTTGCTCAAGGGGGAAGTGATTCTGTTGCCATAAAGTTTTTTCATGAATCAGGTGTTAGAAACGATATTACTTATTCTTCTCTTCGTAAATCAACGGCAAGGCTTCAATCTTATTTAAAAACAAAAATGAGTGCAGGTGATTTGGTTGCTGCTTATATGCCAAATATTCCAGAAACAGTTGTGACAATGCTCGCGACGTCATCACTAGGTGGGGTATTTACAAGTACAAGTCCAGACTTTGGAATTGAAGGAGTTGTTGATCGCTTTGGGCAATCAAAACCGAAAGTTCTTGTTGCGGCGGCAGGGTATACTTATAACGGAAAAAGTATTTCACAGATTGAAAAAATAAAAGATATAAAAAAGCAAGTTCCTAGTATCGAAGAAGTTATTGTTGTTGATTTTTTAGGTATGGAGGAGTCTCATGAATTTATTTCTTGGGAGACGGCACTAGAGAACTTCAGTGAGCTCACTTTTGTAGAAAGAAAATTTAGTGACCCAATGTATGTCATGTATTCATCAGGAACGACGGGTAAACCAAAATGTATGGTTCACTCCATCGGTGGAACTCTTCTTCAACACATAAAAGAGCATGGGCTTCATGGAAATATGGCCGCGGATAAAACAACATTTTTTTTCACCACCTGTGGATGGATGATGTGGAA
>DCQT01000118.1:3973-4926 GCA_002323535.1 Bacteriovoracaceae bacterium UBA1511
GATCGCTTTTTTTATTTCACGACCTGTGGCTGGATGATGTGGAATTGGCTTGTTAGTGGATTGTACTTTGGTGGGAGTATTGTTTTATATGAAGGAAGTCCTGGGTATCCGAGTCTTACTGATTATTTATCCATTATAAATAAGGCAGAGATTAATTTTTTTGGAACCTCTCCAAAGTTTCTTCGGGCGCTCGAAGACAGTAATGCTGAAATCCCCGCTCCGTTTAAAACTTTAGAGTGTGTTATGAGCACTGGCGCTCCACTTCTTCCTGAGCAGTTTGATTTTATTCATCAAAAAATAAAAAAGTGTCAGATTGCAAGTATCAGTGGTGGAACAGATATTATTGGCTGTTTTATGCTTGGAAACCCAAATCTTCCTGTTCTCAAAGGAGAGATTCAGTGCCTAGGTCTTGGGATGGATGTGGATTCTTGGAGTGATCAAGGGGAGAGTATTCGTGATGTAGAGGGAGAGCTTGTTTGCAAAAGCCCTTTTGTGAGTACGCCGATTTATTTTTTAAACGATAGTGATAGATCAAGATATAACTCAGCTTACTTTGAAAAATATGAGGGAGTTTGGCATCACGGTGACTTTATTACGATCACCTCGGCCGGAGGTGTTCAAGTTCATGGGCGAAGCGATGCCACATTAAACCCTGGTGGCGTTCGTATCGGAACGGCGGAAATTTATCGGCAAACAGAGCTGATTGAATATTTGGAAGATAGTATATGCGTTGGACGCCCAACTGAAGATGGAGATGTTGATGTTGTTTTATTTGTTAAGATGAAAACTGATGAAACGCTTTCGGAAGAGAGAGTTATTGAAATCAAAAAGACGATAAAAGAAAAAACAACACCAAGGCATGTTCCAAAAGATATTATGGCCGTAGGTGATATTCCTTACACAAGAAGCGGAAAAAAAATGGAACTTGCAGTAACTAGATTAATTTCAGGAAA
>DCQT01000050.1 GCA_002323535.1 Bacteriovoracaceae bacterium UBA1511
TAGGTGCTGGTTGTTTATTATTATTATTCGATAGAGTTTTTGGAACTCATTTCTTTCTTGCCGGTGCAGCTGCTACTTCAGGCACAGGTGACCCAATTCTTTTTCAACACGTATTTTGGATTTTTGGGCACCCAGAGGTTTACATTCTAATTTTGCCTGCTTGGGGTATTGTTTCTGACTTATTGTCATTCTTTTCAAGAAAGCCAGCTTTCGGTGCAAAAGCGACTGCTCTTTCAATGACAGCGATCACAATTCTTTCGACTCTTGTTTATGGACATCACATGTTTACAACTTCAATGAGTCCACTTCTAACTCAAACCTTTATGACATTGACGATGACAATCTCAATTCCTTCAACGGTCTTTTTCTTTAACTGGTTAGGGACTATTTGGAGAGGTTCAATTAGATTTCAATCACCAATGTTGTTTTCTCTTGGGGTTGTATTCGTATTCGGATTAGGTGGTCTCACAGGTCTTCACCTTGGAACAGTAACAACTGACCTATATCTTCATGATACATACTTCGTCGTAGGACACTTTCATTACACAATGGCCGCTTCAGTGCTTCTCGGAGGATTCGCTGGAATCTATTTCTGGATGCCAAAGATGTTTGGTGTGATGATGAATGAGACTCTTGCCAAAGTACACTTTTGGATCACTATGCTTGGCTTAAATGGTGTCTTCTTTGGAATGTTAATTCTTGGATATGGTGGAATGCATAGAAGACTGTATAATCCATTCTGGTATGAGTTTCTACAAAAACTTATTCCAATCAATACTTTCGTGACGTGGTCTGCAATCTTAATGGGCTTTGCGCAATTCTTTTTCCTTTGGAACTTTGTTCATGCACTAATCAAAGGGAAAAAAGCCGAAGACAACCCATGGGAAGTAGGGACTTTGGAGTGGACTATCCCTTCTCCTGCACCCCACTACAACTTTGATGAGATTCCAGTTGTTAAGTGTGGCCCCCACGAGCTAGGAAACCCTGCTCTTGGTGAAGATAAAGACTTTCAATACCAGACTGAGGAGCTAGCTAAAGCTTAAGTTTATGAATGAGTTAACTGAAAACAAAACTTTAGAAGCACAGTCATCAATAACGATGACAATACTTCTCGTTTCTTTTTCAATGCTCTTTGGAACCTTATTTTTAGGATACTTAATTTTTAGGGCAAGGTCTGCCCAATGGCCTCCAATGGGAGTCACTATTCCTGGTTTATTTGCTCCATCTCTTAGTACTGGGATTATTGCTCTAAGTAGTTTGACTTATTTTTTAATGGAATCTAGCTTTAAAAAGTTAAATGAAAAAAGAAAAACATACTTCTTCTTAACAGAGCTTCTAATATTGGGTTTTGCTCTATCTCAATTTAACCTCTGGAGTGAATTATCCAAAGTAGGGATTAACTCTGACTCTGGAATTTTAGGTTCAATGATCTATGGGTTTACATGGATTCATGCCGGTCATATTCTTGTCGGCTTTTTACTTGTTTCCTCTTTGTATAAAACTATCTTCGCAGAGAAGATAAGCTTTAAAGGTTTGTTAAAAGTAAAAAATTACGGATTGATCTGGCACTTTTTAGGGATTATTTGGGTTTTATTATATTTAATGTTGTTCATTTTTTAATTGAAGGGAAATTAAATGAAATTTTTAGTTTTTATCTTGATCATGCTCAGCTTCGTTGCTTGTAAAGAAAGTGAGTTTAAAACAGGTAGATATTTTGCTGGCGGTGTATATGCTCCTGCAGAAAAACTGAACTTAGGTAAGTCTGTTTACACTGAATACTGCATGGCCTGTCACGGTGTTGAGGGTGATGGCAATGGTGTGGCTGCCAAAGGACTTATTCCCCCTCCAAGAAACTTTAAAAAAGGTATTTATAAATTTGGGAAAGTTATTGCGGGTGAGCTACCGCACGACATGCATATGGTTCACATAATTCAAAATGGTTTAAACGGATCTGCCATGTTTCCATGGGATATTTCTGATGACCAAGCAGATGCAGTTTGGCAATACATTAAGACTTTCTCTCCTGAAACATGGGATGGAAAAGATAAAGCACTTGGTGAAGAGTTATTTGCAAAAAATGATCCTTTCGGATTAGCGAGAAAGTCTTATGCAATTGAAAAGGGCAAAGAGGTTTATCACGTGACAGCTCAATGTCAGTCCTGTCATAGAGCATATGTTCCAAAGCAAGAGCTGTCAGATATTACATACAAACTAGAGGGAGAAAGGATTGCATCAGATGAATTCGATGAGGATCTTTATAAAGTAAAACTTCAAGATTCAGATCACGACTACAGGACTTTGCCACCAGATTTTACATGGCATTGGGTGCGGTCTGCAAGTACTGTTCAAGATATTTACGTAAGACTTTTGTCAGGTGTTAACGGATCTGGGATGCCTTCATGGAAAGATACAATTACAGATGAGGAAATTTGGGCAGTTAGCTATTATGTTAAGAGCTTAATGGAGCTTAAGGACTCTCAAGAGAGAGAAGTATTCATGAAAAAAATTGAAACTAAAAATAAGGTTTTTGAAGCAAATGGTTACAGAGATTAAGAAAACATTTCTCCATAGCATAGTTACAAGCAAGCTTTTTTGGGTAGCGTTTATCCTTTTTGGTTTTTCCTTTCCTATTTTAAGAGTTCTCACGAGAGAGCTTCCAAAGCCTCTACCTACTTACGGGGTAATTCCTAGTTTTGAGTTAGTTACAGAAGATAACCTTAAGTTTAAGGATTCCGACTTGTTAGGCAAGGTCACTATATCTCAATTTATATTTTTAAATTGTCCTACTGTTTGTAAAGCCAGCCTCAAGAATATGAAGAAGGTTCAAAAACGAGTCAGAGGTTTAGGTAATAAAATAGCATTGCTGTCTTTTTCTGTTGACCCCGAAAATGACACTCCAAAAGACCTGTTCAAAAGAGCAAGAGAGCTAAAAGCCAATCCATTTATTTGGAAGTTTATCACAGGTAAAAAAAACTCTGTAGAGGATCTATTGGTTAAAGGGTTCAAAGTTCCTATGGGTGATAAATCATATTCAAAAAATGTTTATGATATCGCTCATTCTGAAAAATTTGTCCTCTCTGATAAAAGTGGAAATATTAGAGGGTATTATGGAAAAGATAAAAACGAGATAAATAGAATGATGATTGATGTAGGATTATTAGTTAATAATGCATTTAAAAATTAGGAGATTGAAGTGGCAACTGAAGTTAAAAAAAGTCATACAAAAGAATACTTAATAATTTTTGCCGTGCTCGCGTTTTTAACAGTTTTAGAGCTATTTGTTCCAGAATTAAAAATTGCTTACTCACATAAAGCGATTTCCTTAACATTATTGGCTTTAGCAAAAGCATTTTGTGTCGCTTATTTTTA
>DCQT01000125.1:0-57174 GCA_002323535.1 Bacteriovoracaceae bacterium UBA1511
ATTAGTTCCTGTATTTTTTATTTTTTGTCTGGTCTCAGGTTTTTATCTGACTGCAAATGATAACGTTCTTTTTATATCGAGTGATTCTAGTCTTAAGGGTTTTAATTATTATTTTTACTCTATTTTCGTTTCCTTCTATTATATTTTTGGTCCACTTTTTTGCCTTTTCTTTCTGTTTGGTATTCTGGAATTTACATTCAAAGAAAAGAATAAAATATTCTTGATTTATTATTTCCCAGGGTTGTTCTTTCTTAGCTGTTTTTTAAAGCCCAGTTATTCTTTTTTTCTTGGTGAAAAGGATCTTTCCTATTTTTTTATATGGTCGTCTAGCCTTACATTTATTGTTGGGGACTTTTTGAATCACCTATGTTTTTCTAAGAAAATTTATTACTCTACCAAAACTTGCATTCTTAACGTATTTTCATTTTTAAAAACTACTCATAAAAACAAGCATAGTGGAGAAAGTCGTTCTATTTCAAATACTTTAAAGCCAATTTACTCAAAGAATCCTTCTACTAAAATGCGCTATTTACCCTTCTCCTCTAAGCCAAACCCTTCTGCTGTAAATGCGACAAATAAACATGTTAACACTAGCTCCTCCCATAAGACTCTTCCTAGTAGAGTTAAGGATATTAATTGTAATGACTATGAAAATATCGTTGATTTTTTCTCTACTTCGAAAAGAAGAGACTTCGCTAACGAGCCAAGTAGAGCGTATTTTGATGATATTACATCTAGAATAGAAGAAAAACTTAAGGATTTTAAAATTAATGGAGAAATTATAAATATTCTCAAAGGACCTGTTGTTGATACTTTTGAGTTGGAGCTAGGCTCTGGTGTCAAAGTAAGTAAGATTACCAGTAGCGCAGAAGATTTGAGTTTGGCTTTGCTTGGAGCCCCTTTAAGGATTGTATATCCCATGAAAGGGAGAACGACAGTTGGTATTGAAGTTCCAAGAAACCCACGTGATATTATTTTTCTTGATCAACTTGTAAATTCTAAAGAGTTTAAGGACACAAAGCATTGTCTGCCACTTGCAATGGGGAAGGATGCATTTGGTGATCCACTTATTGTTGATCTAGCTGCAATGCCTCATATGCTCGTAGCTGGTTCAACGGGAGCCGGGAAGTCAGTATTTATAAATTCCGTTTTAATATCGTTACTTATTAAATTAGACCCTTCAAAATTAAAATTGATCCTTATTGACCCAAAGCAACTAGAACTAGCTCTTTACTCCAAGTTACCGCACCTGATAATGCCGGTTGTGACTGATGCAAGTAAAGCAAGTACATCGCTCCTCTGGGCTGTTCAGGAGATGGAGAGAAGATATAGTATAATGAAGACCTTGGGAGTCAGAAATCTTGAAGGATATAATGACAAAATTAAAAGTGGAGATAATGCTTTAAATGAATCTGTGTCTAAGTTTTTTGACGGAAATGATTATGAGCTACCTTATATTGTTGTAATTGTTGATGAGTTTGCTGATCTAATTCTGACAAAATCAGGTAAAGAAATTGAAACAAATATCTGTCGCCTTGCTGCAAAAGCAAGGGCGTCTGGTATCCATCTCATAATTGCGACTCAAAGACCTTCAGTTGACGTTATAACTGGATTAATAAAATCAAATTTTCCGACAAGAGTCTCTTTTAGAGTTACCAGTTCCGTTGATTCAAGGACGATTTTAAACTCTGTAGGGGCTGAAAGACTTCTGGGGAAAGGTGATATGCTCTATAAGCATGGGGTTGAAACACTAAGGTGTCACTCTAGTTTTGTTGATGAATTAGAGATAGAAAAACTTACTAATAGGCTTGCTGAGCTTTCAAGTGGGTTTGACCCCGCAGTAATAGACTTCCTAGAGAATGGCGGTGACCTATCCGATAGTCTATACGGCTCTTCTAGCTCCGGTTATAACAATGAATCATCATCAGATGGCGATGAGTTGTATGGGGTTGCTGTAAAGCTCGTTGCTGAATCAAGAGCAGCCTCGGCATCTATGCTTCAACGCCGGTTGAAAGTAGGTTACAATAGAGCAGCAAACCTGATTGAAAAAATGGAAGATAATGGCGTTGTTGGGCCGGCTCAAGGTTCAAAGCCCCGAAAGGTTTTAGTAGACTCTGTCTAGAGCTAAAATTTCAAATTAAGTAGCTTTGATTATTCGAATTATAAGTATTTGATTATTAGTAAGCTACTAAGGATCTAAAATTTTGTCCCGGTTTGTAAATATTTATTTTCTGTAAGGTTTTACTCAAAATATCTTTACCCATAATGTCAAAAATGATACGAGACCTGTATCTGCATTTTGTAGAAATAACTAAGCTTTACCTATGGTGGTGGCATTATGTCTGGTAAAGTAATTAACCGCCTGGAGAAAAAATATGTCTGAAAAGTTAGAGTTAAAAGGTCTTCTAGAAGCTGGTTGTCACTTTGGTCACCAAACACATAAGTGGAACCCTAAAATGAAGCCATATGTATATGGTGAAAGGAATGGGATTTATATTTTAGATTTAGCTAAAACAATTCCACTTGCACAAAAAGCTCATGATTTCTTAAAGAAAACAGCAGCTGAAGGTAAGCCTGTTCTTTTCGTTGGAACAAAAAGACAAGCAACAGATGCTGTTCAACAGGCTGCCAAAGACAACGGGGCATATTATGTAACCCACAGATGGCTAGGTGGAATGCTAACTAACTTTAAAACAATCACTCTTTCAATCGAT
The DNA here is from genome assembly GCA_002323535.1 of Bacteriovoracaceae bacterium UBA1511. Taxonomy (GTDB): domain Bacteria; phylum Bdellovibrionota; class Bacteriovoracia; order Bacteriovoracales; family Bacteriovoracaceae; genus UBA1511. The sequence goes on from DCQT01000125.1 coordinate 2,715, forward strand.
AAACTTAGAAAAGTTGAAAAAATGAAAGAAACAGGAGATTTTGAGCTTCTTACAAAAAAAGAAAGATCAAGAGTAGAAAAAGAAGTTCAAAAATTAGAAAAAAGTTTAGGTGGAATCAAGGATATGAGAAAGCTTCCTGGAGCAATCTTTGTCATTGACCCATCGGCTGAAAAGATTGCGGTAGCAGAAGCTAAAAATTTAAATATTCCTGTTGTAGCATTAATTGATACGAACTGTGATCCTACTGGGATTGATTATGTAGTACCTGCAAATGATGACGCAATTAAATCAGTATCCTTATTTGCAAATTATTTTGGTAACTCCGTTGCTCAAGGTAGAAATCAATTTTCTGCGTCAAAGAAATCAAACTCTGGTAAGGCGCAAAAAGATGCTAGCTTAGAGCAGGAAATATTAAACAAGTTTGAAAAAGACATTGACCTACAAGATTAATAAAAAAGGGAATTTAAAATGGCTATTAGTGCAAGTGATGTAAAACTATTAAGAGAAAAGACAGGTGCGGGAATGATGGCCTGTAAAGAGGCTTTAAATACTACGAATGGAGATCTTGAAGCGGCTGTTGATTACCTTCGGAAAAAAGGCTTGGCTGCTGCTCAGAAAAAGCAGTCTAGAACCGCTGCAGACGGAGCAGTAGTAAATGCAACTTCTGGTAATACTTCTGTACTTCTCGAAGTAAATTGTGAAACTGATTTTGTTGGTAAGGGTGATGATTTCAAAAGCTTTGCCAGAGAGATGGCTCAGTTTGCTGCTGATAATAATATTTCGGACATTGAGGCATTAAAAGATGCAAAAGCCGAGGCTGTAAATGAACTTACACTTAAATGCGGTGAGAAGATTGATTTAAGAAGGCTTCTGACTTTAAATTCTGAAAATACTTTTGGGCATTATAACCATGGTGGTAAAATAGGCGTTTTAGTTGAAGCGAAAGTTTCTACAAGTTCCTCTGAAACGGAAGAATTGTTAAAAGATTTAGCAATGCATGTTGCTGCAGCTAGTCCAAAATTCTTGGACGCATCAGGCATTGATGAAGATTTTAAAGCTAGAGAAGCGAAAATTTACACAGAGCAACTTCAAGAGCAAGGTAAACCAGAAAAAATGATCCCTCAAATTGTTGAGGGTAAACTGAGAAAACTTGCGTCAGAGGTATGCCTACTAGAGCAGTCTTTTGTTAAAAATCCGGATCTAAATGTAAAAGGACATGTTTCGGAGGTTTCTAAGTCCACAGGCGCTGAAATTTCAATACTTGGTTTTCATACATTAAACCTTGGTGAGGGTGTTGAGAAAAAAGTTGATAACTTGGCAGACGAAGTTGCAAAAATGACGCAACAACAGTAGTCAAAAAAAATAATTCAATTTATTATTGGGCACTCTATTAGAGTGCCCTTTTTTTAGGCATACTATAAAGGTCTTTTGATGAAATATAAAAGAATACTACTTAAGCTTTCTGGAGAGGCACTTGCTGGCGCTCAGGGGCATGGAATTTGCCAAAAAACAATTGTCACTTTGGCCAAAGAAATTAAATCTTTAGTTGATATTGGTGTTGAGTTGGCTATCGTTCTAGGTGGCGGTAACATTCATCGTGGGGTAGCTGGTGCGACTGAAGGAATGGATAGGACAACCTCAGACCATATGGGAATGTTAGCTACAGTAATTAACTCATTGGCTCTTCAAGATAATTTAGAGAGGTTTGATGTTAAAACAAGGGTTTTATCCGCAATAGAGTTACAAAAGATAGCAGAGCCTTACATCAGAAGGCGCGCTGTCAGGCATTTAGAGAAAAAAAGGGTAATTATTTTTGCCGCAGGCACTGGAAATCCATACTTCACTACTGATACGGCTGCAGCACTTCGAGCAAATGAAATAGATGCAGACGTTATTTTAAAAGCAACTAAAGTTGATGGTATTTACGATAAAGATCCTATGAAGCATAAAAATGCCAAAAAGTATGATCAATTGGATTACTTTGAAGTCTTAAATAAAGAGCTTGGGGTTATGGATTCCACTGCGATTAGTTTATGCAAGGATAACAAAATAGATATCATCGTTTTCAACGTATTTGAAAATGGAAACATTTTGAAAGTAGCCATTGGAGATAAAATTGGTACACTAGTTACCAAGTAATTTTTGGGAGTAATTATGCTTTTGGAACAAATAAATAAAGATTTAGAAGTTTTACTTGATCAGGCGGTAAAGTCGATGGTTTATCAACTATCTAGAGTGAGAACAGGAAGAGCTAATGCATCTTTACTTGATAATATAAAAGTTGATTATTACGGGGCACCGACTCCATTAAACCAACTTGGTCAGGTATCTACTCCAGAGGCTAGGCTTCTTCAAATTCAGCCATTTGATAAGCAAATGATTGGTGACATAGAGAAAGCAATTCTTGGTTCCAACCTAGGTGTAACTCCCTCCAATGATGGTAACCTTATAAGGATACCTTTTCCTCTTTTAACAGAGGAAAGAAGAAAAGAGATCGCTAAAGATGTCAAAAAAATTGGGGAAGATGCAAAAATAGCAATTAGAGGCGTTAGAAGAGATCAAAATGAGATTGTAAAAAAAGCCGAGAAGTCCAAAGAAATCTCTGAGGATGAATCAAAAAAGTATCAGTCGGAAATTCAAAATAAGATTGATGATTATGTTAAGAGGGTTGATAAAGCTATCTCCGAGAAAGAAAGCGAAGTTTTAAGTATTTAAGCTTATGAAGAAAGGTTTATCTCCAAAACATGTTGCAATCATTATGGATGGTAATGGTCGCTGGGCTCAGAGCCGTTTTCACCCAAGAGTTTGGGGACATGTAAGAGGTACATTTAGAGTAAGTGAGATTGTTCAGGCTGCAAGTGATTTCGGCGTAGGTACACTTACACTTTACTCTTTTTCTACTGAGAATTGGGGGAGACCGAAAAGAGAAATTGAAACTCTTTTTAAACTATTAAAAAAATTTTTAAAAAAAGAGAGAGATAGAATCATTTCAAACGATATAAAGTTTAGGGTTATTGGAGATATCGAGAGTCTCCCTGAAGAGACAAAAGGACTTATTAGAAGCTTAGAGAAAGAGACTTATGATCATAAAGGGCTTAAGCTATGCATTGCTTTTGGATACGGCTCGAAAAAAGAAATTTCTAATTCAGTTAATAGATGGATAAGTGAAAACCCGGGAAAGAAAATAACTGAGAAAGAGATTGAGGATAACTTATTAACTTGTGAGAACGGACCTGTTGATTTGCTAATCCGAACTGGCGGTGATCATAGGCTTTCAAACTTTTTACTCTGGCAATCCGCATATGCGGAACTTTTTTTTACCCAAACGAAGTGGCCGGACTTTAGTAGGTTAGAGCTTCTCGAGATATTGGAGAGCTTTTCTAGCATTGACAGAAGATTTGGAAAGCTAAATTCAGTTATTACAAGTTCAAAAAATTACTATGAAGAGGCATTAATTTGAAAGACCTCGTTCGAATAACCTCCGGGTTAATATTAATTTTAATAGTTATTTTTGGAGCGTATGTCGGAAAGATTGGAATACTATTTATAATAAGCTCATTTTCTTTTTTAGTTTTGTGGGAGTTGGGAAATAATTTTTTTAAATTCAATTTAGAGAAAAAGTTAATGGGTCATATTTTTTTGGGACTTTTTTCCTTAATCGGAATTCATCTTTTTGAGAGTGAGAAAGTTTCTCCGGACTATTTTTTAGCCGCTGGTATGACTTTAAATCTTAGTTTTGTTGCCTACTTATTTTTTGGGAAAAAGCCTAAGTTAATGACTACAATTGTCGGGCATTATTTTTTTATACCCAGTTTATTCGTTTCTTTAAATTTGCTAAGTTTGACTATAATTCTCGAACTAGAATACTGGATTAAAATGATGACCCTGATCTTATTAGTAACTTATGGAATGGATACTGGGGGATGGTTTTTTGGTAAAAACTTTGGAAAAACAAAGTTATCACCAACAATAAGCCCCAATAAGACAGTGGAAGGCTTAGTCGGGGGAGCTCTCTTCTCTGGGACAATTAGTTGTGTTTTTATTTATTTTCAAGGGCTTGAGGTAGGAGTTATAACGTTTATAATATTTACACTCATCGCTGCAATGACACATCTTGGAGATCTTGCACAGTCTAAGTTGAAAAGAGAGGTTGGAATAAAGGATTCATCTAACTTAATACCTGGCCATGGGGGTGTTTTTGATAGAGTTGATAGTTTATACTTTATTAGTCCATTCTTTGTATTTGCGATGAGATACGTACTGTAAGTTTAAGGAGAGTCCTTTGCTTGAGAAAGTTTTTATTTTTATTATTTTTTTATTCCCTCTAGTTTTTTTTCATGAACTTGGTCATTTTTTATTTGCGCGATTTTTTGGTGTGAGAGTTGAGGTATTTTCACTTGGCTTCGGACCGAAGTTGTTTAAGTTCAAGAAAGGCGACACTGAATATTGTTTTTCTTTAATACCCTTGGGAGGGTATGTGAAAATGTTTGGTGATGATCCATTGAAAAAGGACGAAATTCCTGAGGAAGAGAGAAAGTATAGTTTTACTTTTAAAGGGAAGTGGGCTCGGTTTTGGATTGTTTTTGGAGGACCTCTAGCAAATTTTATTTTCACATTTTTTATTTTCTATTTTTTACTCCTTGCAGGAGAGAAAGTTCCTGAGGTTAAAATTGGCGCGATACCCGAAAAGAATATCTTGAGAGAGTCTGGTCTCAAAACGGGAGACGTCATTCAAAGTATCAATGGTAAACTTATCTACAATCTTGCAGACATTCCGATGGGAACTGAGAACAATATAAGAGAACTCGAGGTAACAAGGACTAGAAAGAATGCCAAGGTTACTCTAAATATTTCAAGAGAAAAGTTCTTTGAAGAGCTAGTAAAAATAGACCCTATTCTTAGGAAACCTACTGTCAAGTCAGCCCTCGGTGAAACATACAATATTGTCGAGTTTGATGGTGTAGAGGTTGGAGAGCTTTCTTTAGACGAGATAAATGATTTGTCTCCAAAAAGTATTAAGCTCGAAGGTGCAGATACCAAAGAAGTTAGAAATGTAGAGATCAATTTAGAGGGGGTGATTCTTAGTCTGAAGAGTAATGGTTTATACCCCCTTGATGTGTTTGTTAAATCCGTAAATATGGATTCTCCTGCAGATAAGGTGGGTATTAAGGGTGGTGATATCCTTGTTCAAATTGAGGACAAAAAGCTTAACAGTTTTTTTGAGTTGAGAAACTTTCTAAATAGCGTTGATAAAGAAAATTATAAGATCAAAGTCATAAGAGGAGACAGTTTATTAGACTTTTCTTTAAAGCCAGACATTAATGAAAATCGAGGAAGGAAGACAAAGCTTATTGGCGTCTACAGCGGAGGAGAGTGGAACCCACCTAAGTATATAGAAACAGAATCTAAGGGAATATTCGGTTCTTTTCCGATAGCATTTGATCGAACCATAGACTCAATAGTTAAAACCTTTATAGGTTTTAAGAAACTAATAACGTCTGAGGTTTCAGTAAAGAATATTGGAGGACCTCTATCTATTGGAAAGGTTGCTGCTGATAGTTTCAAAACAAGCTTGAGTTACTTTTTTCAAATAATGGCATTAATTTCTGTGAACCTAGGAATTATAAACCTTTTTCCTATTCCAGTTTTAGATGGTGGGCATATTGTTTTTATTCTCATGGAGATTGTAAACAGAGGACCTCTCTCGAGAAGAAAAATGGAGATAGCTCAGCAGTTTGGTCTCTCTTTGTTACTGTTACTGACTGTTGCAGCACTATATAACGATTTTTCTAGATTATTTTGATGTCATCGACTTATCTTTATATTGATACTACAAATGAATTAACTATTGCTCTTCTCGATGAGAGTTTTAAATTACGTAACACAATTCTTTTACAGGACAAAAGAACTGCAAGTATTTTGCACGAGAATATTAACTCACTGTTAGATAGTGAGGGTAGAGATTTCTCCTCTGTAAATGGAGTTATTGTAAACAATGGCCCGGGAAGTTATACCGGAATTAGAGTTGGAGAGGGTGTTGCTAAAATTTTGGAAATGGATGGTATAAAAGTTGTATCATTTTTAGAGCATGAGGCTATAAGTAGATTAGAGACCAATGGTAGTTGGGTCGCTAATGCATTTAAAGAAGAGTTTTTTGTTTTTAGTTGGGGAGAGAACGTTAAAGCTGAAAAGAAATTAGTCAAGCAAGATGCTCTCGAAAAACATTTGATTGAGCCTGTATTTTCTAATGACCAACTTGAGATTCAAAATAAATATACAAACAGTAAAAAATATCTTTTGGATAATTTAGAGAAAGTAGCGAGTATTTGTATCAATGAGGGAATAAGAAAGGAGCCTTACTATTTTAGAAATATTGAGGATGAGTTTAAGATTAAAAAAGCATGAAAACTTTAAGTTATTCTGAAAAATTTTGTTGGATAGTTTTATCCCTTTTTAGTTTTGGTTTGGGAGCAAAGTATTTTTTATTTTTAATAGTTCTTTTTGTACTTCGATTCAAACTAACCTACAGAGATATCTCTCTTGTTAAGGAGAGGCTGAGTAGCTTTATTTATTCTCCGGTTAGTGGTGTCGTTTCTAATGTAAGCTGTAGTGATGATTTTTATGATTTGAATATAACCTTATTTCCAGTTATTGGAGATATGGTATTATCTCCAGGTAAGTTTTTCGTTTGCTCGAGTAGTGCATTAAACCTACACCCGGGTCAACTGAAGCTAACCCTTGGTAAAAATAATAAACTGGACTTGGTTTCTATTGGGGTTACACCTTTTTTGAAAAACAAGCCTCCTGTCACGAACCTTTTAGAAAATGATATAATAAATGAGGACTCTGTAATTACTCAGTCTTTATTTGGTGGGACTTTAAATTTAAAGTTCTCAAAAGAATATAATTTAAGAATTAAACAGGGCGATATTATTTGGTGCAGCAGGTCAATAATTGCCGGTCGTTAACTATAGGTCGAAGAGAAGTTATGAGTAATTCAGATTCAGAGAAAAAAGAAGTTAATAAAATTGCATATTTCATACCAAATACTTTTACGGCCATTAATATGGGTTGCGGTTTTTTTGCAATTCTTTTTGCCCAAAAGGGCTTGTTCTACCAAGCTAGTATGCTACTCGTAATTGCTTCATTGTTTGATTCAGTGGATGGAAGAGTCGCTAGATTAACAGGAACTGAGTCATCATTTGGAGAACAGTTTGACTCGATATGTGATGTAATATCTTTTGGGGTAGCTCCGGCGATGCTCATTTATTATAAGTTTCTTATCGGCTACGGGAGACTTGGAATAATAGTTAGCTTTTTATTTTGTTTGGCCGGATGTTTAAGGTTGGCTAGGTTTAATGCAAATATTGATGAGGTTGATCCTGCATATTTTCAAGGTTTACCAATTCCAGCAGGAGCCTTAGCATTGGTAGGATATACTTTACTCACTCTTGAGTTTCAGTTTCCATTCCCTCAGGTTTATTTCTCGGTACCTTTTGTATTATTATTTTCTTATCTAATGATCTCCAATATTCCATTTTATTCATTTAAAAAGGCAAGCTTTGTAAAAAAATATTCCAAACAAATGCTACTGATAGTTATAATGATCATTTCTTTAATCTTTATTTATGAAGAGTTGATGCTATTTACATTTCTAATGGCCTATGTTGTTGGATGCATGATCCATGCTTTGAGGTTGAGGTTTGTTAAAAAATGAAAAAGTACTTAATTAAATTTTTATTTTTAGGTCTTTTTTATTCCTCTATTTCTTTGGCAGAGCTATATCCAGAACTCAACGAGACAAGCAGGGGCGTTGAGTTCGATGAAATTTATAATGAGGCAAATAAAGATAGAAAAAAGAATTTCTCAGAAATTTATAAAGAACTTAAAGAAGATGAAATTAGAGATAAAAATGGGTATCTAGAAACTGTCAAAGTTGATAGTCCTGACAGCATTGAAGATGCATACCTAATAAACCAAAAGTTTGAAAATAAATCGAGATCCATTTTTAGTTTAAGCATTTATAGTTCTGATATTTTTTCCCCCGTAAATAACAATTTGTTTGATACGATCTTTAAGAGTAACAGTTCCTCTGGTTATGGGCCTTTGTACTTGGAGTTCGATGCTTCCTTTTCAGATACAGATAAGGATACAGTTGGTGGATTTGGATATCATCTAGGTTTTGGATTTGGTTACTTTCAGGGTCTTGCTAGAAGTGTTGGTACAAACGAGGAAACAAAAACGCGTTTAACTCTTTGGTTTGTTCCTATTGATTTAGGAGTCACATACAGGGCTTCCTACAATAATAGCATCGGTTTAAAGTTTTCAGCTGGCGTAGTAGGAGCAGGAATGATTCAGAGCCGCTCTGATTTCAGGGAGGATGAAAAAGGTAAAAACCTTAATAGGTTGGGGCAAGGTTTATTTGCAATGACTAGATTTGACTATAGCCTTGGAAGTCTAATGAAAAAAACGAGAAAAGAAATTTTTTATAATTATGGATTTTCTAACTTTCGACTGAATCTGGATTTCAAATACCAATATTTAAGCTTTAATGGAGAGGAAAAGGAATTAGATTTCTCAGGTACAAGCTTGGGGGTAGGGGTATCTTTTGATGTCCTCTAAGTCGCCAACTTTTTACAAATTATTAATATCTTATATGGGAAGAGAATTCTTGGGTTGGCAAAAGCAATCTCAAAGTTTCAACACTGTCCAAGGCATATTGGAGAAAGCAATAAATAAGGTAAGTAAAGATGCACTCATAAACTCTATAGGAAGTGGTAGAACAGACACAGGGGTGCATGCTTTAGGTCAAGTTGTTAGAGTTGAAATGAAAAGTGATTATCCTTTGGATATGTTTACAAAAGGTGTAAACAACTTCTTACCACCAAGTATTAGAATTCTTGAAGTAGAGCATTGTGACCAAAATTTTCACCCGGTGTTTAACTCTAAAAAGAAAGTTTACAAATATGTTATTGGAAGTCTTCCGACCCGTCCTTTTTTAGACGGACTTTTTTTATATTATCCTTATGAGTTGAATGAGGAGCTTCTTAAGAAGGGGGCCAAGGCTTTTGAAGGAAAATATGATTTTTGTAATTACTTTTGCACAGGCACGGACGTCACAAGTACTACAAGAAAGATATTTTCCTGTGAATTTAGTAAAGTAAGTTATGTTGATCTTGGGTTTAATCAAATTTACGGTGATTTTTATGAGTTTAGAATTGAGGGAGAGGGATTCTTAAAGCAAATGGTCCGATTAATTGTTGGAGCGTTACTTTCCTTAAATGAAGGGAGAGTAGATCTACAAGATATAAGGACTTCGCTTCAGGTGCCTCTCAGGCAAAAGCTCGGGCCAACAGCACCGCCAGATGGCCTTTATCTTGATAGAGTTGATTATTAGAATCCTGCATTAAATTGACTTTTACCTTAATTCTAGCTATTTTGACGCAGATTAGATAAAGATTAACGCATTGCAGAAAAGGCTAGGTATGTCATACACAGTAGAAACAATTAATAATTGCACTAAAAAACTTATTTTTAACTTTGAAACTCTTGATCTTACAACTCAGATTAATACTGAAATCGAGAAGAAACAAAAGACTGTTTCAATTAAAGGCTTCAGAAAAGGAAAGGCGCCTCTTAATCTAGTTCAGCAGGTTTATGGCCCACAAATTGAGAATGATGCATTAAATAACTTTATCCAGAGTGAATTCTTTCAAGCAGTTACGAAAGAAAACTTAAAAGTGGTTGGATACCCTTCTTTTGAAAATATGAAATATAAAAAGAATGAATCAGTGTCCTTTGATGCTTTAGTTGAAACTTTTCCTGAGTTTGAATTAGCTGATTACTCTAGTTTAGAGTTCACAAAAGACGATGTTGGACTTGGTGATACAGAACTTGAGGATCTAAAGAAGAATTATCTTAATTCAAAAGCAGAGATGAAAGAGGTTGAAGGTGCTTCGTTATCAAAAGGTCATAGCGCCGTATTTGATTTTGAAGGAACTAGAGCTGATGGAACGAAACCTGAAAATATGAAAGGTAAGGAATATGTTCTTGAGATTGGCTCAGGTCAATTTATCCCAGGTTTTGAAGAGGGAATGATGGGAATGAAACCTGGAGAAGAAAAAAGCTTGGAGCTATCTTTTCCAGCTGACTACCATATGGAAGACTTAAGAGGCGAGAAGGTAGCATTTGATGTTAAACTTCACGAGATCAAAGAAAAGGTTTTTCCTGAATTTACTGACGAACTAGCAAAAGAATTTGGGTTTGAATCAGTGGAGGACTTCAATACTAAGCAAACCGAAATGCTTTCAAAGCAAAAAGTTCGTGCAGCCGATGAAAAGCTTCATGGTGAAATTCTTGAGAAACTCATTGAGCAAAATAAATTTGATGTTCCAAAGACAATGGTTACTCAGCAAGAAAATTATTTGAGAGGGGACCTTGAAAAATCATTAAAGCAACAAGGTTTCAATGAAACAATGATGAAAGAATACTTTGAAAAGTGGAGTGCTGATGTAACTTCAAAAGCAGAGTTTCAAGTTAAGTCTGGCTTAATTCTTGAGAGGCTTGGTGATAAGTATTCAGTTGAAGCAACTGATGCAGACTTTGATAAAAAAATTGAAGAGATGGCGACACAGACTGGAATGGAAACTGACAAAGTTAAAGAGTACTACTCCTCAAATGAGCAAGTTAAGAAAAATATGATGTATGCAATTAAAGAAGAGAAAACTTTTGAAGCACTTAAAGCTGACTTAAAAGTTAAGTAATTTTTTAAAAATTAACTAAATCAAAGCCCCGTTATTCGGGGCTTTTTTTATTTTTGTATTTGAGATTTCATCAACCGTTTCATCTCAAACGGTTGATCAGTTTTAAACCAATCATTGCCAGCGCCTCTACCCACGGGGGAAATTTTCCGAGTTATAATACGACCGTCCTGATGAGCTTTCTCGTCAATGTGAACTTTTACCACTTCTCCGGTAATTAAAGTTCCTGCACCTTTGTGCTCACCGTATGAGAGAATATCTCTAAGCTTGCATTCATAATGAACGGGGCTCTCTTTTACTCTAGAGGCAGAGATAATTTCTGACGGTATTGGGGTAAGTCCTGCTTGAATAAACTCATCTTCATTACGATCAAACTCAGTAGACGCCAGGTTAACTTGTTCGCAAATATCAAAAGAGCAAATATTGATGACAAACTCTTTTTCTCTTTCAATGTTTAAAACTGTATCTTTTTTTTGTCCGTCACTTGATCTTATCAATGGACAAAAGGCAACGATCATTGGTTCTGCACTGACACCTGTAAAAAAAGAAAAAGGGGCCAGGTTGTTTGAGCCATCACTATTTCTTGTGGAAACGACGGCAATAGGTCTCGGTAATATTCCGCCAATAAGGAATTTATAGTTTTTTGTAAAATCATCTTTTGAGGGATCGAAACTAAGCATTAACTTCTCCAGGATTTCCAGTAGTCTTTGTTTTCTCTATTACAAAACCAATCAGTAGGCTCGAGTGGGTTTTTAGCGTCAATCATGACTGCAAACTCGTCAGTCCAATCCTTGTCATTTGACTTCTCAAAGGCTTTTGGGTGAGGGCCATGATGAATGCCTTGAGGGTGAAATGTAAAGCATCCAGGGTCTATGTTATCTCGGCTAAAAAAGGACCCCTGGTGATAAAAAAGCACCTCATCAAAATCAATATTTGAGTGATAAAAAGGAACTTTCAAAACCTTATGTTCACTACTTTCAAGCGGCCTTTCAACGAAAGAGCAAATCACAAAGTTTTTTGCCACAAAAGTAGTATGGCCTGAAGGTGGTACATGGTACCGGTGACTCATGATTGGACAAATATCATAGATAGATAAAATTCTTGGGTAAACAGATCCTTTCCAGCCCTTGGCCGTTAACGGATTGAATGGATAACTAACTGTTGTTATTTTCCCTAGTCTTTTTATTTTAAGAATATATTCTTCTTTATCTTGTTCACTACCAAGTGCTGCCTCTGGTGTTCTTAAAACTGTTTGATCATAAAGAGCATTGGGCCCAAGAATACCTCTTGATGGGTCTTTGAATTCTGATGCGCTCTCAATACGAAGAATCTTACAAAGTGAATTTGGGAAAAACTTATAAATTGTTCCTCGAGGAATATTTATGTAGTCACCTTTTTTAAAAGATAGATGGCCATAAGTTGTTTCAATTTTTCCCTCACCATCGTGAATGAAAAACAACTCATCATAATCAGCGTTTCTGAAAAATTCATCAGGTGTTTTGTAGACGACACCAATTGAGATTTGAACGTCGTTGTTTTTTAAAACAGCATTAAATAAATTATTTTTTAATTCTTTTGAAAAAACGGGAGGTAAACATCTTGGTTTTAAATCGCCTTCAATATTCGTCCAGCCAACAGGAGGATGCTCGTGATAAAGATGACTGACACGGCCAAAAAAGCCATCACGGCCATGCTCTTCTTCGTAAAGTCCTTCAGGGATGCCGACATGTGCTTGTTTTGAAAATGTACCGGAAGATTTAAAGTTTTCCATTTGTTTGCCTTTTATTTTTTATTTAAAGTCAAAGTTACTTTGGACTAGTGCTTACGTTTTTTTCCAACAGTATTTTTTAGACTTCCAATCCCTTCAACTTTTAGCTCGACTTCGTCGCCCTCTTTAATCCACTTATCAAGCTCAAGTCCACAACCGGTTCCAACAGTACCAGAACCAATAACATCACCGGCGAGGAGAGTTTCTTCATGAGAGGCATGAGCGATCATTTGAGAGAATGAGTAATTTGAATCCCCGGAATGTCCCTCACTCCATTTTTTTCCATTTATAAAAGCTTGCATTAATAGGTTTGGCTCCTCTCCATCAAACTCATCTGAAGTGACGATGACAGGACCTAAAATACTGCAAAAATCTTTTCCTTTAGCAGGACCTAGGCGTATGGCCATCTCTTTTTTTTGAATATCTCTGGCGGAAATATCATTTAAGATTGTGTAGCCAAAGATAAATTCCTTTGCATTTGATTCATGAATATTTTTGCCAGGCTTGGATAAAATGACAGCTAGCTCTAGTTCATAATCAAGCTTGTCCGAATATATAGGCCAGATGATTTCCTCCCCTGGTCCGTAAAATGAATTAGGGTTCCCTTTGTAATAGGCGGGGATTTCATACCATTCTTTGGGAACTGGTTCGTTTCTTTTTTCGAAGCCTTTTTTAACGTGTTTTTCGTGGGCATAGAAATCACGATAAACGGGAATATGATCAGTCGGGCAAAGAAGATTTACTTCATCAATTTGGTAGCGATATCTGACTCCAGAATTTGAGGTTGGGTGGTCGAGAATATCTAGAAATTCAACCATGCCAAGGCCTTCACGAAGTCTATTTAGAGGCTCTTGAATCAGGTTAAGAAGCTTAAAAAGTGAAGAGGGTATATGATGTTCCGCTCGCTCAAAGGGGTTGTTATACGCCATTCTTTCAAGCTCTATTGCGTAAGCCAAACTTGGGTCTACAACATCACCATTTTCGTTAATAATTCCAAGTCTTGGACGGGTACTTGGAGAGTCTTTAATTTGGTATCGACATATCTTCATAATTTTTCCTATATCTTATTATATTCAGAGATGATTTTATCCATCGCTTCGTAAAAATGATCCATTTCTTCTTTTGTTCCAATGGATATTCTAACAAACTCCGGCATTTCATTGGAAGAAAGTGGGCGAATGATAACGCCCTGATTAAGAAGATTCTCAAAAAGCCAGGTGCTCTTTTCCGTACTACCGGTTTTAATACAAATGAAGTTCGTCACAGATGGAATTGGTGAAAACCCATTTTTATCAAGGTAATCAAACAGTCTTTTATATTCAACTTCGTTTTTTGACACAGTTCGCTCGAGATGTGGATGATCATTAATTGCACCACTGGCCCCAACCTGAGCAATGAGGTTTGGCTCAAAGGGAAGCTTCACTTTTGTTAAGTTTGAAATAAGATCCTCGTGGGCAAACCCGTAGCCAACTCTTACTCCACTTAATCCATATGCCTTTGAAAAAGTACGAAGGGTAATTACATTATCATAGCGATAGTCCATACTATCTGGATAGTCGTCACGCTCTCTCGCAAATTCGAAATATGCTTCATCTAGAATAACTAAAACATGATCAGGCACATGTTTCATCAAAAAATCAAATTCGGATTTAGTAATATAAGTTCCAGTAGGGTTGTTGGGGTTTGCGATGTAAATGACTTTAGTATTCTCATGAATTCGGTTCGCAATTTCTTTTACATTGTATCTAAAATCCTCAGTAAGTGGAGCCTTAACTAATTTTGCTCCAGCACTTCGAGCCAAAATATAAAAACCTATAAACGTATGCTCACTTGTTAGAACTTCATCTCCTGGGGCCAAAAAAGCGCGAGCAATATAACCCATAATTCCTTCACTTCCATTTCCAAGAATAATATTTTCTTTTTTAAGTTTATATAATTCCGAAAGGGCGGTTTTTAGCTTGTGTGCATGCATATCTGGATAGCGGTGCAAATCCCAAAGTGCTTGAGTCATTTCTTTAATTGCATAAGGGCTAGGGCCTAGTGGATTTTCATTACTGGCAATTTTTGAGATGCGGGTCAGTCCCTTTTCTCTGGCAACCTCATCGATAGGTTTTCCCGCCTGATACGTTTTTAAATTTCTTATATAGTCAGGAACAAGAGTCTTTTTCATGATGTCCTAAATTTGTTAGATTTGAGTCATAAATGTAGCACATAGGGATAAAACCGGGCAATTTTTGAGGCATAAACATGAGTGAGAATTATCATTTTGGGCAGTTTACTCCAGAGCATTTCGAAAAGATGAAAAAGGGTGTTCAATTATTCAATGAACAAAAGTATTGGGAGTGCCATGAGGAGCTTGAACATCACTGGCTGGAGGATGCAGGTGATAACGCGAGGCTTATTTATTGGGCCGTTATTCAGGTTGCTGCAGCGATGTATCATTATCGTGATGAAAATTTGGCGGGGGTTCATGGGCTTCTATCAAAGGCAAAAAATAAACTAGAAAGAGCTGAAAAAAATAATGTGGAAACTAAGTATTTATATGAAAATATAAATTGGAGAGAATTTAGAGAAATGACACTTTCCGCTCCAATAAGTGAAAACTTAGAGGATTATGGCCATATTTATGATTTTAGATTCAAGGGAAATATATGAGTCGTGTAATTAAAAGCTTTTTCCAAGCGATGAAAATGATCAAAGATGATAAAGTTCTTCTTTTGTTATCTTTAATCCCAATAGTTATTGGTGTGGGTGTTTATGTTGCGCTTGGCTCCTGGCTTTACACAAGTTTTATTCCATCAGGTGTAGAGTGGGTTCAAGATAAAGTAAGTCTTGAGTGGCTTGGATCCTTTTTATCTTGGATTATAAAGGGATTATTTTTTATTTTATTTGGAGGGCTTGCAAATTACACTTTTGTTTTAGCGGTTAGCCTCTTCGCTTCTCCGTTCAATGATATGATTGTCGATCGTCTTATAAAAAAACAAAAAGGAGAAGATCCAAGTCTTGAATTAAGTTTTAAAGAAACGATGAAGAGACTTCCCAAAACTCTAGTGAATGAGTTGAAGAAAATTTCACTGATTGTTGTTTTGAGTATTATTTCTTTGGTGTTATCCTTTATTCCCTTCATGGCGATTGTTAGTTTCATTATTCAAGTAATTTTACTTTCAGTAACATTTCTTGATTATTACTGGTCGAGAAAAAACCTGAGCGTTGGAGAATGTGTCAGTGACTTTAGAAGTCATTTTCTTTTTAATTTTCTTAGTGGAGTTATGTTTTTTTGCCTTTTATTGATTCCTGGTGGAGGCGCTTTGTTTTTTCCGGTTTTGCTCATTCAATATGGCTCTTCTACTCAGTCCTGAATCTTGCAGCACAATGCATTCACAGTGATGTTGGCTGAGCCATTGAAAGTAAAGTTAGAGAAAGATAACGGTATTTTCCCATCATTGGGAGCGGCGTTATCAAAGTCCTTGTAAGAACATTTCCATGCAGTACAATTATGTGTACCTTGACTATCACCGCATGTTGAACTGCTTGTTACGTAGGTTCCACAGCCTGAGTCCTTACAAAAATATGCAGACCCTTGTGCCATTTTTTGGTTTCCATATACGGGCCTAGAAGCGGTATTGATATAATCGTCATTGTCTGAATCACAGCCACCTGAGTTTACTTTATAGCCAGAAGGGCAGATAAGGTATGCATCTTTAGTTAGTTCCCCACAGCTGAGAGCTCCGTTGGCAAGAACGAAGCACGCCTGATAAACTTGGGAAGTCTCTCGATACCACTTACAATCATAGGGTGTTCCAGGCAGAGGGGTAATAGGCCCACATTTTACGTCCACATACACAGCACCGGTTTCTTTAACAACCTCTACAGAGTTAATAGTGTAAGTTGGTGTAACACAACCGTTAGAGTAAGACTTATCTGATGAAGTTACTCTTATTCTGTTTAAAAAGTCCTCACGTAAAATATCAATTCCAGTTTGTTCCGCTGCATTTAGTAATTCTTGGAAAAGTTTTTGTCGGTCTTCATCGGTCATTTTTGAGAGCATAAGGCGATTAACATAAGTCATTGTAGCGAGGTAGTCTGGTGATCCAGTATCGAACTGTGAATCGTCACCAATTGCTTTTAACTTTGAGTAAAAAGTATGATCGCCATTGTTATTTGAATAAAAATCAAGTCCATTTTTTGATGAGATTGAATTCTGGTTGATTATTACATTATCGATGTCACCTTCTCCTTCAACCTTAAGGCTTTTTCCAACACTGAGTGATTCATTAACCTGAGCAGCTTTGTTGACAATTAAATTTCCATTAGCTTGTAGCATTCCCGGTACAGCAGTTAGTGAGTCTATTACTGTCAGTGTACCATCGATGATTGCCTCACCACTACCACTTAATCCAACCTGTACTCCCTCTGGAAATTGCCCAAAATTCGCAAAAAGATTTCCTTCTGTGGTGATGTTTTTACCCACGTAAAGATTTCCAGATGTTCCATTTGCTTGATTGTCACATGCTGTAACAAGGTTTGAGTAACTAAGAGACTCTGCGTCTTTTGTTCCAATATGAAGGTCTCCGCAAAAACTACCATGTCCAATTGAGGATAGATCTCCTAATGCGCTTATAGCGTAGTTGCCAGGAGGAGGGGTTCCATTGTCAACTTCGTTATCTTGCACTGGTTTAACATTAATAGATTTACATTCTTGTGTTTCTTCGACGAAGTAGCCGCCAAGGGACTCACAGTTTGCCGCGGAGAAGTCAGATATGTCTGAATTACAATTTGTTATTTTCGTTGGGTCATCATTGTTGACATTTTTGACAAGAATATCTTCTTGGTACCAACGGAATATCTGAAAGTTTTTATCAGCGTCATTATTAACATTTTGGTTAGGGTCACCAGGACTTTGAGGACCTGGGGGACTGACTGGGTTTTGAGGATCTTCTGGAGGTGAGGCACTAGTGTAAGTAGAGCCAAAGGCTGCGCCTTCACGAAGGCCTTTGGTAATAAGTTGGTAGCAAATAGTTCCGTATACATCCTTGTCACTTTCAGAAAGTTGTCCATTGAAGATAACTCTTGCCTCGCCTAAAGTTACCTTTACTCCGGAGCCAGCACCCCATTCTTTCCCAATAGGAATGGATCGATTACCCATTTTAAAACCATTTGAAAGTAATGCCCCATTTTTAATGCAGTCAGCGGTAGTCGCATTTTCTTTGAAAGTTGCGGTCGTTGTAATTCCACTTTCATCCAGAGTATCCATGCATCCTTCACTGGTCCTCAGCATTGAGCGAACTCTAAATTGAAGATTTTGCATTTCACTTTTGATAGTAATAGTTTTTTGCCCTTTTTGTTGGCTTTCCATAAGTTTTACTGAAACAAGGGATGCCGCAGCCATTAAGCTGACTACCACCATCAGTTCTAGCATGGATGAGCCCTCTGTCCTTGAGAACTTAGTGAATAGTTTTTTTGTGTAATTAAATTTTCTCATATTTGTATCATCATTTTTGATCAGCACTAATTTCTTTAATAAGCTCTGAAGTATCGATTTTATATGTTTCTCCAACGTAATTTATAAATTCTGGGTCTCTTAGTAAGTCTGGATTAGTCTCAACTTTTTTAAGAAGTGTTGGGTCTTTTTCCAAAGCCAATAAAATACTTTTTTGAGTGACACTTAATTCTTGAGATTTGTCAGAGTTTGTTTCTGCGGATGTTGACTCATTTGATAATTCTATAAGTTTTTCATCGGAGGAATTATCTGAGGGGGGATTTGAACTATATTCTTTGAAGCGTTCATTCATCATTTTTCTTACTAAATCTGCTTGCCCATTTTCTCTATATCTAAGTATCTCTGCTCTCATGAGTTTTTTTTGTTCCTCCGAAAGAGAGTTGAATTCATTGATGTCTAATTGTTGAATTTGCAGAGGTTGGTAGGTTGGGGGAGGAATATCTTTTTTTTCCGTATTATTGAAATTAGATGTGACGTTAGTTGAATAAGTATTAGTGTTGGAAACTTCCTCATAAACGGGTCTTTCTTGAGAGACTGATCTCGTCGAGTAAATTACCGCTAAGAATAGTAAAATATAGTTATTCATACCCATCTTTTAGATTATATTCTATTAAGTTATAAAATTTTTTAATGTTAAGAATTTGCCTTGTGGAAATAGGCTAATCTACTAGAAATATAGAGAAAGAACTCTCAAAATGAATATAACTAAAAACAAATTGTTTAATTATATGTGCCAACATTGTCTTTCATAAACAAAATAAGTTTATTTGAAACCAAAAGCACCTGAAGATGATGAGGGAGCGCGGAGTTGATTTTGAAGCTGTTGCTGAACTCCGCTGTTAAGTCTGGGGGTTACCGTTTGTATCCCTCCGGTTGATAGACCACCTGAACTTATGTGAGGCTGGTAAAATGGGGTTGGGTTGTAGTTTCTGATAGTGTCTGATTCATGTGGATGATTCACTCCACCATATTTAGTTGGATTACTGTAGTTAAATTCAACCTCAGAGTAATCCTTTCCTCTTCCAAAACTAATTGTGTTTGACCCGCCAGATGATGAGGGAGCTTTAATCCCCGGTTCTCTCGGAACCTTGCTTAGACCCTCTTGAATTAGTCTTTGTCTTTCTTGCTCTCTTCGCATTAAGTCTTTCAAAGCCTCTGAATTTGGCAAGAGAATATTTCTGTTTGTGTTATCGCCCAAGCCTCCAAAATTATTTTCTCTTCCGTTTATTAAGCCTGGGGGGATCCTTCCAAAATCCAGTTGTGGTAGCTCAATTGATCGGGATTTGCCATCAGATTCTCTATCTGGATTTTGCGCCTTTTTAAAATTGTTGTACGCTTCAGACATCAAATCTTTAACATGCTTTGATCCATGTTCTTTGAAAAGATTTTTAATTTCACGTATTTGATTTTTTTGAATTTCAAATGTTTCAAGCTCAGAACTAGCAAAGTCAATCTTTTCGTGAATAATTTCTTTGTATGTAGGAATTTCAGGTTTGGTTTTTTCTTCTTTTGCAAAATTACTAGTTACGTTCGTAGAATAATCTCTTGAGCGCTCAGGAGCTTTTTCTTCTTGTTGAGCCTGAGAATTACTTTCATTGGCGAGTCGCTCGGCTTCTGCTTGCCTTATTTTTGCTTCCTCTTCCGCAGCAATTTTTTCTTTTATTAATCTTTCTTCCTCTGCCTGTCTTCTTTCTTCATCAGCTTGTTTTTTCTTTGCAGCCTCTAAAGCGGCGAGTTTTAGTCGTCTTAATCTCTCTGCATCAGCTTTTTCTTTAGCCTCCTTTTCTGCCTGTGCCCGTCTCGCAGCCTCTGCCATACGTCTTTTGGTTTCGTTACTCACTGTGGGGACTGAAAGAGGTGTGACCTTGGAAGGGGATGACTTTATAAGATTGTTTTTGAAATTGCGTTGGAGCTTCATGCTTAAAGCAGTATTTGGATATGTGATGAAACACATTGCAAGAGCTGCGATACACAAACTGTAATAGTTTATTGAATGAGAGTTTTTCAGTAGTCACTCCTTAATTTTATGTTCACCGTGGTAAGCCACGTTTACAAATGAACACGCTTTTTGGATACGCTTCAACCCATAATATTAGTGCTTTTAGATAAGCACCATTGTGCGAAACCAATCAACCTTTAGATTCACCGCGAGAAGCCAATGTAAATTAGTATTATTCCTCAACTGGAGGTCTTTTTAAGGTCTCAATTAATTGTGAAAATAGAACATTCTAACTAGGTTATTTTCACTTGAAATTGACTAAATTTTCTCTAATTGCCTCAGCTTTTTGGCACTCATTTTCGAAGTCAACTTTTACTTGCTCAACAACTTCTGGCTTTGCATTAGAAATAAATTTTGGATTACTAAGTTTTTTCTCAAGTTTTTGAAGCTCTTTTTCAGATTTAGCTAGGTCTTTTTCAAGTCTTTTAACTTGCTCTTCAAGATCTATAACACCTTCAAGAGGTATGAATACTTCGTGATCAACGGAGGCTTTCATGATTGATTTCGATGGACGATTCTCATCAGAGGAAAATGTTTTTACAGTTTTCACTTTTGCCAAATCATATAATGAGCTCGAGTGACTAGCGAAATAAATTAAAAGACTCTCGTCAGATCCAAAAAGAGAAATGTTGATTTCTTCTTTTGGGGGAAGATTTACACTTGACCTAAGATTTCTAATATTTGTGACAAGCTCAATAAAGCGATCCATTAACTTTTGATCGGTTGTGAAGTTAAGCTCTTCCTGTGCTTGTGGAAAACTTGAAGATATAAGAAGTGTCTCATCATTAGTTTTTAAATGTGACCAAATTTCTTCGCTAACGAATGGAGCAAATGGGTGAAGAAGTTTAACTAGTTCTCTAAAAGTATATTTTAAAACAGAAGCTCTTTGCGTATTTTGTTCCGCTATTTTTCCCTTGGATACCTCAATAAACCAACTACAAAATTTATCATAAACAAAACTAGTAATTGCTTGGCACGAGTCATCGAAACGATATTCACTCATTGAGTAATTAACTTTTTCAATTGTTTCGTTAAGTGTGGAGAGGATCCATTTCTCGTGGTGATCAAGTTCACCAAGCGAAGGGAGTTCATTTTCTGCGAAAGAAAGGCTAGGCGCTATAAATCTAAAGGCGTTCCAAATTTTATTAATAAAATTTCTATTTACTTCAATCGTCGCCGGATCAAGGTTTAAGTCTCTGTTGTGGCCTGAGCCTGCCGCCAAAGTATACCTCAGCGCATCCGCCCCAAACTTTTTAGTTACCTCAAGTGGGTCGATTCCATTTCCAAGAGACTTACTCATTTTTCGCCCAAGCTTATCTCTGACAATTGCGTGAATATAAACATCATCAAAAGGTTTTTTTCCTGTGAGTTTTAAAGAAAACATCATCATTCGGGCAACCCAAAAGAAAATAATGTCGTGCCCGGTGACAAGACAGCTTCCAGGGAAGAAGTCCTCAAACCCTTTTTGTTTCATCTTTTCTTCGTTTGGCCATCCAAGTGTTGTCATAGGCCAAAGACCAGAACTAAACCAAGTATCTAGCACGTCAGGGTCTTGATAAATATTTTTCGAACCACAGCTTGGGCACTCCGTTGGTGTACCTGAGTCGGCCCATTGATGATTACAGTCTTTACAATAAAATACAGGAATTTGATGTCCCCACCAAAGCTGACGTGACACACACCAATTTCTTGGATTTCGAAGCCACGCAAAGTAGGTGTTCTCCCATTGCTTTGGCCAAAACTTTGTTTTTTCAGTTTCAACAGCTTTTACTGCTGTAGACGCCATTTCTTCAATGTTTAAAAACCATTGCTTTGAAACCATTGGTTCAACAACTGCTTTTGATCTATCCCCATGGCCAACTTGATGAACGTGCTTTTTCATATCAACAAGAACGCCGTCTTTTTTTAATTTTTCAATGAAGCTAGGGCGTGCTTTTTTACAACTTTGTCCTTCCCACTCAAGTCCAAAAGAATTTAGAGTTCCGTCTTTATTTAAAATATTAATGATTTCGAGGTTGTGTCTTTTTCCGATCTCAAAATCATTAAAGTCATGTCCTGGTGTTACTTTTAAACACCCTGTCCCAAGCTCCATATCAACATACTCATCGGCAACGATTGGAACTTCTCTGTTACATATGGGAACAATGGCTTTTTTTCCAATGAGGTGCTTAAACCTCTCGTCCTCTGGGTGAACACAAACAGCAGTGTCACCAAGAAGAGTTTCTGGTCTAGTTGTTGCGACTTCTAGTACTTCATCACTTCCAACAACTTTGTAGTGAAGATGATAAAATGCGCCTTCTACTTCTTTAAATTCGACCTCGGCGTCACTTATGGCAGATTGAAGCACTGGGTCCCAGTTCACGATATAGTCAGATTGGTAAATTAGCCCTTCGTTATAAAGATCAACAAAAACTTTTCTTACGGCATCATTGCTGTCTGGGTCCATAGTGAAGATTGAATAATCCCAATCCGGACTAGCACCAATAGCTCTTTGTTGATTTAAAATCACTCCGCCGTATTTTTCTTTCCAATCCCAAGTTTTTTCTAGAAATTTTTCGCGTCCAAGTTCGCGACGACTTGTGCCTTCAGATTCAAGCATTTTTTCAACAACTGCCTGAGTTGCAATCCCTGCGTGGTCCATTCCTGGAAGATAGAGTGTTTTGTGTCCAAGCATTCTTTTCCATCGAATAAGCGCATCTTGGGTCGTCACGTCTAGCGCATGGCCCATATGTAATTGCCCTGTCACGTTTGGTGGAGGCATGATGATACAGTACCCATCTTTTTTTGCTTTGGGGTTTGGTTTGAAATGTCCACCTTTTTCCCAGGTTTCATACCATTTTGCCTCGACGTTTTCAGGAGAGTATGTTTTTTCAATTTCTAAGTTGCTCATGAGTAAACCTATTTATTTAATTCAGTGATAATTTCTTTGATATTACTAAGTTCAAAAATATTTTGATCATTAGTATTTAGATTTTTTATCTTAACTTTATTTGTTTCTTTTTGGATGATCCCTAAAAAACGACTTCCACTTTTTGAGGCTTGCTGAAGAAGTTTTTTAAATTTTAATTTACTTGGTGAATTAATCACCGAAATATCTCTACTTCTAATCGCATTCGCTAGATTTAAAACTTCTAGTTCGCATGATTCGTCTTCTGTACCAAGAAATAAAACATTATTACCGTGAGAAAAATCTGGAAGAAGGCCGTGACTTTCTAGAAAGTCTTTTAGGGTTACATCACCAAGGCCAAACCCAACTCCTGGAAGTTGCTCCTCATTAAAAATTTTCATTAAGCCTGCATAGGCACCACCACCGCACAGTGCTCGGCGATTATCTGGGTGCTTATCAAAAACTTCAAAGACAAGGCCTGTGTAATAATCAAGTCCACGAACAATCGTTGGGTCGAAAACTAAATACTTACTTAATCCAGCCGCGTCGCCAGCGGAAAGAAATCCGCTAAGGTCCCAGTTTTCTTTTGGAAATGAAATTTTTTCTGAAAAAGTTTTAAACTCTTCGATCGATTTAAGAGTCAAGTACTCGTTAAAAAGCTCAGAGTTTTTTAACTCTAGGTTAAATGCGGCCAATTGCTCATCAAACTTTTCTTTAGGTAGCTTTTTAGCTCGATCAATTAATTTATACAGATCATAAGATTTAGATTCATCCAGTCCTAATGTTTTACTGAAAAAGAAATCGATGAATTGTCTGTTGTTAAAAAGAATTTCAAAATGACTCGCGTTTGCTCCAAATGAATTGAATAGGTGAGTGATCACTTGAAGAATTTCAATTTCGTTATAAATACTCTCAGGCCCAAAAAGATCGACATTAAATTGCCAGTGCTCTCTAAGTCTTCCTCTTTGAGGGCGTTCATATCTCATCAGGTTTGGAATTGAGTACCACCTAATCGGTTTTGGAGCTTCTCTATGAACTTGAGCGACCATTCTTGCTACTGTCGGAGTCATTTCAGGTCTGATGGCGACTTCGCGCTCCCCACGATCAGTGAAACTGTAAATTTGGTCATTGATTAATTCTTGGCCGGATTTTGCGCGATACAAGTCAACTTCTTCTAACATTGGGCCATCGTATGGTTCAAACCCAAAAGCATGAGCAGCTTTTTTCATTTGATCGAACATAAAATCCTGAGCTCTTTTTAGCTCAGGAAAAAGGTCGCGGCAGCCTTTGTATGGTTTTTTTGAAATACTCATTTTTTTCCTCAAATTTATGTGTTTGTTAGCATAAAAGACACAATGCTTCACCAGTCATTTGACGGTTTGGGTAAAGTTTTTGGGGCGATATATTTTGCCTGCTTAGCTTGCTTTTGACTTGGTGCGTTTAAGAACATATTTATGAGACCTGTGTAGCTGGGTTCTTCCCTTGGTTTCCATTCTTGTTGATTTTTTGCTTTGTCTGATTTTAACGGCTCTTTAGTTAATATATCCGCGCCCTCCCTAACTATTTCTTCAATCGTTTTATCTGATTCTGCTATCTCCAATGGCTTTTGGGCTTGGCTTTCTTCAATGTCGCCTTTATCAATGATCGGCTTTGGCTTTAAAAAAAGGGTAACTGTATAGTCCTTAGGTAGATCAGAAGAAAGAGCAGCTAAAAGAAGGACTCTTTGTTGAGCCTTGAGAATTATTTGCTTTAAAGTCTCGTTAATTTTTTCTGCATTTGCTTTTTGTAGAAAAAGCCAAACCTTGCTGATCAACCTCACCTTTTTTAAGTTCGCTCGAACAGGTTTTGATAATCTAGAGGTTGGGTAGCTATTGTATTTTTCAAGACTACTATATTGATTGCCTTGGATGAAGCTTTCAATGTCTTCACACAATTGTACTACTAAGTACTTGTAGGGTGATTTAATTTTACTAAAGATTGCTTTTTTCTCGGGTTCGTATGACAGCTTAGAGACAATGTACTTTTTGTTATTTGAATAAATTTCAGCAGTGAAAAGCTCTTTTGAAACTTCTGTTAGATATTGCTCGCGAAAATTTTCTAAACCAATATTTTTTGCGTGGTAATCTAAAGCCTTAAGGGCTTTGTTTTGAGACTCATTTACTGATCTTATAAAATTTTTGAAATCACTTGAGTAAAGTGATTTGCTTAAAGTAAAAAAAAGGAAAACGATTATTATTTTCATTAACGGTCATCCGAGGGAAGTCTATCATCATTGAGTTCTTTTTTTCCAATTACTAACAATTGTTGCCCATTAATACTGGCAAAAAGGCGAGAGCCCATTGGAAAATATTGATGCACAAATTTTTCATTTGTTAGTTGTGAAATACTTTTTGTTTTAAAGTCAAATTCTACAAGCTCTGACTGAATTAGGTTTTCATTGGGAAATGATTTTAGAAAGTATATTTTTTCTTCATTAAAGGTACAGTTAATTTTTCCTAAGTCACTTTCATTGGAACTGTATAAGGGATTAGCTTCGTCTATCTTTTTATTCTTCAGATATAAAATTTTACTGCTAGGGTTCTCTTTGGAGAAGTTGAACTCACCTATTAATACTTTTTTTTGATTTTGACATATTTCTAGTCTCATAAATAGTGAGGGGTATTTTTTAATTACAGAGGTCTTGCCTTGCATTGATTTTAAAAGTGCAACTTCACCTCTTTCATTCATGTCAGTAAAGATTATGGTTTGGTCATCAAGAATTTCTCTTTTTGGAACAAAAAAAGGGTTTAAGCCTGTATTTATTGTGATCGAAATCTCCTTAGGAGGCATCGTTAATTTTGAAAAGATTATCTTTTTTTGTTTAGCTTTGTAATAAGAAAACCAAGCGTCAGCTAAGTGTAATTTCGGACTTGATCCATCAGCAATTTTTTTTAACTTAAGGTTTTTTAAATCTAAAAGGTAGATTTGTTTATTTTTAGATGGATTAATAAGAGACAAATACTTCTCATCCATCGATATCAAAAGGAAGCCCTCTGATCCTTCAATGATTTGGTAGTTAGTATACTTTTTTCCTGTTAGGAGCACTTTAATTTTATAATTCTTTGAAATAGAAAGCTCTCCATTGCTTTTTTGATAAAGAGTAATTTTCCCATCTTTACTTATGTATCTCAAATTACTTAGGACTTGCTTCGTTTCGATTGATTGTAATTTTTGAAGTTTTTTTTCAACCTTAGCGTCAGCTACTTTTAAAATTAAAAGGAAACTAAAAATAATTATCAGATTACTTAATGCCATACAAAGTCCACTCTTTTCTTGGGTGTATAGATTGAAACATTTTTAGACTGTTAAAAATTTTATTCCAAATAATAAATCTGGGTGATCCAATTTCATCTAAAACAGTTCTTACTGTTAAGTAATCTCGATAGTTTTTGGTTTTGTAGCCATCAATAATGAATGGGACAGGCGTGCAGTGATTAATACTTTTTCTTGAATAATATCTGGGCATTAGATCCTCGAGACATCCTGTTCCATATGCAATAGAATTCTTTAAGTTGAGGTGAAACTTTAGGCTACTCAGTGACATTAGCTTCGTCGGATAATACTCAAGTGACTGCTCCAAGACTTTATCTAGAGTCATCCCTTTGTCTTCAGTAGATAAGAACAAAATATTTTGTTCAAAATTTCCGCGATAGCGAATCATTCCAACTTTTTTACCATTTATAAAAACAGCGGGTTGGCAATTTTCCTTGTCACATGAACTATCTTTTATAACATGACATCCTACCTGAAATTTGAGCAATAAAGGTTTGTAATTTATTTTTTCAGTAATTTTGCATTCATTATTTTTTCCGCCGGGGTACATTCTTGAAATTGCTTTTTGGATTACATTCGATTCGCTAAAGGGTTGGCCCTGGTCTTCCCCTGGGATATATTTTAAACAAGTCAGTTCGGTTTCACCATTGGTTAGATTTGGCACTAACTTTTTCTCAAAATAAAATTTACGGGGACATTTCACTGAGTCACAATTAATTTCATCATAAGTGATTACGCAATTTGAACTAGAGTTGAAGAGTAATTTTTCGGTTTGTTTTTTTTCGCCATGTATACAAGTTATCTTTTTGCTATCCCCGTAGACCGTCTTTAACAATTTTTCAGTTACTTTTTCTATGCTTTGTGGATGTGTCGCTTCTTTGTTGTCACGATACTTCTCGCAAGTTGAAACTCCATCTTGTTCTAGGCATAGGTCAATTAGGTTTGAATTTAAAGGGTCGGGGTAACAAATTTTTAAAGGCCATGAATCAGGGTCTGTTTCAAATGCAAGATTACTATATATTTTTTCAGAAACATCTCTGCAATTCAGACCGGGGTGTTTTAAATGCATTCTTTTTAAATGGTTTGTAATTCTGGCACCATGGACAAATAGTAGGTTTTCCAATGTTCCCGGGCAGTCTTGGTAATCAAAATTTAAATTCCCTAGCGCAAGTGCATCAGAGTTGTCTTTACAATCTGGCTTTGGAAACTGTGCAGGAAAACCTTTGGCGCCCATCGTTGAGCAATATTCAGGTTTCTTAGATAATGTTGTAACACATTTTCGATAGCTTATATTGTCGTTAGGAATGAATGATAGTAACTGCTGACAACGAAATTTTATTCCATCTTTTGGATACTCCCCATTCAAAGATGAGAGCCAAATATCTTTACTGTTATAATTCTCGCAAAATGTTTTTTCACTTTCTAGGTTATTACAAAAGTTTCTAAGAAGGCCTATCTCAAATGGGGTCATCTCATTTTTTAGAACCTGGCTTTTTTGTATTTTTGATAAGAGGTTTGATTTTTCCTTGAAGTTTAAATTTGGAGTTGTATCAATCTTTGTTAAAGCTAATGCACTTTTTTCAAAAAAATAATCCAGTCCACAAAGATATGGTTTGTATTTTGTTTTGTTTAGTCTGTTATAGACTTCATGGCACGGATTTGTTTGGTCAATGTTTTTTATTCCTAAAAGCTCAATCGTTTTTGCAATTGTATTTTTGTTAAATCCGTTAGCAAGGTCTACTATCTTAGAGCATTCAGGTAAGGACTTGATGTATGCGATAGCATCATTTTTTTTAAAGAATCCGTAATCACTTTTATTTTGGACCTTAATGTTAAATATAATTTTTTCTGTTGGCTTTACTAAGTCATTGTGAATTAGCTCCCCGAGCCGGCAAATATTATCCTTTTCAAAAAGAGATAGATATTTCTTGTCTGTTTGGAAAACAAGTATTGAGAGGTACTCTTTAGATATTTGAGGAGAGAGTTCTTGCAGGTTTTTTTGATTTACGAGGTTATACTTTATAGCTTTTTGAATAAGGGATTTGTACTGCTCGCTAATTTTTTTATTTTGCTTCGTAGTACTATTTAATAAGCCAGCTTTCAATTGAAAGCTGGCGATAAAAATTATTATAAGAGTAATTATTTTCATGATGGTAACCCAAATAATAGATTACCAAGGAACCTAGTTAGAGTACAGATTTAGCTAGTACAGATGCAACGTCGTCTATTTCAATATTTTCCGTCTCACTGACTTGTGATTTCGAAGAATTGAAGTTGATCATACAGTAAGAGCATGCCGTTGCTAGGTGCTCTTTTGAAGCCTGACCAATTTGCTCGAGTCTCTTCGTTGCGAGATGATCTCCCTCAGGAAGTTCGTACCACATATTTCCGCCGCCCATTCCGCAACAAAGGGCTTTGTCCTTATTTTTTTCCATCTCATTTACCTGTACTCCAGGAATTTTGCTAAGGATATCCCTTGGTGCATTGTACTCACCATGATGCCTTCCTAGGTAACAAGGATCATGGAATGTCAGTTTTCGCTCCACTGATTTCTCAGGGGTAATCTTCCCTTTATTTAGTAAGTCTGCAAGAAGCTCTGTGTGGTGAATGGTCTCAAAGTCTCCGTCATCAAACTTGGCGTACTCCTTCCCAATTGTATGAAGACAATGTGGACAATGAGTCACAACTTTATCAAATTTATATTTATTCATTTCAGCAATATTCTCAATGGCAATTTCGAAAAATGAATATTCATCTCCAAATCTTCTAATTGGGTCTCCGTTACATTTTTCCGTTTTGCCCATAACCGCAAACTTGACTCCAGCTTTTTTTAGAAGCTGGACGGTGTCTTTAACAACTTTTTGGTTAGACGCGTCGTATGAACCCGCACAGCCAACATAATATAAATAATCCACATGCTCTGCCTCATTAATGACAGGAACATCAAGGCCATCGGCCCATTTGAATCTATCGTCGTGAGAAATACCCCATGGATTGTGATTGATTTTAATTTTATTAACAGCGTCAGCAGCCGCAGGAGGAAGATCTCCTAAGGTAAGTGCTTTATAACGTTTAGATTCTAAGATCACATCTAGGTGGTTAATGTGAGATGGGCATTCCTCAACACATGCACCACAAGTAGTACAGGCATCTAGCTCATTGGACTCAAATAAAGGAGATTCTCCCCATAGGTCATTTTTTTCTTCTCCATTTCTTCCTAGGGCAAGGTCTCTTGATTTGGTAATAATGGTTTTCGGGTTAAGGAGTTTCCCCGCAGCATTTGCTGGACATGCCTCCGTGCATCGACCGCATTCTACACATGTTAATAAATCCATTCTGTTAAACATGCTCATTTCAGAGATTGTTGCTAAGCCGAAGCTCTCTGCTTCTTCATCTTCAAAATCCATAGGACTTAGAACAGGCGGTTTTCTATCTGGTTTTACAAGTGCAGCAAATGGAATTGCTATAAAGTGGAAAAATTTTGAGTAGGGGATAATCGCCACAAATGCCATAGTATTTACCATGTGAATTAGCCACATAGATTTGAATGTAGTTGCCCAGAAATAGTCACTTAAATTAAAGCTTTTAAAAAAAGTCGCCAAAGCAAAGCCCACTGGAGCCCAGGTTTTTTCACCGACAGGCATACCTGTTCCCAGAATTCGAACTCCCTCAATTAAATAGCCCAATAAAACAAGAGCAACTAAAAATGCGTACATTGTCTTTTCTTGATTTGGTTTCGTCGCACTTAATTTCTCTAATTTGTCGATATATCTTCTCTTGTAAGCAAAGCCCAAACCCAGAAGAATAGCGATTCCGGCCATGTCAGCAAGGAAGCTGACAACGATATAAAGAGGACCTTTAAAAATTTTAAATGGGGTATCGTAATGTATCGCAACTAAGTCTGTGGCAATCCAGAGGATTAAAAATCCGTAGTATATAAACGCATGAAAGAATGCCTTAGGGTCTCTGTGAACTTTTCCCGTAAAAATAATAGTTTTAAAGAAAGCGCT
This sequence comes from Bacteriovoracaceae bacterium UBA1511, assembly GCA_002323535.1. Classification (GTDB taxonomy): domain Bacteria; phylum Bdellovibrionota; class Bacteriovoracia; order Bacteriovoracales; family Bacteriovoracaceae; genus UBA1511. Next base: position 32,951 of record DCQT01000125.1, read on the forward strand.
CCAATTTAGATTCCAGATAGCATTGAAAAAGCCACTTTCAGTGTTAATTAACCCATTTTTGCCAAAGAGCTTTTTTAAAGATTCTTTTTCCCCAACTACAAACTGTAGTTTTTCTTTGACGCCCTTGGCAAAAATACCTAGTGAGACAAATAACAGTACGTACATAATGACTTTGAAAGAATAGGGAACTCCCCACATAATCTCCCTGGTCGCCAAATCTAATGTATTTTCCATGAAAATTCCTTAATTACGCATTCTTTTAGGCTTTCTGGGCGTTCTACCCCGAAATATTCCTTTGTTCAAATTGATCATTAATCTAATAATAGTTTAAACTCAGATCATTAATTTGGGGGATAGAAATTTGAATAACAAAGTAGCAATGTTATGCCTTCTTGTCTTTTTTGGGTGTACGACTAATTTAGAAATTGGGGGTAATAGGCATCACTTTGGGAGGGTTCCGCAAAATGTAATTTGGTTTCAAGTGGCGGGGTTGAGCGCTACACAAATTCCGCTTGCAAGGTATACGAGCCAGCCTATTCAAAGCAGTTTTTATGAAACGGCCATTTGTAGCGGACAAACTTACGATGCAAGTTATAAGTACCTTCGACCCAAAGCTTCGGAGTTTTTTAATTCTCAAACACTTTCCTCAAAGCTTGTGAGTGCTAATATCTGCGAGGAGTTTAGTTCGAAAATACCTATTTGGAGAGTATTTCAAGAAGAAAAACGCAAGGTCTCTATTCTTGAAATAGGTGCAACCCCTTCAAACTCCTTACAGAGGCTCCGGGATTGTAAGCCAAGTTACATGGAAGATGAGGCTATTGTTTTAAGAAGAGCACCGGATAGGGCATTTAGTGATCAACTTTTTGACGTTGAAAAGAATAAGCCCCTGAGTAAAGGGTTTTACTATGAAAAAAACTGTGACGTCTCAGGAAATTGTAAAGCAAGTCAATTTGAAACAATTAAATACTTTCTTAAAAACAGTTTTAAACCAGGAAAAATTAATTTTATGCAAATTAGAGACTATAGTTTTAAAAACCTAGTCCTAAGTAAATCCACTAAAAAAATGAAGTCATACATCCAAGAGCTCACAGGCATAATAGACTGGGCGAGAACGAACTCAAACCACCGAGAAAAAACACTTATTCTTGTTACTGGAGCGGAGCCAATTGGGGTTAACTTTCCAAAGAGAGGCTTTAATTGGATAAGCTTTGAAAAAAATGGCCTTGGTCTTGCCTATAACAAGTCAGAATTAATGAGCCCTGTTTTCTCGTGGGGTCCGTCCTCAGAACTTTTTTGTGGAGTTATGGATAATATTGAGATTTCAAAAAGAATTTATAATAGGTTTTTTCAAAAGAGTTTTAAGTTTGATTCATTAATTGAATCTATAAAGAACAGATAATGAGCATAAGACCATTAATCTACCTTTTACCAAAAGAAGTAACTGACTTTGTAATTAATAGTAAAAAATCGATAAGGATAATTGTTCCAGGGCCAAGCGAGGCTGATAAAGTTCGAGAGCACCACCCAAGAGAATTTTTTGAAATGGGTATTGATCCAGAAACAATGAGTAATTTCCTTAAAAAAGGTCTGAACCTTGTCAATCCAGATTTAGAGGTCGCGCGAAAATCGACTTTGATACGAGAGTTAGCAAGTGTTTGGAATGAAAAGTATACAGACAAAGACGATTTGTTTTTTCAGTGCTTTAAGTACTTAACAGAGTTTAGAGGTTATACGTTAGACCCTTTAATCTTTGAAGAAATTCAAGATAAAATTAATGAAGAAATTTTCGAGGGAGTTTTTTTTCTTTGGAACTACCTCGATGCTGCTGGAATAGTTGACGAGCAAAAAGCTTACTCTTTGATCGCTAAGTCATCAGACTTACTTGAAGGCCACGAGTACTTATTTTGGGGCTTTTCAAATATAAACTCAATGCAAATTGATTTAATTCATGAGATTGCAAGAGTATCTACTGTTCATATTCCCTTTCATGCTTATGCAGTAAAAAGCTTTAAGAAGAGTGATTGGCCTCTGTGGTTGGTTGGGGAAGATGAGATTGGGACTGCAAGGGATTTATATTTCGAGGGAAATCCAAGAGGAGAGTTCAATAACACTGTATTTATAGATTCATTTAACAAAAATCGACTTGGTGAAAAATTAAATAGGCTAGACACATCAACCAGAAGAACAATTCTTTTACCAGGAGCAGAAAAAAGTTTTTGGTTAACTAACGAGTTTCAGTCTGGGAAATTAAATTTTATAGAGGGTATCCCTTCGCAGGAGGTAGAGTTAAATGAACTATCAAGAGAGCTCTCTAGGATGGATTATAGTAAAGATTTGAGACAGGCTTTGAATGAAAGCTTGAAAAATTGCTTTAGTTCAAAAAACAAAAATTTTAAAAAGATAAAGCTAGTATCCTCCGCAATTAATTATTTAGATAGCTGGAAGGAGACGACAGGTTTTGATTTTAAGAATTCCTCTATCCAGAAAAAGGCTCTCTTAGAAGCTTTGAATTTAGACTCCCCAAGACTTAATTTAGTCATTGATCAAGATTTGAATTCTGATGAAAAGTTTCAGACCATTTACGATAAGGATCTTATTTTATCTAGTGGTTTGTGTGATAGACTTTGTGTTGTCTATAAAAAAGAATTTACACCACTCAAAAAAGGAGAGGTTGGGCACTCATCTGAAGTGCAATCATTTTTGGCAACATTAGGGCCTTTGTTAAATAATGATTTCGATTTTGAGACTGTAAAAAGTCAAATCAAGTATTTTTTAGAAAGCTCAAAAGATAGCATTATATTTTTGGAAACGGATGTTCTCGAGACAGATGTTGACTTGAAAGATTTTATTTCAAGTTTAAACGCTGAAAAGTTACGGGAGGGTCCACCATCGGCAAAAGAAAAGCCAAAAGCTGAGAAGAAAGACTTTGATTTCTATCGTCCTATTTCCCCATCATCTCTTCAGAGGTACATCGATTGCCCTAGAAGTTATTTTTTTCATTACGGAGAAAAGAGAAGAGATAATTTGGAAATGAAAGAGACATTTTTGTCTAAATTTAAAGGAACCCTAGAGCATAATGTAATTGGGAATTATATTTTAGACAATGAGGAATACTCGTATGAAAAGTTAGAGTCATTTTGTAGAGAAATAGTCTCTAGAGAGATTGTAAAAAAAGGAATAAGCTTAGAATATATTGCGCTTAAGAATTTAGAGCTCGAAATTCTTAAATTCTCTGAGGCTGGAATCAAGTTTATTTTAGATCTTAAGAGCGAATTGTCTGGATGGAGCTTTTCTATTGAAAAAGAGATTAAAGTCAACGACTTTCATGGAACGGCGGATTTAATCATAGAAAATCAGGAGTGCTTTGGCATTTTTGACTTCAAAAGATCATCATTTGGAATTCCAACTAAAAAGTCTGTAATGGATTTTGGAGAGATTCAGGTTCCTTCATATGTTGGAAATTACGCTCGATTAACGGGAAAAAAACTAGCTTTTTTTGGTTATTTTTGTCTGAAAGAACCTGAAAAGAGTCTAATGTTTTCAAATGAGATTTTTCTAGATGCCATAAACTCTTGTGGTATTTTTAGGGTTCAAAAAATCAATGATGATGAATTAAATAATTTTCTTTTTGAGGAAGATAAGTTCGAAAATAATCTAATTAAGAGCATAAAAAATGAAAATGAATTTTTAATTTCTCCTTCAAGTAAAGATGTGTGTAATTTTTGTCATTACCACTTAGTTTGTCCGAGGGAGCAGATTTGAAACGAGTGCCAAATAAACAGCAAGAAGAAGCTATAAATGTAGAGGGTGGAGTATGCCTAAGCGCAGGGGCTGGCTCAGGGAAAACATTTGTTATTGTTGAGAAACTTCTTCGTGTCATTGAGCTGGAAAAAAATAACTTATTTGATGTTGATCAAAATATCATGCGATCGAATATTAGAAAGTTTTTAAGTAAGCTTGTCGTGATGACCTTTACAAAGAAAGCCGCTGGTGAGTTAAAAACTCGGGTCGTCCGTAGGGTTGAGGCTGAACAAGAGGAGCTTGAGGATACTTTTTTTGGTGTGGTGAAAGAAGAGATAGGTTCAATTTACATTGGAACAATCCACGGATTTTGCTTTCGTCTTTTGAGGCAAGGGGTTTTTCCTGACGTCAATCCAGATATAAAGATCATATCTGAAAGTAGTAGGCGAATTCAAACTCTGAAGGCAATTAAACTTTTTGGTGAGCGGCATCTTTTTGAGTATAGCGCTGATTTGCAGAGTCTTTTCTTTAGCTCTTACGAGCAAATTTCAGAAGGCGTTTATAGTATCGTAAGCGACCCAGACCAAAGAAGGTTATGGGATAAAAATGTGAGCGAGAGTAGCCGTGTTGATATACAGAGTAACAACTTTTGGCAAATATTGTGTGAGACTGAGAATTTAAACTTGTTGTGTAGTGATTGTGGTGATTTTAGAAATTTTCCAGAAGAAAAAAGTAAAGGTTGGTATAAAGCACTTGAGGGCTTTTCTAATTTACAATTTTCTCAAATAAATTCTTTATCAGAAAGCACTAATTTGTTAGAAAGCTTTTTTGGAACTTTTAAAAGAATTGTTAAGCCCAAGAAGATAGAGCAAGATGAGATACATCTTTTTATTGAACAGCTTTCTCAGCTGCGTAAATTGTTTAAGAAATATAATGAAGAAATAAAATTTTATTTAAAAAATAGAGAGAGTCACTTTCAAAAGTACCATCATTTCTTCAGGGATATATTTTCTTTTGTAACGAAATTTCTTTTAGAAAAGAGTGAGCTTACTTTTTCTGATTTGGAATATCTAACTCTAAGAGAAGTTAAATCAAAAAAAGAAGAGATTAAGGGTCTATTCTCTTATTTCATTATTGATGAGTTTCAGGATACCTCTAGCGTGCAGTTCCAGATCATCGAGAGCTTATGCTCAAAAGGGTATGAGAACCTTTTCATTGTTGGTGACGAGAAACAGGCTATCTACAGATTCAGGGGAGGGGAGATTAGTCTTTTTGCTTATGTTAAGTCTCTTTTACAAAATAATTTGTCTTTAACGGATAATTATCGATCACTCCCTCCGGTAATTAAATTTAACAACCATTACTCCGAGAATGTATTTCCTTTGGGCCCAGGCTTTAAGGGGATTGATAGATATGCCTTGATCCCAAAGGGCCAAACAATACCCAACTTTGAAGGACAGGTAGACTTAAAAAAGGACGGGGTATTTTTAAATAAAAAAGTAGTTCAAGAAGGTTTTAAGCCTACGAAGCAGCAATTAGAGAAAATTGAAGCAGATATGGCAATTGAGCGGTATAAAAACGTATGTGGAGATGATAGTAGCTGTATACTCTACAGTAAGCTTACTCCAGTATACTTTTTAATTGAGTCGCTTGTCGAAAATGAAATACCCTTTCAAGCTCAAGTGAAAATTCCATATAGGGATAACCCTATTTTATCTATTATTTATTCTGCTTTAATGGGAGTAATGTCTAAAGATGTAGATAAAACAATCACAAAATTTTATTTATCTACTTGGATGATAGAAAACATATTAGAGAGCATACAAAAAAATAGCTCATCTAATTTAGATATCGAAAATCTCCTGGGAAATTTTGAGAAAGATATAACTTACTATGACTTCATGACGGGGTTGAAAAAACTTCTTTTTGGATTAGGCCTTAACAACCCTGATATAGAAAATAATATAAAAATATTAAGTGAACTTATAAAGCAATTCGATGGAAACATTGAGAGTGTCTTTAATTTTCTTCAAGGTGATCAATCCTCAACATATTCATTTGAGTATCAATATGGCAACGGTGGAAATCCCATAAGAGTGATGAGTGTTCATGCGTCTAAGGGGTTAGAGTTTGATCACGTATTTGTTTTAGGTGCAATGTCGAATGGAATTTCTCGAACAATGGACAGTTTGCTAGGCAAGAGGGTGGGATCTTTTCGTTGGAAAGTTAATTATAAGGATACCGTTTTTCAACGCTCTCCAGAATATATAATTGAGAGCCACATAGATAAATTTCAAGATTTTTCTGAACAGAAGAGACTAATCTACGTCGCATTTACTAGGGCCATAAAAAGTCTTAATTTATTTCAGGTATTAAATTATGAAGATGATTTAATTTTTTTTGGAAAAAATAGTTGGATTAATTCCTATAGTTCAATTGATCAAAGTTTAATCACAGTAAACGATCACGGCACATTCGATCCCAACGGATTTGATCAAGAGCATTTTAAAGTTCCTTTTTTTCAGCGAGATAATTTTGGACTATCAGTGGATAATCGCAAAAGAGATAATTTAATAGTATCCACAGAAATGTCTGTATCTCAATTAAGTGATTTAGCAGTTTGTCCGAGGTATTTTTATTTAAAGCATATAGTTAAAATTACAGAGGAACAGATTAAGTTAAGCAATGAAGTCATAAATCAGTTACCTGCAAACCAGCTCTTAGGTCTAAAAAATATTTCTTTTGATCAAATAGACTCGGGTGAAAAAATTAAAAGCGATTCAGAAAGAGGAACTTTTGTTCACCGAATGCTTGAAACATGGATTGATTTGAAAGGAGAGTTTGTTCCTGAAATAAAAAAATTAGAGGATGAGCTAGCATTTAATTTTGGAAAAAGTTTATTGATAGACGTTATTAAATCCGAGCAATTTAAAATGCTTTCGGAGAGTGAGTTGAAATTTGATCTTTTTACTCAGAAAATCTCTGCTAAGCCTGACCTCGTTCTCCTCCCCTATGAAAATGAAAACAATACAATTGAGATCTGGGATTTTAAAACAGGCGAAATTAATGCTCAAAATAGAGAGAAGTATTTCTTCCAGCTTTATTTATATGCTACGGGTGTTTTGCAGCTATTTACAGATTATGATGAAATTTGTCTCAAGTTGATTTGTCTCGACCAGGAAAAAGTGGAAGAGGAAAAACTGTGTTCAGTGGAGCTTAAAAGTCGGGTATCTGATTTCCTTTTGTCCATCAATAGCCCAGAGGTAAAAAACTCGGCATATTGCAGTAAGTGTCAATTGAATAAAATTTGTTTAGCTGGAGAGCTCAATTAACTCTCAAGATGATTTTGGTGGGTAATTATATGTCACTGTGGTTGAAGAGAATTCGATAGATGCTACAATAATTTTAAGCTCTTAATGAATGAGAAGCTTTTTTGCAGGATGCATTTAAATGAAATTTATTACGATTATTTCCCTCCTTATTTTCAACTTCCATTTTGAAGATTGTTTTGCGAGTACTTCAGATGCCTACGACTTCTCTTGGTTAGACCCGGGAAAAAAGATATTTGTCCTTCAAAATAGAAGGTATAGAAAAAATAATAAAATTCACTTGTCTCTGGGTAGTGGAATAACGACAAGTGGTGCTTTTGTAGATTCCTTTAACTTGTCTGGAAGGGGTTCTTATTTTTTTACTGAGGAGTTTGGTGTTGAGCTTCTATATTCTAAAAATAATGGAAAAGAAAACTCGACTGCTGAGTCTGTAAGAAACCCAGGGGGGTCGGGCTCGATTCCATTTAGAAGAATTGTAAATGAGTATTATGGTGCGTATTTATCTTGGTCACCATTTTACTCAAAAATTAATACATTCAACCAAATAATTTATTTAGATCTAATTTTTAATGTTGGTATTGTTTCAATGGAAGAGGCAAGCAACGTTCAAGAAATCTCTGTTGGCGGAGCAGGAAATTTTGATGACACTGTTGAAAATAGAACTGCTTTTAGTTGGGATGTAGGGTGGAAAATATATTTAACTGATTATATTGATTTAAGACTAGATATTCTAGCTCTTCATTACCAGGCAAACAGCGCCTTAGGAGTTGTAAGTAATTCTGACGATCAAAACTGGTACTCTCATTATGACTTAAGCCTAGGTTTTGGGGTGCGTTTCTAATGAAGTTATTGGTTATTACTTTTTTACTAATTACAACGCCAGCATTCTCGTTGACGAATAATGAATTAAACTTGGCCAAATCAAATGGACTATATTTCTCGTTGATTCCAACCTTGAAAAATAAAATTATCAACTTAAGCCTAACCAAGAGTGACATCAAGGTTATAACAGAGATAACCGAAAGGCTTGGGGGTGAACAATTTGAGCAAATATCATCGGGTTACCTTAATAAAATAAACTCTGGTGTTTCACTTTATTTGTCTGCAAAACAAATGTTCAAAGATGGCAAATATTCCCAAGCTCTTTCTGTAGTAAAGAGATCCATTCAGTCAAAGGACTCCTTGTCACCATTTAAATACTTATTAGCAGGTAGTGCGTCTGTATTATTGAGAAATGACTCAGAGGCAAGAAAATTTTTTAATTTATGCCTGGATTCATCTAGGTCAAACAGAGGTAGAAACGATCAACAGCAAATTTTTAATCAAGAGATTGGTTACGCCTATGATTCATGCTTAGTAGGCTTAGCGAGAATAGAGTTTCAGTTAAAGAATTTTGTGAAGGCGAAAGATCTTTACGGTAGGTTGCAAAAGTCCTCTTTGATTTGGCCGGAGATTCTTTTTGAAGAGGCGTGGAATAGTTTTTATGAGAATGACTTTAATAGAACGCTTGGTAAGTTGATCACGTATAATTCGCCTTTTATTGAACATGTTTTTAACCCCGAGGTAGAGGTTCTTAATGCAATGACTTATTTAGAGTTGTGTAGGTATGACGATGCAAAAAAAACGGTAAATAGTTTTTATAAAAAATATAAAAATAACTCGAAACTTTTGAAGGAATTCAATCGAAAATACCAGCGTTACCCTTCAAAATTAGGAAAGATGGCCGTGCAATTTCACTCAAGTCCTATCCAAGTAAACGAGCTTTTATCAAAGTTATTTAAATCTCTAAATAGGGACTTATCCTTTCAAAGGATGAGAGCCAATCTTTTAAAAATTAGAGAAGAAATTAGATTAGTTAGAAATGTTAAAAATAAAAGACTGCGATCGAAACTAGCGCAGGGACTCAAGCAAGTATATCTCGACCAAATTAGAATTATTGGAAGGTATTCTCAAAGAATTTTAAAGAGACAAGAAAAGGTACTAGAGAAGTCAATGGTAGGTATGAGTTATATCAATCTTGAGATTATTAAAAAGCTTAAGAATAAGTTTTTTAATCGCGATGTAGTGTCAAAAAAAATAGGTGATATTAAAAATTTAAAACGCGACTCAAATCAATACCTATGGGATTTCAATGGAGAGTTTTGGGCCGACGAACTTGGAGATTACGTTTTTTCTCTTAAGAGTTCCTGTGGGTAGGCAAGGTGAAAATGTATAAAGTAATTATTGTACTTCTTTTGGCATCATTATCTTTCATAACCTTTGCAAAGGATAGATCTTCATACTTATTAGGTTTGATTGATAGTGAATTAAAGGAAGTCCAACGTCTTAATAAACAAATAGAAGCCAGGGACCCTGAGCTTTTACTTCGTTTGGCAGAGCTTTACCTAGAGCGCGCACGCGTTTTAAAAGAAGTTGAGAATAGAAAGTTTTTATCTATGTCGGCGAAGAAAAGAAGACGCACAAATAAAAAAAGATTCTTTTCAAATTCGAATTCATATTTTGTAAAAGCTCAAAAGGTTTCTTATTTTATTCTAAAGAAATTTAGGAGGTTTAAGCAGAAGTCAGAGGTGTATTATATCCTCGGGTTTAATGCAAAAGAGTTCAGAAAGAATAAAAAAGCAAAGAGTCTATTTGAAAAATCATACAGATCTGCACGAGGCGGTCAGGCTAAAGAAAAGTCAGCTCTTGCTTTAGCTGAAATTTATTACAATGAAAAAAAGTTTTCAAAAGCTATAAGTTATTATCAGGTAGCGTTAAAAAATGAGGACAGTCGTTGGTGGACAAAGGACGCACATAATTTGGCATGGTGCTTTTTCAGAGAGAAGCAAACAAAAAGGGCCATAAGCTTAATGAAAAAAGTAATAAAGTATTCCTCCAAAGGGTCTTACCTTGATATGAGCCAAGCTGGAAAAAAAGACCTAGCAAGATTTTATGCAGAAAGTGATGATGTAAAAGAAGCCATAAAGTTCCTAGATGATGGTGAGAGTTATGCTGGTATTATCTCACTTGCAAAGAATCTTATTGATCAAGGAAAGAAAACTAAAGCTATTAAGGTCTTAGAGGATATTATTGAAGAGGATTTCTCTAGCGCAAAAGAGTTCCGAGATGCAAGTGAGACGCTAATTAATCTATATTCTGATTATTCTAAATTTGAAAAATTAGAAAAATTATCAAAGAGACTTATAGCAAGCAACTCATATGACTCTGAGTTGTTAGAATTTAATATTAAGAAATCACGGTCAGTGCTTCAAAAGAAAATTGTCTCTGACAGATACTCTACGAAGAAAAAATTTATTAAAAAATTATCAACTATTAATTATGGACTTGGGTCCTTGCTTATAATGATAAAGCCATCAGAGAAGAAATCGGTTCATTTTTATAATGGTGAGGCATTCTACGCATCAAGTGAATATGAAAAAGGATTCTTAGAGTACAAAGAAGCGTATTCAATAAAGATGAATAAAAAATATCTTGATGGAATGATGGCCTGCCTTTCTAAAGTGAATGAAGAAAGTGAGTTTTACAAGAAAGAAGCCCCATCAATATTTGAGGAATTTATCAAGAAGGAGAAGAGGCGGAGCAGGAAGAAACCTGTATTGAATCGACTGTTTAAAATATACTTGGTTAGTAATTTAGAAAAAGCCGAAAAAGTTTTAACTATTTTTAATAAGTTCTATAAAAATGATAAAGAAACAATCGAAGCTATGCTTGCAAGGGTACTTGATCATCCGGACGTGAAAAAAAGTGAAAGAAAGTTTTTAAGTTATGTAAAAAGAATAAATCAAGGTGAGTTTAAAGTTTCCCCAAAAGTTGCGAACAAAATTAAGCTAAACGCTTTGAGTATTCAATTTAAAGATGTAGAAAAGAACAATACGAAAGGCTCACAACTTAAAGCACTTAGAGGGTACTACCAAATTTTTAATGATAGTATTAGCAGCAAAGACGCTAAGAAAAATGCTGCCTATAATATGGCGGTCTTATATCAAAAAATTGGATATGCGGATAAATACTATTATTGGGCGAATATTTCCTTAAATTTAATGAGTGCAAAAGACGTTGATCAGTTCTTTTCTTCTTTTAGGTTGTTTTACCAAGAGCTTTTTGATCGTTTCAGGCAAAAAGAAAGCTTTAAGCTCATTTTAAAGATTAATAACAAGCTTTGCTCTAAGCAAACGGTATCTAGGCAAGAGGTTGTTAGAGATTATCTTCTTTTACGTTATGCCGCATCAAAATTAAAAAGTAGCGACTCAAATAAGATATGTCTTAAAGACTCAAAAAACATTAAATTATTTGATGAATTATATTTTTCTAGAATGATAAATATAAAGTATTACAAAACGGCGCTTAGTTTTCTTAGTTCTAATAAAGTAAAAAATATTTCTGAAGATGATCTGGTAAGACTCATCGAAGCAAATAAAAAAAGTAAATCAAAGCTAACGCGACTAAATTCATTACTTTCTAGGGTGAGTGGTTTCTCATCAGCCAAGGCGGCTGTTAAAACGTTATTGAATTCTCTTAAGATTCAGAGAATTAAGGAAAGCCTGTTTAAGAAATCATTATCATTTCCAGAGAAACGTTTTAATTCAAGACTTAAGTTCAAGTTTGATCAACTAAATAAATTAACAAAAATGACTATGGATACCATTAAAATTGGCAGCTCTTTTCATGTCGCTGAACTGTATATCAACTTGTCATCAACTTACCTAAGGCTCGAAAAAGAAATTTCTAGCTTTGTTCCCCCTAAAAAAAACGCCGAATATATTAAATCTTTTAAAGCATCAATGCTTAAAGTTTCTTCTCCTTTGCGTAGCGAAGGATTGAAATTAATTCAGGAAGGTAAAAACTTAATTGTTTCTAAAAGTCTTCTTTCTCAAAGGGGAGCTTCTCTTATGAGTGAGAATGGCCTGGGGGTAAGAGTAGAGTTTGACCTTGAGAGTTTTGTGACTCCGTCGGAAAAGGAGTTTTAATGAAAAGTTTTTTTCTTATCTTTAATGCTTTTATTTTTATGAGTTGTTCCTCAGGTGAAAAGAAAAAGGTTGAGTTTATTGGTAAAGAGCCTAGCTCCATTGAAGTCTATAGTGAAAAAAAACTTGATCAGCTTTCCGAGTCAGATTTTTCTGTAGACCCAAGGTACAAATATCAAAATGAGAAATTCTCAAAAAAGGGAATGAGTTTTATTCAGTCAGAATCAATGTTGAGACTGGATTATGAGGATTTTAAACAAATCTCATCTATTTCAGGGCCATTAACTAAAAGCCTACGGGAATGTGTTTCAGGGAATAAATTGAAAGCATATAAATACTTTGATTATCTCTATAAATATTACGCTCAAAAAAGTAATTATTGGGTTTATCGAGGAAATTGTAGCTTCCACCTTGGGGAGCTCGAGAGATCAGTAAGATTTTATTTGAAAGCAAAGGAGCTAGGGGCACCTGAATCTCTTGTTAGTAACAATCTTGCCGTTGTGTACTTGAAAAAAGGAAATGTTCTTAAAGCTAAGAAAATACTGTTTTCAAAAGGTGCCAGTTCTACTAGGTCAAATTCCATTCTTTTTAATCGAGCTTTAATACTAAGTAGTTTTGGGTTGTATGAGAAATCACAGAAGATACTTTCTAAGATTTTAGAAAAAAACTTCTCTGATAATGATGTCCTTTTTTTAGCTGGAAAAAATTATTTGAATTTGGGTGACCCGAATTCAGCATTAAGTTATCTCGAGAGAATTGATAAAAACTTGTTTAGTAAATTTGATTTCGGCTTTCTTATGGCCAGAGCCTTTTTTGAATCTCATCAGCATTCAAAAGCCGAGGTGATTTTGGGGAGAGTGGTGGCCAAGAGTAAGGAAGATAAGCACAGTATAATGTTGTTACGCAATAAATATATAAAAGGAAGCAAATGAAAAATATAATTATTGGGTTTCTTTTTTTACTTTCCTTTGATGCTTTCTCGCAAAAAAAGAGGAAGGAAAAAATTATTTATAAATACAAAAAATATGAGAAATTTAATCTAGAAGATATCTCTGTTGACGGAGAAACAGGAGTGCCAGGTGATATCAGCTTGATTAATCGTTATCAACGTAAGTTTAAAAATAAATTACCATATAGAAGAAACTTTCGGCCGGAAATTGTTTTCGGCGTTGAACGGTTAAAGTAGGTTTTAATGGAAGAGATATCCCAAGATCAAAATAGATACGAACTAGTTTCAGAGGATCTAAAAAAAAGTTTTCCTATCTCAAAAAAAAGAATTCTCATAGGTAGCACTGAGGCTTGTGATATTTTAATTAAACACACTTCAGTTTCAACGATCCACGCTGTTCTTGAAAAAAGAAAAGGACAAATAAAAATATATGACATGGACTCTGAGCAGGGGACCATTGTAAATGGTAAAAGAGTTAACGTTGCAACGATTGGCGTCGGAGATTTAATTGTTTTCGGTGATTATGGAGTGAAACTCGATGTTTGCTCTGCTGTCCCTCCAACACTAAGTATTGAAGATAACCTTGAGATCCCTTCGACTCTTGAAATTAATCCGCCACCTGTTTTCTCGAAACGGGTCTCAAGGCAAGAGAATAATAAACCAGAGAAGGGGTCCTTTGATCGAGAGGAATACCCTTTAAGTAAAATTAAAAACGCCGAGTTCAGCCGATATATTTTTGAAGACGCGGATGAAATTAAAAACATTTTACACTTTGATAACTACCAAGAAGCCGTAGAATTTATAATACTTAAAAAAGATGAGATAATATCTATTGAGTATAGAGCTCTCAAAGAAAGACCTTTATATCTTGCAGGTAAAGGTTCTTCTAAAGACACTATTGAGTTTGCCTATCTGGGGAAAGATCAAAAGATCATGATCGTTAATTCCGGTGAAGGTGTTTGTGATTTGGTCACTCTAGAGGGGTTTGATTTAATGTCAATCTCCGATAATGATAATAAGGAAAATCATTCAATCACTTCTCTTGAAAAAGATGCTATTTATTGTCTTAAGCATGATGATATTAAGCTTTTTGTTAGAAGAACTTTGGCTCCACCAAAAGTCCTGACAGAGAGCTTCCTTAAAAATGATCCATTACTTTGGAAGTATTTAGGAGGAGTTCTTGGTTGTGTACTTCTTTTTTTACTCATAATGTCTATATTTGAAGTCGATCAGGAGGAGCTTGAAAAAAAGAACCCACAAAGACTTGCAAGTATTTTGTATAAAAAACCTGTATTATCAACGAGCGTTGCAAAAACCAAAAATAGGTCAAAAAAAGTAATTCAAAAAAGTAAAACAACAAAACAATCTTCTAAGAAACAAAAGAGTGTTGCTAAAAGAAATAAAAAGGCCAACGTCGTTCAAAAAAGAACGAAGCAGCGTCAGGCTCCACCTAAGAAGTCTGTAGCAAAAAGGGCAAAGCCCTCACCCGTTAAATCTAAAGGTAAGGTAGATACCTATAAATCGGTTGATTTTTCGTCCTCAATATCTTCTTTGCAGAGTAGAGGAGGTGTTGAAAATACAAAGTTTTCTAAAACAGAGGTCTCAGACAGTTATGAAAAAGTAAGTGGGCAAGTAAGTCCTGGTGCAGCTAAGTTAGCTGATGTTGTTGGTGATAGTGAGAGCAGAATTTCTGATTCCGCAGGAGACTTATCCTCCTCAGGTTCTTTAGACGAATTTAGTGATGGGAAGTCAGTTGCGGTTGCAGGGATACCGTCGAGAACAGTCGTTCTTGGAGGGATGGATCCTGATACTATAAGAAAGATTCTAATGGACCACTTACCTCAGTTTAGGTTTTGCTATCAAAAAGAGTTAGATAGATCTAAAAATGAGTTCTCAGGCAGAGTAGAATTAAATTTTATAATTGGAGCAAGTGGGCATGTGACTAAAGCAGGTGTTTTAAATGCGTCGGTGCCTAGTTCTGTTCGATCATGTGTTGTAAATGTACTGAAAGGGATACCATTTCCTGAGCCTCGTGGCGGTGGAGTAGTAGAGGTTACTCAGCCTATGAACTTTTACTCTAACCAAAGATAAAATTAAAGGCAATATCGCTAATTACTATAGTTATCAATTTAAGCTGCTTGAATGTTCATCAATCAAACTTTTATGAATTGAACACATACTTCTGCTTGATTTAAAAACGTAGTGTGTTTCCTGGATTTTATATGTGTATGAGCCTTAGTTTTATACAAGATATAAGAATAAACCGTATTTTAATTGAAGTGTAAAAGAAGGATTTTTATTTGGATTATTCTGTACTTGATACAACAAATTTATATTTTTGAAATCCTGCATCAGCACATGTTGCCAATATTTTTTTGACATAGGAGTATTTCAAACCTTTGTCGACAACAAGGTTTACAATACCGCTAAACCTCTTGGCACCTTTAGCCGTTTTTTCTACTTGCTTATATAAAGCTCTCTTCTTTCTTAATTCATTGTAAAGAGAAATAATTCGAGAGCCACCCTGGTCATAAATAATTCTGTTCCCAGGCTTTGTAACGTCTAATATCACTTGGTCATCAACCCATATTTTTGATTCACTGACTTGAACAATAACTCCAGGGGTATTTAATTGCTTCGTGACTGAGAAAGGAAGCTTTATTCCCTTTGGTACGTTGAATATTACTCCAGAGCTATTGTAACTTTTAAGTAAGAATACTAGTAGAATGACAAGAATATCTAAAAGAGATGTGATGTCCACATCAAGCGCTTCAGGCTTTTTTCGTCGAATTCTTTTTCTAATGGACTTATATCTCATGACTAGCTCTTTATGTTTCCAAAAATAATATCATCAAATAATTCTTTTATTCTGACATCTACGCCCGCCTTATCTTTACGATAAAGTGCCTCGTCCATTTTTCTTAATATTACAACTTCATCCATTATTTTTACGATAGTTTCATAATCAACGCTATTAGTAGGCTCGAAGATAATTGTTCTTTCCCTGGGGTTTCTTTTCTTTATTTGAACTAATGATTGGTGAAGTGAGTTAAGATCGTATTCATTTCCAGCCTTTCTAAAGCTTTTGTACACCCGACCGTTTAGTCCTGTTTTAAGGGTTAGAGCACTGGGAGTTATTCTCAATGTTAAATTCAACGGGATTTTTTTTGGAGGAGGACTATTTGAAACAATTGGGACATTTGAATTAATTTCGAACAAATTTACAAAGTCTGCTGAAAACAAAAGAAAGAAAATGAAAATAAAAACTGCGTCCAAAATGGGAATTAAATTTGGACGCTGAAATTTATATTTAAAGTTTTTTCGACTAGGTTTTCGAAGCATAATTTCTCTTTTTAGTCAGATGACTTAACTCCAAGTAGGTCAATTAGTTTTACTGAGTACTCGTCGATTGAATTGATTATCTTCTCTGCCTTTGCCGTCAAAATTGAGTGAAGAATCATAATACTGATCGCTGAACATAAGCCAAGAAACGTAGTATTCATCGCCTTCGCAATTCCGTTTGCAAGCATCTCTGCTTTTTGAGTTGGATCTGCGGCAGCGACTGCGGCAAATGATGATATAAGACCTTGAATTGTTCCAAGAAGTCCAAAAAGTGTTGAGACGTTTGCAATTAGTTGGAGGTAATTAAGTCTTGATTCAACCTTAGGGATTACCTCAAGGGTGGTTGCATCAACGGCATTTTGGATTTGCTCAGTTGATTGTTTTGATCTTTTAAGGCCACTTTTGAGTACCTTAGGTAAAGCCGCGACTGTCCCAGAACAAACTCTAATTGCACCTTGGATATCATTAGATAAAACATAGCGCTGAATTTCGTTCATAAAGGATGCGCCATTGACGTCCAACTTTTTTAACTTAGAGAACCTTTCCAGGCAAATAGCTAGCCCTACACCCCAAACAAGTAGGATGATACCCATAAATAGGCCACCTTGCTCAAAGAAGTTAACTATTTGATTGAGCATTCCACTGGCCGTGAGTGCTTCAGTTTGGTTTACTAGAGATTCGTTCATGGAATTATACTCCTAATGAAAAGTAAAACGATCTCTTATATTTTAAGGTATTTATAGAATTTTGCTTGCTAGGATTATCTTGGGAAAGTATTGCCTGATTAGTAGTTCTCTGGAAATAGATTTCGCTCAATTCCCTCTATGAATAAATGAATAAACTTTATGTGAATTTCTTGCACTCGGTCAGTGGATTTAGTGAATGGAACTATCAGTGGGTAGTCCACTTCACCCTTTAGCTTTCCGCCTCCTTTACCTAGGAGACCTATGACTTTCATTTTTTTTTCTTTAGCAACTTTTACAGCTTCTAAAATATTTGGGCTATTACCAGAAGTTGAAATAGCTAATAGTACGTCTCCTGGGTTGCCCCATCCTTCCAGATGACGAGAAAACACATGCTCATAACCATAATCATTACCTACACATGTTAGATGAGAGGGGTCTGAAATAGACATAGCGCCTAAGCTTCGGCGGTCTTTTCTAAATCTTCCAGTTAGCTCCTCTGCAAAGTGCATACTGTCGCACATCGAGCCACCGTTTCCGCAACTAAACACTCGCCCGTTGTTTTTGTAGCATTCACTAAGACACTTAATGGAGTTCTGAAGTAAATTCAAAAGATCAACATCTGATAAAACAGATTCAATCGTTTCATTAGCTTCAGTTAAACCATTTTTAATAAAATTATCCATTAAGTGTTCCTAGTAAATTAATTTTATTTACGAAAGTTCTTCTAATGACTTTTTGATTTCATCCTTTGGTTGTACACCAACTAATGTCTTAGCTGCTTCACCATTTTTGAAAAAGATCAAAGTAGGGATTCCTCTAACACCATATTTCTGTGCTAGATCACCGTTCTCGTCCACATTAACTTTAAAAATATTAGCATTTTCCCCCAGGTCAGATGCTACTTCGTCAATTACAGGTAGAAGTGTTTTACATGGGCCGCACCATTCCGCCCAGAAATCGACTAGAACTGGCTTGTCTGCTTTTAATACTTTTTCTTCGAATTCAGATGTAGTTAAAGGGGATACTGTGCTCATAATTTTCTCCAATTATTATTTAAATGCAGCTTCACCTTACACCCAACAATACTTTTTTAATACTGTCGATATTAAATTTTTTCTTATAACAGGTCTAATTAATGTACAATGTCATTATGAACAGAAGCTATCTACTAAAGAGGTCCAAAAAAATCAGTCTGCTTGCTAGGCTTTTTGCCAAGGCAATAGATCTTTTTATTGTACTGATTCTGTCAATTCTTCTTTACCCTGTTGGAATTTTAGCAGGTGTTATTTATCTATCCTTAAGTGACTCTCTGCAGGATGGGCAAAGTGTTGGAAAGAAGGTTGTTGGGTTCTGTGTCGTTTCATTAAAAGATGGGACTAAGTGCTCATATAAACAGTCAATTGTTAGAAACATTACTCTTAGTGTCCCCATAATTGTCGCGGTGATTCCATTTTGGGGTTGGGTTCTTTCGATTTTGATGGCCATTCCAATAATGGGTTTTGAGATATATCTCATGTCTAGATTAGACTCTGCTCATAGGCTTGGGGATGTTATGGCAGACACCACTGTAGTTAATCAATTGTCAGATAAAGAAAAAGCGGAAGCTCGAAATAAATCAACGTGGTTTATGTCGAATCCAGAGATTAATAATTAACTAGGACAACCAGGCTCTACGATGTTAAGTTTTTCCAAAATTTTTGGGGAAGTTTATGAAGAGACTTATCGTTGTTGATATTAGTAGTTTTATTTTTAGAGCATTTTACGCCATTAGACATTTATCCTCACCAGAAGGTGTTCCGGTAAACGCTGTTCATGGTGTTTGGAATATGATGTTTAAGCTTTTATCTCAATACAACCCTTCTCACATTGTAATTGCCAGAGATACTGGAAAGCCAACTTTTAGACATAAAATGTATGATGATTATAAGGCCAACAGAACAGAAGTTCCTGAAGATTTGATACCTCAATTCCCACTAATTACGCAGCTTGTAGAAAAAATGAACCTTTCAAATATTTCAATTGAAGGCTTCGAGGCGGACGATATTATAGGCTCCGTTTGTGTCCAATGGGAAAAAGATTTTGATGAAATTCTTATCGCGAGTGGTGATAAGGATTTAATGCAATTTGTGAATGAAAAAGTAAAAGTCTTGGATACGATGAAAGATAAAATTTTCGACCGTCAAGGAGTTTTTGAGAAGATGGGTGTTTGGCCTGAGCAAATTGTCGATTACTTATCTATGGTGGGGGATACTTCTGATAATATTCCTGGCATGAAAGGAATCGGGGCCAAGGGCGCGGCAAAATTGTTGGCAGAGTATAATGATCTAGAAAATATAAAAACTAATGAGGATTCATTAAAAAATAAAAGAGTCGTGACTGCTTTTAAGGAGCACTACGAGGAAGGACAGTTAAGTAAAGATCTAGTTAAGATTGTTCAAGACTTAGATCTTGGTGTTGATGTGACTGAGTCTGAAAATAGTTTTTCTCCTTCAAATGATTTAGTTAGTTTTTTTGAAAGTCTTGGCTTTAAATCGGCAATAAAAAAATTAAAAGAAGTTGAATTTGGTGTTTATCAGGCGCAACAAAATGAAGAAGAGGGGAGTTTTGGAATTATTAATTCAGGGCCAATTCTTCCAGATTTAAAGACAACAGAAGTTAAATCAAAAAAAGAATTTTCAGAAATTGTAAATAAAATCAAAGAGAAAAAATTTATCTCCTTGTATACGAATTTCTCATCGATGAATATTCACTCTCGAGAGTTAGTTGGTATCGATCTGAATTTTGGTGATGAAAATATTTACTCCTTATCAGAGGGAAAGTTAGAAGGCTCTCTTAGGGATTTTTTCATTGAACTAATAGAGCTTTCAAAAAATAAAGAGATTACTATTTTTACGGAGCATGCTAAAAGAGATGTCCAGCTTTTTGGAGATGAAACAGTTAACCTGGAAAACCTAATTGATGTTATCCAGCTTTCTTATTTGGTTAACCAAGATGTGAGAGCAGATTTTTTAAAGCTTGTAAAAAATATTTTAGATATTGAAATCGAAAAAGAAGTCCCCGGAGAAATGAACCTTGGACAAAATTCACTCAGAGCTTGGTGTCTTTTTAAGGTTGGAGAAGAACTCTTAGCGGATGCATCGAATAAAGAAGTTCTAAAAATATACAAAGAAATTGATGGCCCATTATTTTCAGTTCTAGCGAAGATGGAGTCTCAAGGTGTTTCTTTAAATACGGGGTATCTCAAAAAGCTTGAAAAGCAATTCTCAGATGAACTCTCAAAAATTGAAAGCAGAATTCGAGAAGTTTCCGGTGATGAAGACGTAAATCTTAGAAGCTCAAAGCAGGTGGGAGTTTTGTTGTTTGAAAAACTTGGACTGCCAGCGAAGAAAAAAACAAAAACAGGATTTAGCACTGACTCTGAAGTTTTAGAGGACCTCGCGGGAATGGAACTAAGTGATATTCCGGGTCTAATTTTAAAATACAGAGAGCTCGATAAGCTTTTATCAACTTATGTTAAAGCTCTTCCAGAGCTTGTTGATCAAGCAACAAAGAAAATTCATACAAACTTCTCTCAGCATACGGCCGCGACGGGAAGACTGGCTTCAAGTAATCCAAACCTACAAAATATTCCTATAAGGTCAGACAACGGAAAGCTTATAAGAAAGGCTTTTATTACATCTCCTGGGAATCTATTATTAACAGCCGACTACTCACAAGTAGAGCTTAGACTTTTAGCTCATTTTTCAAATGATTCAACAATGGTTTCAGCGTTTAAAAATAATGTTGATATTCATGCGCAAACTGCTGCAGAAGTAACAGGAACTCCTGTTGAAAAAATTTCTCCAAATGAAAGGTCAAAAGCAAAGGCAGTCAACTTTGGATTAATGTATGGACAATCTTCTTTTGGTTTATCTAAAGCGTTAAAAATTTCAAGGTCTGAGGCAAAAGAATATATTACAAATTACTTTAGAAGGTTTTCGAAGGTTAAGAGCTATCTTGATGAATTAAAAGAAATTGCTGAAGAAAAGGGTTTCTCTGAAACCTTTCATGGAAGAAAAAGGTTTCTTCCGGATATTAAATCAAACAACCGAACGATTAAGTCCCAGGCTGAGCGAGTTGCTGTTAATAGCCCAATACAAGGAACGGCCGCCGATATTATAAAGCTGGCGATGATAAACATCGATCGACGTATATCTGAAGAAAATCTTAAATCTAAAATGCTTTTGCAGGTTCACGATGAACTAATATTTGATGTTCCTGAAGAAGAGTTTGAAACGATGAAAAAATTAGTTCGTGATGAAATGGAAAACGTCGTAAAGCTTAGAGTTCCATTAACTGTTGATGTCGGTTTTGGAGTTAATTGGTTTGATATAAAATAGATTATTGAGTGACGCTTTTTTGCTCGGTAATTACATAGCCAAATTTTTTAACGACATCATCAGCGGTAATGATACCGACGATTTCTT
Organism: Bacteriovoracaceae bacterium UBA1511; assembly: GCA_002323535.1. Classification (GTDB taxonomy): domain Bacteria; phylum Bdellovibrionota; class Bacteriovoracia; order Bacteriovoracales; family Bacteriovoracaceae; genus UBA1511. The sequence continues at coordinate 54,428 of DCQT01000125.1, forward strand.
TGTCATCAAGCCTTGAGACGACAGGCAGTCTACTTACATGAAACTTATCTAAAAGATGAAGTGCCATGAAAAGTGATTGATCAGGATAAATTCTGATCACCTTTTTCATACAAAGATCTCCCACTGTTTTATTTCTTTTTTCATCAGAAGTTGCGGCAGAAAAAATCTCACTTGTGGAAATCATACCTAGAAGTTTAGATTGTTTTACAACGGGAAACCCGGAGACTTTATTTTTTGGTAAGTGTTCTACTGTACTTGATACAACCTCATCGAAATTTAAAGTTTGAACATCCGTAACCATCGCATCTTCCACGTGTAAAGAATCAAGAACTTCTTGGTCATTTTTACTTGGGAGGTGAATGCCGTCTTGCTCAGAGATGTTTTCATAAATTGATCCCTCATGAATTTTTTCGGCAATAAAATAAGCAACAATATTTGCAATCATCAGAGGTAGGACAATGTTGTAGTCACGAGTTAACTCAAAAACCATGAGAATTGATGTGATTGGAGCACGAATAACTGCGGCAAAGTAGGCACCCATTCCAACAAGGGCAAAAGCCCCTACGTTTGGTGCAATCTCAGGGAAAATCATTTGGGCAATTGCCCCAACGAAGCCACCTAGTGTGGCACCCATTAAAAGGGTGGGCATAAATAAGCCCCCGCTCACTCCACACCCGTAGCAGATAGTCGTTGCAATGAACTTAAATCCAAAAATCAGTAATAGTATTTTCCAATCGAGGATGATCGATTGAATCGCCTCGGTTATCGAATTGTGGCCATCTCCAATTGCTTGAGGTGCGATGTGACTTATTCCGGCGATTGCAAGGAAAGTGAACATGATTAAAGTGAGGCGATGTCCTTTTAAAAGATGAAGACTTTTTTTGCGGTACCAAGTTACTGATTTTACCCAAGCAACGCCGAGAAACGCGGCAAGAATACCTGTAGTGACATAAAATATTATCTCGTTTGGGTCGTTGAGTTTATAGTGAAGCTGAGATAGATAGGATGAGTCACCAAGAAATGACTGGGCCACAACAGATGCGGCAACAGAGCTAATGATAATTGAGCCAAGCATTTTTGCATTTAGGTCTCCAACAACTTCTTCTAGTGTAAAAACAACAGCTGCAATGGGCGTGTTAAAAGCTGCAGAGATACCTCCCGCCGTTCCAACGGCAACTAAAGCTTTCACTCGTTTTTTAGATAAGTGGAAAAATCGGCCTAGAGAGGATCCAATTCCTGCAGAAATGGCGGCAGTGGGTCCTTCTCTTCCAAGGGAAAACCCTGAGGCAAGACTCAAAATAGAGGTCACTAGCTTTGCGACTGTATCTTTTAAGCTTAAATGACCATGAAAAACGGCCAGAGAAATTCTAACACCTGGAATCCCAGAGCCTTCAGTTTTGGGAAATACTCTTGTTGTCAGGTAGCCAGAAACTAAAATCGCAGCTGCTCCTGAAATTGTTGCGAAGCCCGAAAATGAATCATTCGTGCCAAGAATGACTTTAATTTTCTTCACCGCGTAATAAAATCCGACGGCAACCAGTGCTGATAAAACACCAGTTACAAGGGTTAGGGCAAAGTAAGCTCTCTCCTCAGCATTAGAGGACTCAACGGTTTTCTGGACAATATATTGTCGCAAGTTATTGATACTATTGAGAAATTTATTTTTTTTCATGATTTTTTTCTTTGTGGGTAAAAATATTTCCTTTTTCACTATTGCGCAATTGGCGTGAAAAAAATTCTCCTAATATTTTACTTTTGAAACCTTGACACTCGAGCGCATGCTATTAAATTATTTCGGAATAAAAAATTGATCATATGGACTCTTTTCGGGTCCTAAATTTTAGGAGGATCATATGCAAGTAAAACCACTTTCTGACAGAGTTTTAGTTGAGAGACTAGAAGAAGAAAGAAAAACAGCTGCGGGAATCATCATTCCAGACAACAACACGGAAAAGCCGTCTGAAGGAAAAATCGTCTCAGTTGGCCCAGGAAGAACTTTAGACAATGGAACAGTTCAAGCACTTCAGGTTAAAGAAGGGGATAAGATTCTTTTTGGTAAGTATGCTGGAACAGAGGTCAAGGTAGAAGGAAGAGACTACCTTATCATGAGAGAAGACGACATCTTAGGTGTTTTACAATAATTAAAAATTTTTAGAAGGAGCTAATCATGGCGAAAGAATTAAAATATTCAGAAGATGCAAGACATTTAATCCTTGAAGGTGTTAACGCGATGGCAAACGCTGTTCGTGTAACTTTAGGACCTAAAGGTAGAAACGTAGTTATCCAAAAGTCATTTGGTGCACCACACATCACAAAAGACGGTGTTTCTGTGGCGAAAGAAATTGAGCTAGAGGATAACTTTCAAAATATGGGCGCTCAGATGGTTAAAGAAGTTGCTCAAAAAACAAATGAAGATGCTGGTGATGGGACAACAACTGCAACTGTTTTAGCTCAAGCTATCTATAGAGAGGGTGCAAAGCTTGTTACGGCTGGACATAACCCTATGGAGCTAAAAAGAGGAATTGACCTGGCGGTGACTACTCTTACATCTGAGCTTCAAAAAATGACAAAAACAATTAAGACCTCTGAAGAAATTGCTCAGGTTGGAACTATCTCTGGTAACAACGACCATGAAATTGGTGAATTACTTTCAAAGGCAATGGAAAAAGTTGGTAATAACGGTGTTATCACAATTGAAGAGTCTAAAACTGCTGAAACAACTCTAGACGTTGTTGAAGGAATGCAAT
>DCQT01000125.1:57498-58137 GCA_002323535.1 Bacteriovoracaceae bacterium UBA1511
TTTGATAGAGGTTATCTATCTCCATACTTTGTAACTAATACTGAGAAAATGGAAGTTGCTTTTGATTCTCCAAATATTCTAATCACTGACAAGAAGATTTCCTCAATGAAAGAACTTCTTCCAATCCTAGAAAAAGCTGTTCAGACAGGTAAGCCACTTCTTATCCTCGCTGAAGACGTAGAAGGTGAAGCGTTAACAACTCTTGTTGTTAACAAGCTCAGAGGATCTCTAAATGTTGCGGCTGTTAAGGCTCCAGGATTTGGTGACAGAAGAAAAGAGATGTTAAAAGATATTGCGACTTTAACTGGCGGAACAGTAATTTCTGAAGAGCTTGGAATGAGCCTTGAAGCTGCTGAGCTTGAGCACCTAGGAACTGCAAAAAGAGTTTCTATCGACAAAGAAAATACAACTATCGTTGATGGAGCTGGAGAAAAAACAGCCGTTGACGCTAGAGTTTCTCAAATTAAAGCTCAGATTGAAGAGACAAGTTCTGATTACGACAAAGAAAAGCTACAAGAAAGACTAGCGAAGCTTGCTGGTGGTGTCGCTGTAATCAACGTTGGAGCTCCAACTGAAACTGAAATGAAAGAGAAAAAAGACAGAGTAGAAGATGCTCTTAATGCAACAAGAGCAGCTGTT
>DCQT01000125.1:58451-73467 GCA_002323535.1 Bacteriovoracaceae bacterium UBA1511
AGCAGCTGTTGAAGAAGGAATCGTTGTTGGTGGTGGTTCTGCACTTTTACATGCTTCAAAAGCTCTAGAGTCTCTGACTGGAACTAACGACGAGCAAACTTTTGGTATTAAAATTGTTAAACGAGCTGTTCAAGAGCCTCTAAGACAAATTTCTCATAACGCAGGTGTTGAAGGATCTGTCGTTGTAAACGAAGTTTACGGAACAAAAAAGACAACACATGGTTACAACGCAAGAGAAAATACTTACGAAGATCTAGTTGCAGCGGGTATTATTGACCCAACTAAAGTTGTTCGTTCAGCACTTCAAAATGCTGCTTCAGTTTCTGGATTAATGCTTACGACAGAAACAATGATTGCTGATCTTCCAAAAGAAGAAGGCGCAGGTGCACCAGCAATGCCAGGTGGCATGGGTGGAATGGGCGGAATGCCAGGAATGATGTAGTCCAAAAAACCATTCAGTATTAAATCAGGGAGGCTTTGCCTCCCTTTTTTATGGAAAAAATTGCCTAGTTATATATCGGGGGGTTTTTTTTGTTTTTTTTTCCGAAAAGATTTAGTGAAAGAAAAAATTTTGTATTTACTAGATTATAACCTTGAGGACAGCTTGAAAATAAGTCTTTGTCTTCATTTGCAAGCCCATAATTTTATTTTAGTCCCTGTTAATAATTTAAACCTAGATTATATTTCATATAAGGAGCGGGGAACCTTGGTTTGTATCGGTAACTCAGTCAAGTCAATTAGAAAAATTCGTGAACTCAAGCGAAAGTATTTTAAATACGCTCTTCTTAGTAAAAAAATTAATTTAATTGAGTTTAATTATAATCTTCAAAAAGATGCAATATGGGGACAGATAAGAAACTACCATTGCTATAGTCTACCAATTGATTTTTTAAAAATGAGTGAGCAAATCTCTAAGTCATACCATGAGTTCTTAAAAATTAACTCTAAATGGCCGGGAGGAAGAAGGTCAAAACTTAGCATAAAGCAATTAACCTAAAAGGTTCTATATGTTGGAAAAAAATATTTTAGGAGTAATAAAAGACGACATGAATGAATTAGTTCATCGTCTTAATTTCCACCAAGAAGGATACATGCGGGTTTTCTCGCTAGAAAGAACGAGAAAACACTTCGATGAAATTTTTTATTCTAGATACAACACTATCTCAGGCTCTGATTTAGCTTTAATTGATAATGAACACCTTCAAATAATAAGTAAATTTTATCACGAGGTCCTTGACTTGTTTCTTTACTTTAAGATGACTGAGGATATGCCCAGTGCTGTTACTAACAAACTTTCTACATCCTTAAAGCTCATCAACGACATACATACGGAGTTTGTTGATAAAGTTATCAAGATGGACCTTCTCGGATCTAGTGAAGATGAGGATGCTGACTCTGAAAAGGAGTCAGAAAGTGTTGATGATGTCTTAAACATTGAACTTGAGTCAGAGGAAGAGAAACCAATTAAAGATGAAGATGAAGAGGAAGAATTGACTGCTGCGATATCTATTGATGAATTAGAAGAGGACCCTCCGCCATTTGTTAAGTGAAGCAAATAATGAAATAATCAAAAAATGATTTGTCGTGCGATTTTATTATTGATTTTTCTTATAGCAGATTCCCAGGGGATAGACTCTAGAAGACTTGAGATACTAAGAGGCAGGAAAAATGTAGAGGATGGCAAGGTTTCATGGGACAAAAAATTCTCCTCTGAGCAATATATTTTTGGAAAAGATCCAGCAGACTCACTGACAAAATACGCAGAATTATTACCCGAAAAAAGGCTTAAGGTTCTAGACCTAGCGATGAGTGAGGGGAGAAATACTGTCTTTATGGCCAAGAAAGGGCATGATGTTACCGGAATAGATATATCATCTGTCGCAATTAAAAAAGCGAATGCCTTGGCGAAGGAAAATAATGTATCCTTTAAAGCAATTCTTTCGGACCTTATGAAGTACGAGTTTAAAGAAAATGAATTTGATGTGGTACTTTGTTATTACTTCCTTGAAAGAAAGCTAATCAAGAAGATAAAAAAATGGGTCAAGCCTGGGGGGTACATAATATTTGAAAACTTTACTGTTAATGACCCTATTGAATCGAGAAAAAATAAAGATTATTTACTTCAAGAAAATGAGCTGATTTCACTTTTTAGGAATGAGAGAATTATTTACTTTCAAGAAATGTTCCACACAAATAGAAAGATCTCTTCAATCGTTGTTCAAAAGAAATAATATTCCTCCTTGTGATGGCGTTTTTAAATTCTGGCAAACTATATATGGTGCTTAAAAGTATAATTATTCTTATATTTACTTTCCCAACAATAGGCTTTGCGGACCTTTCAAAGTTTAAGGCAAGGCTGTACTCAGTAAAAAAAGAAGTCCATCTGTTAAAATTTAGAGTTAACTTTCCAAATGCTCGGTTCTTGACCCCCGGAACTTCTGTTAAATTTAGGACTAATATAGGTTTGAACTACTACTGTGACGGAGTTGTCCTTTCAAAGTCAGTGAATCATTTTCTTTTGAAGGTCCCTCATATTGAAAATTGCTCAAGGTACCAAAACCTGTCTTTGGGAATTAATGCGGATTTTATTTCAACTGATTTAGAAAAAAATATTATTTCAGCTCAAGAATTGATTAATGTTTTGAACAAAAAAAGATTGGCGATTTTTGGAAAACTAAAAAGGGTAAAAAAACGACTGACAACATTTGTGGAGAGGGAAAGTGCTGTAAATTTTAGATATGACACGCTGAGCAGCAAGTTAGAGGCGGAGCGTCAGGAGGCTCTTTTAGCACTGGAGTCTGAAAAAATTATGGACACCCAAAACTTTAAAAATTTCTCCAGTAAACTAGATGAAATAGACTTCAAGCTCGAAAAGTATCGAATTCACGATACAAATGACGTTGATGAAAGGTGGAGCTTAGATTATTCCAAATCGGAACTACGCTAAATTTCCATTTTTATTCACTTTTTAGTATATGGTGTCTTAGGAATTTTAATAATTTATACCCAAGGCACAGCGAAATGAAATTTTTAGCAATTATTTGTTTATTTTTGATCTCTTTTGCATCAATTGCAGTTACTCCTGATAAGCTAGGAAATGTAAACGCACCAAAAGACGGTACCTATAACTACAGATTAGGAAGTTTTCCTCCAACAATAAATCCGTTTTCATATACTGACGTTTACGCCGCAGAAGTTCACTCCTACACACTTGAGTCTTTGTGTGATCGAAATATTGAAACCTATGAATGGCAACCACGTTTGGCAAAAAGTTGGGATGAAGCAAAAGATGGTAAGTCTATTACTTTTACACTCAGAGACGGAATTAAGTGGCATGATGGAAAGCCTTTCACAGCAGAAGACATTAAATTCACATTTGATGCGATCATGGATAAAGACAACACTTATAAGACAGCTCGCTTAAAGCCATACTATGAAAATATCGGATCCGTTGAGATTCTTGCACCAAATAAAGTAAAGTTTAATATCAAAACAGTTTATTTTGGTAACTTCTCGACTGCTGCAGGTATGTCGATTGTACCAAAACACATCTATTCAGATACATCTAAGAAAAATCTTAAAAAACTTAATAAATCTATTGTTGGAACAGGTCCTTACGTTTTAAAGAAATACAAAAGAGGAAAAAAGATTGAATTAGTTAGAAATTCTAGTTGGTGGGGTAAAGATGAATCAATGTTTAAGCCACTATACAACTTCAAAAAAATTAGAATGAAAGTTTCTAAAGATGACAACCTAACTCTTACATTACTAGAAAAAGAAAAGCTTGATTTTATAGGCTTAACCGCAGAACAGTTTTTCAAAAAAACTGGTGGAAAAAAGTGGGGTAAAGAAGTTTTCAAGAAGAAGTATTCTAATAAGTCGCCTAAGTCATATGGTTTTATTGGGATGAATTTAAAAAACCAACTTTTTAAAAACGTTAATGTTAGGAAAGCTCTTTACCACCTTGTGAATAGGCCTTTGATGATTGAGAAGTTTCTTTATGGGATGAGTGTTCCAGCGACGGGCCCTTGGTACAGACAAAGTATTTATGCAGACCCTAGCGTTAAGCCAGTTGGGTTTGATCCAAAAAAAGCTCTTGAGCTTTTAAGAAAAGAGGGTTGGAAAGATTCTGATGGTGACATGATTCTTGATAAGAAGATTGATGGTAAAAAAGTGAATTTTTCTTTCACCCTTCTTGAGCCAAATAAAGACTTTGAGAAATATCTAACTATTTTCAAAGAGGATGCAAAGAAAGCAGGGATTGATGTAAGGATCAAAATTGTTGAGTGGAATACATTTATCAAGCTTTTGGATGAAAGAAATTTTGAAGCAGTTCGTCTTGGATGGGGCGGAGGTGCTATTGATAATGATCCAAAACAAATATGGCATTCTGACTCTATTGCAGGGTCTGGCTCAAACTTTGTTAGCTATTCCAACAAAAACGTAGATAAGTTGATTGATCAAGCAAGAAAGACTCTTAATCGTGATGAGAGAATTAAAGTTCTAAGAAAAGTATATAAGCAAATTGCAAGCGATGTGCCTTACTTGTTTTTATTCAACGCTGAATATAATTTCTATGGCCACACAAAAAGAATGAAAGGGCCTAAAGATACTTTTACATTTGGTATTGGTACAGACTACTGGTGGGTAAGTAAGTAATCATGAGAAATTATATTTTAAGAAGGTTGCTAATTATGATCCCTACTTTGCTAGGGGTTACTATGATTGTTTTTACAATCATTAATCTTGCTCCAGGAAGTCCAATTGAGCAGAAGCTTCAGGCGTTAAGGTTTGGGGGCGCAGCGACTGGCGCACAGTCTGTCAATAGTTCCTCGGCAACGGGAACCCAGGACGGAGGTGTTTCTATTGAGGTTGTAGAAGCTCTCAAGAAGCAATATGGCTTTGATAAACCAATGCATGTTCGATACTTAATTTGGCTTAAAAATTTAGCTAAATTTGATTTTGGAGAGTCGTTTACTTATGAGGAGCCAGCGCTAGATGTAATAAAGTCTAAGTTTCCCGTCTCCTTGCAGTTTGGGATCGCCAATTTAATTCTCACCTATTTGGTTTGTATTTTTCTTGGCGTTTACAAAGCGATAACCAATGGCACGCGTTTTGATCTAACCTCTAGTGTCGTGCTTTTCGCCATGTATGCAATACCTGGTTTTATGCTTGGTATCCTTCTTATTCAATTTTTTGCGTCCGGAAATTATTTTGAATGGTTTCCTGTTCAAGGTTTAATGAGTGACGATTACGATGATTTTACTGCTCTTGGAATACTTTGGGATCGTATCCATCACTTTGTTTTACCACTAACGTGCTACATGGTTGGTAGTTTCACAATGCTAACGATGCTAATGAAAAACTCTCTTCTTGAAGAAATTAAAAAAGACTACATTCGGACGGCTAGAGCAAAAGGTTTATCTGAAAAAGTTGTTTACTTAAAGCATGCTCTTCGAAATGCATTGATACCAATCGTCACTGGCATTGGAGGCTTTTTAACAATCTTTTTTGCTGGGTCTCTTTTAATCGAAGTTATTTTTAACCTAGATGGAATCGGCCAAATGAGCTATCAAGCTGTTTTAGAAAGAGATTATAACGTCATTATGGCGTCGGTTTTTATCCAAAGTTTTTTAATGCTAATTGGTAATCTAATAAGTGACCTGGCTTATGTCCTCGTTGATCCAAGGATAGACTTCTCATGATAGAAAAACACCTAATATCCAATGAATTAACATTGAAGCGCTACCGTCGTTTTAAAAAAAGAAAGTTGGCAGTGGCATCAGTATATTTATTAGCACTGTCAATTCTTTTAACATTTATTGCGCCATTGATTTCAAATTCAAAGCCTTTTTATATGAACTACAAAGGCGAAGGATATTTTCCCATCTTTAAAACTTATCATCCAAAAGAGTTGGGGATTACAGATTCACTAACTATTGATTGGAAGAATTTAAACAAAGAAGATGTTAGTTCAGAAATTTGGCCTGTGGTGAAATGGGATCCATTTGAAAGTAATAAAGAAGTGGATTCTTACCCATCAGCACCAAGTGGTGTTAACTTAATGGGCACTGATGACCGGGGAAGAGATGTTCTTGCAAGACTTCTGTATGGATTTAAATATTCGATAAGTTATGCGCTTCTTGTTTGGGTTATTACTTACATAATCGGCACTTTTATAGGCGGATTAATGGGGTATTATGGGGGGCGATTCGACTTCTTGTCTCAACGTGCTGTTGAAATTTTAAGTACGGTTCCTCAGTTTTTCCTTTTGATTATATTAATATCTATCTTTGAACCAAGTTTATTTTGGCTTGTGCTCATCTCAAGTATTTTTGGTTGGATACCTGTCAGTTATTACGTGCGCGCTGAGTTTCTAAAGAATAGAAAAAGAGAGTTTGTCGAGGCGGCGAAATCGCTTGGTGTTGGTGAATATAAAATCTTATTTAAACACATTTTACCTAACTCACTTACGCCCCTTATTACTTTTACTCCTTTTGCTATTGCGGCGGGGATATCAGGTCTTGCAAGTTTAGATTACCTAGGCTTTGGTCTTGAGGTTCCGACTCCGAGCTGGGGAGAGTTATTAGCGCAAGCTCAAAAAAATTATTCAATCGCTCCATGGCTTGCTATTTATCCATCACTTTGTCTATTTTTTACACTTACGGCATTAAACCTTATTGGTGAGGGTGTCAGAGATGCAATGGATCCAAATTTAAGCTAAATGCAACAAATAATATTTATTATATTTTTAATTTACTCGGGCTCACTTCTTTCATGTGAGCCCTTTTCAAATGCGAAGCTTATAAAAAATAAATATGCAGAGTTTTTTAAAACTCATAAGACCAAAAACGGTTGGTTTGTTGACGTTTTGAATAGTAATAAAAGTGTTAGCGCTCGTTATTCAATTGATGTGGAGCACTCTTGTGATGATGTGACTAAAATAGCATTACCCAGTGCTATTGGATTAGTTTCCACAACATACTTTCCATTCGTCGACGCTCTTGGAATGAAAAGTAGCATTAAATCCGTTTTTGGAAAAAGAAATTTTTTTGAAGGATCATTTGGAAAAAAGCCAGTGAATGACCTTGGCTCAAGTCCCAGTGTTGAGAAAATTCTAAAAACTGATCTTTCTACTTTATTTGGATACAGTCTAAATAATTCTGATAAGGATTTATTTCATCAACTTTTTAAATTTAATTATCCTATTTTTATTGTCCATGAATTTATGGAGCAATCGCCTTTGGCAAAGGCTGAGTGGTTGAAGGTTTTTGGGATTGTTTTTAGAAAGTTCGAGCCATCTGAAAAAATATTTTTAGACATTGAGAAAAACTATAATAAACAATTATCCAAAAAAAATGAAATGCCTAACAGTTTGAAAGTGTTAGTGGCGCAAGAGTATGAGGGAAATTGGTATATCCCAGGAGAGAACTCTTATATTTATAAAATGTTAGATTCTTTAGGAGTTAAGGCTCTCCTCAGCCAAGGGGTAAAAGGTCGAAAAAAAGTTTCTAGGGATCAGATAATTAAATCACTTGAAGCTGCAGATATTTGGCTTCCTCAAAGTAATGAAAAAAATGCTGAGAAACTTTTTAAATATTTAGGAGTATCTAAAGGTCATTTTAAAAATTTACGCGTGTTTAATATCACAAATAAAGTTGACCGGAAGGGCTCTAATGATTTTTGGCAAACGGGAGCGCTTCGAGCTGATTATGTTTTAAATGATTTGAGGCAAATTATGTCCTCTAATTCTGAGTCTTATCTTAATCTTAAGTGGTATGAGAAGTTATGAGATTTAATAGGTCAATCATATTCATACTCTTATTGTTACTTTCTTCAGCTTTAAATTTGTTTCTAGATGTTGGAGAGATAGATTTTTCTAATTTAATCTTTAAGCTTCGTTTATTTCGTGTGTCCACTGCCTTAATTGCCGGTGGGGGACTTGCCGTTTGTGGACTTGTTCTTCAAACTTGGTTTAGAAATTCATTAGCAGATCCATTTCTTTTAGGCGTTAATAGTGGAGCTAACTTATTAATTGCTCTTGGCGTTTTTGGGGTTAATCTTATTGGGGTCAATTTAGGAGAGTTCTCTTTAGTTTTCCTTGGTGTATTGGGTGCTGTCCTATCACTTAGTTTTCTTTTACTAATTAATAGATTCTTCCAAAATAGTATTTATCTAATTATTTTTGGGCTTCTTTTTTCTTATTTATCTTCAGGATTAATAAGCTTTTTAATGACTTTTGGAAGTGAGCAACAGCTTAAGAGTTATTTACTCTTTTCCTTTGGAAGCTTCGAAAAGGTTCTAGGTTATAACTTTTTGTTTTACCTGGTGGCAGTTATTCTTCCATTTCTTTTTATTTATAAATCATCAAAAAATTTAAATTACCTTCTTCTTGGGGAGAATTACGCAGCATCTCTTGGGCTCAATTTAAAAAAGTATCAACGCTTTCTTATATTGATGGTTGGTATTATCGCAGGTGTTAGTGGCGTTTATTGTGGACCGGTTGTGTTTATTGGAATGATGGGGCCTCATTTGGTCCGCTTTATTTTTAACGACTCAGATCATTCTAAGCTAGTACCTCTTAGTTTTATCTCCGGAGGTTTACTTGCGGTTTTTTCTGACTTTATGAGCTCACACATCTTGTCTTCAAGCCTTCCTCTTAATACGGTTATTGGTTTAATTGGAACTCCGATTGTTGGTTACGTGCTCCTTCGAAATTCATGGAGGCTCAATAATGCTTGAGTTTAAAGAAGTGGTCGTTGGGTATAAAAAAACAAGAATCATCGCTGGTGTAAATTTAACCTTATCCAAAGGTGAGGCTGTAACGATAGTTGGTAAAAATGGTGCCGGTAAATCAACTCTTTTAAAATCTGTTTTTGGCCTTTCATCAATTATTTCTGGAGAAATATTAATTGGTGGAAAACCGATACAGTATCTTAATTCATCAATAATCGCTCAATCCATAACTCCTTTATTCGCCAATAGCTCAGTGTCGCCTGAATTAAAAGTGAGAGATATTATTAACTTTAGTATTGATCGCCGATGCCTAAGTGATGAAGCAAAAGAGGCGGCGAAAAGTAGGTATTGTGAATTGTTTAAAATAACTCATTTTCTTGAAAAAAGAGTTAGCGAGATTAGTGATGGAATGCTTCAAAGAGCAATGATTACCCGTGCTTTTTGTCTTGATACTCCTCTTGTATTTTTAGATGAGCCGACGACTTACCTTGATATTGAGTCTCAACTAGAGGTTGCTGAAACGATTAAAAATATCATCTCTCATGAGAATAAAGGTGTTTTAATAAACACACATAACTCTCTTTGGGTGAGAAGGTTTTCAGAAAATATTTTTCGAATTTCTGATGGAGAGCTTCGAAAAACTAGTTTTGACTCACTTAATATTCCAAAAGAGCTATAACTCCATAAGTTTTAATCTGACACTTTCTTTTTCTTCGTCACGTATGTATTCGACATTAACGTGATCGCCTACCTCATATTTGTCCAGCGCATGATAAATATCATCAAAGCTATCAACAGCTTTGCCATCAATTTTTGTGATAATGTCTCCAAGATAAATATTTCCCCATTTATCTTGTCCAACTCCTTGAAGCCCTGCTTTTGCTGCGCCTCCTTTAGGGTCTACGTGGCTAATGACAATTCCTTTTTCGACGCCAAAACGGCTTTTGATGTGCTCTGGCAGGATGCCGATTCCAAGACCAGGCCTAATGACTTTTCCATGTTTAATAATTTCAGGCACGATTCTATTTATCGTATCTACTGGAACGGCAAATCCAACGCCAGAACTAGTTCCTGAGCCAGAAAGAATCTGGGTATTCATTCCAATGAGCTCGCCTCTTGAGTTAATTAAAGGCCCACCTGAGTTCCCTGGATTAATTGCCGCATCTGTTTGAATCATGTCGTGAATTTTTACTCCACCGATACCTTTTACTTTTCTTCCAACAGCGGAAACGATTCCGGTTGTCATCGTGTGGTCAAGCCCAAAAGGGTTTCCGATGGCCAGTGTTTTTTGACCAACTTTAAGGTTTTTTGATTTCCCTTTCGAAATTGATTGGAGGGAGTTAGGTTTGCTTACAAGCTTTAAAACGGCTATATCTTTTTTTGGCTCGACACCAACGAGCTTGGCTTCGTAGAGTTTTTTGTCGTTATGAAAAGACACCTGAAACTTTTGTCCACTTTGGATGACATGAAAGTTTGTGACTATATGCCCGTTTTTGTCCCAAACAAATCCGCTCCCCGCACCTGCTGGAACCTCGGTGTCAGGCATATCAAAGAAGAAAGAAGAGCGAGATGCTCTTTTTGTAATACTAGAAACGTTTACAACGCTGCTAACAGTGTTTTCAAATACGGAAACACTGTTTCTTTCATTTTCAGTAAGCATTTTTTGATCGTCGGAAAATAAGTTCGCTTGCACAGTTATAGAGAAGAAAAGAGCAAAAAGGACGAATTTTTTCATAATCATGGGCACCTCTCGACAATACAAATAAAAAGCGGTTAATTAAGGAGTATTATATAAAATTCTTCTCAGGAAAAAAATGGAAATTAAGTTTATTGATCGCGAAAATTCGAAGGAATGTATCGAAAAAGTATATGGGGATAAGGCCATAGAGCTTCTTTATGAGACAAGTGTTGGGAAGATGATATCTGGAGCATTGGCGTCCAGGCTCGTCTCTAAGGTGTACGGAGGCCAACAGGATTCCGCTGGCAGCAAAAAGAAAATTAAACCATTTATAGAAAATTACAGCATTAATATGGATGAGTTTCTACCTGAGGAGGGAAGAGATGAATCTGATCCTTATTCCAGTTTTAATCAATTTTTTATTCGGCGCTTTAGAGAGGGGAAAAGAAACTTTTCTAACGTCAGTTCTGATTTTAGTTCTCCTTGTGAGGCAAGATATTTTGCCTATGATCAATTAACCTCAGAGGACTCAATCCCAGTAAAAGGAAGCCTTTGGGATGCAAAAGCACTATTGAAAAATGATGATATCGCGAAGGACTTTGAGGGTGGGCCGGCACTATTAGCAAGACTTTGCCCGGTTGATTATCACCGGTTTCATTTTCCTGACTCTGGTAAGGTCATTGAGTCTTATCCGGTTCATGGGGCTTTTCACTCCGTCAATCCAATTGCTCTTAAAGCAAATCAAAATATTTTTAAGGATAACGAGCGCTTTGTTTCAATCATCGAAACAGAAAACTTTGGAAAGATTGCTTATGTTGAAGTTGGTGCGATGATGGTTGGTAAAATTATTCAGTCGCATTCGGGAAAAATTTTTAACAAGGGTGATGAAAAAGGATATTTTCTCTTTGGTGGCAGTACGGTGATCGTCTTTGGTGAGAAGGGCAAATGGTCCCCCTCGAAAGACATTCTTGATAACACAAGAAATGGTATTGAGACTTATGTCAAGCTTGGAGCTACGCTTGGAGCAAAAATCTAGTTTAGTGTAAATTTAGAAAAGATTGGGAAGTGATCACTTGGGTAGATGCTATTGTCATGATCTTTTAAAATTTTTGCGTCAGTTGAGATTAAGTTTTCCGAGGCTAGAATCCAATCTATTCTCTTCGTTGAACTATTATCTCCTGTGAATTTATGATGGGTTCCCTCTTCTTTTTTATTTAGATTTATCCATGGGTCCTTAAAAGAAATAGTGCTTTGGTCAATATTTTTTCTTACCGCCTCAAAAGGAGACTCGTTAAAATCCCCTGTGAGAATAATAGAAACGTTTTCTTTTTTTATTTTATTGATTTCACTTATCAATACTTTAGATTGCCCATCTCGAGTAGAAGATTTCATGTGGTCCAAGTGGCAGTTCACAATTAAAATTTCTTTTGAGTTTTTTTTATTTTTTAAGTGAGCGAAAGTCATCAACCGCGGAAACATAGACTCAAAACTTAAGCTTCCTGGAATATCAGGCGTTAAGGAGAGCCATTTATCGCCGGCATTTAAAACTTTCCATGAATGATTCACAAAAATACATGGATACATTCTCTCAGCGATCCAGGAGCGCTCCTTAAAAGCAAGGTGAAAATCTTTAAGAGATTTTTCAGCATCCTCTAGCTGCGGTCTTCTTCCTTCTTGGGTGCAAATAAAGTCAGGGTCTTGATCCAAGATAGTCTTTGCCCAAATTTGTTTTCTGTTAGGCCAATTATTTATCTCATCTGCCTTATTTTCAAATCTGATATTTGTCGAAATAACTTTGATATCCATTTAATGATTATGACTGGATAGGGCCATTTTTAAAAGGACAAGATTAAAAAATGTCTCATCGTGAGATTTATTTGTCTCCCTCTTTTTTTATTTAAAAAGCTGTGGTTAATCAGCTCAGAACAAAAGGGGGGAGTTTGTGAAAAGCGAGGAGAAAATTGTGAAGACCTTTAGAAGAGTATATTCCAAAGAGTCTCTTGCGGAATTGGCAGCATTAACAAATATTCAAAAAACAAGAGTGTTTAGAATATTAAACGGCGCTGATTTAAAGTGGAAGGAAGCAGAAGTTTTAAATCAATTAATAAAAAAGAAATTTGGATCTAATTTTAGTGATTTTTTTTATGATTTTGTTCTAGGAAAAAGTAAGCCTTCTGATGATAAAAAAATAAATAGCAGAGAAATGGAGAAAAGAAATTTATCTTATTTTTATTTTTTAACTGAGGATAGAAAATAATGAGTAGCCTTCTTTTACCCGAAAGAGAATTGATCGATTGTATTAAAGATCAAAGAGAGTTGAATATAGAAGAAGTAATGGCTTTCATGTCATTTAATAAAAAATTTATTTTAAAAATAATTGAGAACCTCAAAACAAAAAATATTCTTCATTTTGATAGCATACAAAGAATTAAACTTAACCAAGCTGAGATTGAAAAAGTAAACACTAATAAAGAGAATCTTGAAGAAGAAGTAAGTGACATATTAAGAGATCTTTTTAGAGCTTATCTTTTGAGAAAAGATTTTGTGATGGATTTTGTGATGGAGGGGATTTGGATGAGCCCTTTTGAGGAAAAGCTTCTTCAATGTAAAAAAGCGGAGTTAACTTCACTACTAAGCTCAATGAGAAAAAATAGACCTAAAGTAGGGTTTTCAAAAAAATTGATTGTTTATGCGGGATGTGATTACAGTAGGTTATCTAGGTTTTCAGTAGATAGTTTAGGGTCTTAATCTGAATATTTTTCATTAAAGTCGGGGTAATTTTTAATTAGTATATATTGAAAATAATGAGACTCATTCTTTTCAAAATAGTTGTCTTGGTTAGTTTTTCCAGCACGCTAAGTGCAAGTTGTCCCACATTTTTTGAGCGATTAAAATCTGTTTTTTTCAAACCTTCCATAAGTATCACTCTTTCTGAAAATGTGAAAAACGATCTGTTTCAATTTAAGACATCTAAGTTTCCAAAAAGTAAGAAGGTCACATTTTCTAATACTGGGTCTAACGAATATGGATTTTTATTAAGTAATCTTCCAAAAAGCTTTCTAGAGGTATTAAAAAACACACCAAAGGATTCCAGGCATGTAATAGAACTAAGAGATAAAGTTTTTGGTGTTAATAGTAAGCTCAAAGATTCAATTTTTGTAAATGTTTTTGAAGGCCTTCGCTTCGAGGCAATCGGTAGCAAAGAGGGAACATATAAAGATTTTATTTATGAGCGTTTAGCGGAATACGAAAAACTATCAAGCACCAAAAAAGACTCCATAAAAGAGTCTTATTCACATGGTTTGTTAATATCTAATGCGAACAAATATTGGGAGTCTAATTTCTTTCAAGATATTCTTGTTATTTCTAAAAGTGGTAAAAATATAAAATTTAAAATTGGCGAGATCGTTTTTGATGGAAAGATCGTAGAAAAGCGTGGTGGAAAATTTGTAATTTTTAATGCACCCAAGGAGTTGTTTGAGCACCCCGCATGGAATCCACTCGACCATCGATATATTGCGAAATTGGCAAATGACCCAAGCTTTAAGGGCAAAGATTTTTATCCTGTTAGCGTTGGATTAAATGGGAAGTTATATCTACTTGATGGTAATCATCGATCGACAGTTGATCCTAGAAGTAAGTTACCTGCAGAAATTCCTTATCCAATGAAAACAGCGAGTATTAGAAATTATCTTGATTTAATCGGGACTCCTCAGCCCACAACTGCTCAAAAAATTCAAATTTATAAGGGAGAGTTGGACCCTTACTCTTTTTTGAAACAATAAATTAGTCCTCAAGGTTGGGACTTAACCATCTTGTCGCTTCATCAAGAGATATATTTTTAAGTTTTGCATATGTCTCAAGCTGATCTTTTCCAATCTTTCCAAGCATAAAGTACTTCGACTCAGGGTGAGTAAAGTAAAAACCAGATACAGAGCATGGAGGATTTATTGCACAGTTCTCTGTGAGCTCAAGTTCGCTTTGCTGTTTGATTTTTAAAAGGCTCCAGATCTTATTTTTTTCTGAGTGATCAGGACAGGCAGGGTAGCCAGGTGCAGGTCTAATGCCTTGGTATTTTTCTTTGATAAGCTCTTCATTTGTAAAAAGATCTTCTTTTTCCCCGGTAGTAATAATTCTTATTTTTTTATGAAGGTATTCAGCAAGTCCTTCGGCAAAACGATCACCGAGTGCTTTGACTATGATAGCGCTATAGTCATCATTTTTTACTTCAAAGGTTTTCGCAAATGCCTCAACTTCTTTTCCTGCACTCACGACAAATGCACCGAGATAGTTTTGCTCTTGGTTGCCTTCTTCTTCAAGAAAGTCGCATAGAGAGTAAAAATGCGTATCATTTTCTTTTCTTTCTTGCTGTCTTAGAAAACAAAACGTCTCTAGGTTTTTAGATTTATTAGAATCTTCATAAACAGAAACTGATTGTCCGTCTCTTATCGCGGGAAAGAGCCCATAAATATATTGGAGATTAAAAATATTCTTCTCAACGATTTCTTCAAGTAAGGCGCTTGCGTCTTCAAAAAGTTTTTTTGCTTGATCACCATATTTCTTATTTTCAAAAATCTTCGGGTAGGTTCCTTTAAGATCCCA